>JAWDNK010000013.1:0-18717 GCA_046534355.1 Candidatus Martarchaeota archaeon | reverse complement strand
CTCCTTTCACGGGCAGGTCCTCGGGTGGTCTCGATGAAAAGTGTGCTATTCCTCTGCGTCGAGAACTCCGCGCGCTCGCAAATGGCTGAAGGGATCATGAACGCCTTATTGGGGGCCAACTACCACGCCGAGAGTGCGGGGAGCAAACCATCGGCGGTTAACCCCTTGGCCATAAAGGCTATGAAAGAAATCGGGATTGACATATCGGGCCAAAGGTCAAAGAGCGTAAGGGAGTTCCGTGGCAGGACGTTCGATTACGTGGTGACGGTCTGCGGGGATGATGAAGAGTGCCCCTACTTCGCCGGCGGGAAGCACTACCTACACGAGTCCTTCGAGGACCCGGCCGCTGCGATAGGAAATGAGGAAGAACGCCTTGAAGCATTCAGAAGGGTTAGAGACCAAATAAGGGATTGGATAATGGAGGAATTCGGTAACGAGGGAATTACCTCACCATAGAGACTTGAGCCACCCACTCGGCAGGTCCTCGCAGGCCCCAGTCCGTCGCTAAAACCGCGGTGGAGGGGAAAAAATGCCGTGGATAACCGGCGTCACGAGCCACCCAGCGGCGCTTGAAGATGACAAGCGAAGAGAAAAAACAGGCCAAACGAAAGAGGCCAAAGCCCCGCTTTGGGCTGACCTTCCAGGGCTTCTCGGTGATCCGCAGCCCCTCGGTTTTTCCCGCCCCGATAGGCACAGTACTCGGACGCGTTGTATTCGACGACCTCTAAGGCCTTCACGCCGCACTCATGGGCCCCTGATCCAATCGCGCCCATCGGTTTACGGCAGGACCACAGGTTTGACGTAAACTCGTTGCCCTCCTCCTGCGCTACGCTGAGAGGGTAGCCCAAGCAGATCGCCGAGGCGCCGAGCTCGTGGAGGGCCTTGACCAGGTGGGAAGCGAGGAGGCGGTAGAGGCAAAACAGCTTGCTCGTCAACTTCTTGAAGAGCCTCCTCTTCTCTCTCGACAACTCATCACGGGCCTCCTGTTCCCCCATATTCTTGGTCTTGTCCGCCAGCGACTGGATCTCTGAGATCTCTTTCTCGGAGCAGAAGTAGTCCTCCTCAGTCCTTACATCGTTTTAGAACAAACAAGTGCCGTCGCCGACGACGACGCTCGCCAGGACGCTTATTGTATGCCCAAGTCGACTGAAGCTACCTCGTCACCCTTTGGGGGCTCGACTGGACAGATCTACTCTCACTTTGCACGACGTGTTTCGACTTATTCCCCTTCCTCGTCGTCTCAGCGCCCACCTAGATCGGAGCAAAGGCGTACCAAGCGTTCTCGGTCTCGTCGCGGTGTACCTCGGGCCTACTCCCTTTACCACCTCACCTCAGCTCGCCAGCGAACTCTACATGCGCACGCGGTTCGTACACACAGAATGGGAAGGCGAAAATAAGCGCGTTGAACCGAAAGTGGAGGGCGCTTCCCAGCGCGATTGGTGGGGCCGCGCGGTCCTACCTTCGCTTCTGGGTGGGTGCGTCCTGACGGGGGCGGAGCGGAAGGCTCCCGATGAACTCGCGAGGGAGTTGCGTGAAGCTGTGAAGCCCAAGCTCTACGCGTACGATAGGTATGCTGATGCGTACCTACGTGCGCCTGCGTAGAGTGAAACCCTCCCTAACAACCCTTTCCCATCGCCGTTCCGCGGCTCCGCGCCGGCCGACCTCTGCCGATCCGAGGTATTCCGCCAGCTTCCTGAACGCCACGCCCCGATGCGACACGCGGTCCTTCTCCTCCACGCTCAGCTCGGAAAATGGCTTTCCCTCGGGGCCCTCGACTGAAAAAATCGGGTCAAAACCGAAACCGTTTTCCTTTCCCGGCCTCAGCCTAATGAAGCCCTCGACCTCCCCGGCGAACGTCTTGATCTCCCGGCTGAGGGCGTCCGCGTAAGTCACCGCGCAGCGAAAGGTCGCGCGCCTGTCCTTCTGGTCCTCCATCAGCTTCAACAAGCCCGAGTTCCCCAACTTCTCGTACGCGTAGGAGGAATAAGGGCCGGGAAAGCCGTTCAGCACCTCGACGTAAAGCCCGGAGTCGTCGACTACCACGGGCTCGAGGAGCTCCGAAGAGGCGATCACGGCTGCGACCCTAGAAACCAGCTCGATATCCCCTTGGACCTCCACTTTCTCAACGCGCGCGGGTTCCACCCTTATACCGTAAGGACCCAGTATCGACCTGACCTCCAGCAACTTGTTGCTATTACCCGTCACGAGGAAGATCCGCCCAATCCGATCGCTCAATCTATGGCCCTCTCCGCGTAGTACCTGCCCCTTCTCTCTATCTCCGCCGACCTCTCCAGCACTTCATCTGCGCCCGGGCCCATGACTCCCCTGTAGCCCTCGAAGAACCTGGAGAAGAGTCCCCCGGAGGCGCTGGGCAGGTTAGCCTCCAGGGATTTCCTCATCAGCAAAAGGTCCACGCCCCTGTCCTCCAGCTCGGGACTGAACGAACCGAGCCCAAAGTCGATTATGAAGGCCTTCGCTTCTCCCGTGATGATCACGTTCGACGTAGTGAGGTCCCCGTGGACCAACCCCGCCAAGTGCATCTTAGCCACCTCTTCTCCCACCAAGCGCATGATCGGCGGCAAACCGTTCACCACGTCTCTCAACAAAGAACCGCTCACCATCTCCTCCACCAACAGAAACCCCTGCGGGTCTATGAAGAGGGGGGCCGGCACCGACACGCCCTCTAAGTAAGCCTTGGCCAGCAACCTGCCCTCTTCTAAGGTCCGCGTGGCCCTCAGCTTGGCGTCCAACGCGGGGTCCCTGTAGCTTTTTTTCACCCTCTTCTTTATGACGACCTGCGTCCCCAACAGCAGACCGAGCCAGAGCTCCGCCTCGGCCCCTTTGGCCACGGGCTTGATTTCCTTCAGGAATTCGATTTCCGCTTCATTTCCTGCTCCAATCTCCATTGCCCTTCACCCCCTGCCCTCTTCGGGGCCGCGCCTCGGAGCCTGCACGCCCGCATCGACCTTGAGGCCAACGACCCTCCAATTCACGTCCGTGTCATTTATCCTGAGTTTCGGGGTGGCCAAAACGGATTCCGGATCCGATGGTCTCACCCCGCCCATGTCCATTTCCATGGCCACGGCCGCGATCATGGCCCCGTTGTCGCCGGCCATCCTGATGGGCGTGGCGAAGAAGGGGACTCCGTGGTCCTCCGCCACGTAGGAAAGCATTTCGTTAAGCCTCTTGTTGGCGGCAACCCCGCCGGCGGATATGACCGAGTCCTTCCCGGTGTGAACGAGCGCCCTTTCCGCGGCCTCGGCGATCATGGCAAAGGCCGTTTCCTGCAACGAGTAAGCTACCCTCTCCAACTTCTCCCCGCTCTTGAATGCCTTGACGGCCGCCGTGAGAAGGCCGGAAAAGGAAACGTCTTGCCCCTTCACCGAGTAGGGCAGATCTATCAAACCCATGGAGGAACCCTCCCTCGCCAACTTTTCTATTTTTGGCCCACCAGGGTGCTGAAGACCGACCTCCCTGGCGAAAGAGTCCAGCAGGTTGCCCACCGCTATGTCGAGGGTCTCACCGAAAACCCTGTAGCGACCGTCCTTCCAAGCCACTATGTTGGTGTTGCCGCCGGAAACGTAGACGGCCAAAGGGTCGGAAAAACCGCTGAGGAGGCGGGATATCTCCACGTGCCCAACTGTGTGGTTAACCGGGAAGAGCCCCCAACCGTAGTAGGCCGATAGCGCTCTGGAAATGGCTACGCCCACCCTCAAGCAGGGACCAAGGCCAGGACCGTAGGAAACCCCTAGCGCCCTCACCTTCGACGCAGAAATCCCAGCCTTCATCAGGGCGGCCTTTATGACACCAGGGGCTACGTCCGTGTGGTGCCTGGCCACTTCTCTGGGCTGGAGGCCGCCCGAGGGCGGCACGTATACGTCCCTCTCGTCAGAAAGTATCTTACCGTCCTCGCCTATGACGGCAACCCCAAACGTGTGAGCTGTGCTCTCTATGCCAAGCCAATACCTCAAAATCGCGCTCCCTTTATGTACTCGGTGTAGCCGCACTTACCGCAACTCCAACGGGCGCCGCCCACCGTGTGCTTGGCCATCACCGAACCACAGCGGGGGCACTTCCTGTTCTTAAGGGTGATTTTACCCGTCTCATAAGAGTAATCGTAAAGCTTGTGGACTTCTGACAAGCTCAGGCACCTCCCTGTCCGGCTTGAGCGTTTTCCGCCGCCTTCTTACCCTCCAACCTTTTGAAGTAGTGCTCCTGCTCGACCCTCTTCATGGTATCTGCATCTTCGTATGCGTTGGCAAAAACGGTGACGACCCTTTCGCCGTACTCTTGCTTCACTTCCTTCAGCGCGATGCGGTCCTCTTGGACGCCCAATGCCGAGGCCAGCGCTGATAGCACCTCCTTCCTCGTGGGCGTGGCGCCGTCGATGAACATGCGCACCTGTACTTCTCTCCGCTTGAAAAGCGGGTTCCTAACGTCCTTTACCACTTCGATTTTCCCCGGCGACCTTCATCCTCTCCATCATCTGTAACGCCTCCTGCTTTTTAGCGTTACCGGTCACGAGCACAACGCCCTGCCCCGGCTGACCGTATAGCACGCGCGCCCGCGGTTCGAGGTAAGCTATGAGGGGAAGGGCGAGCAAATCCTCTTCACCTTCTACCCTGACGCTAAACCTATCGCCTGGCCTCACCGAAGAAGCCAAACGCTTCAAGAGCGACAACGCTTCCTCGCTGATAGAACCGGCTTCGTTCCTCACCGAGAAAGCGACGTAACCCGAGGGAAAGCTGGGAGCCGCACCTTCGGTCCCCCGCAAGGTCCTGCCGTCGAAGACCGCTATCTCGGGTTGAATGCGAGATGATAAAAGGAAGGACGTGACCACGTCTCCAACGGAGGCCAGCACCACTCTTCCCCTGAGGCGTAGGAGGATGCCGATGAGCTCGGGCAGCCGTTCAGGCCCGTACAGCTCCCCGAAAGGCTTGCGCATCCTCTCCAGATCCTCGGTAGCTGGGACCCACTGCCTAGTCACGATTTACCGCGTTTAGGAAAAGGCGGTCGGATATAAGGGAACTCACGGCTTGGGGAAGGAGTTGCGCAAGCAGTTCTCGACCCATCAAGCTTCTCTCCTACTCGCTTCCCTTCGATCTGATCGGATGCAATCCCTGTACTTCTCTTCACTCCGCTCCGCCCTCGTCGCGCCACCACCCCATCATGCACACCTGACCACTGCGCGACTGCTGGCTTCCACGTCATACCCACCGCTTATTCACGGCTCGGGCACTGGCAATTTGCTCAGGTCGCACGCCCGGCCCGCGTCACCGATGCCGAACGCCGATCCGGGGCTTGGCGCCCGGCGCGGAGCCCAAACCCTCCGACCCGCTTTCAGCTAATACCCTAACTCGGAGGTAACCCGCTATGCGCACTGCCTTGCTCCCATCGCACCCACGGACTATAAGGGACGTCACGCATAAAAAGGACCCCAAGAATAGCCAAGAACACGCCATGTTTTACCTATACAAGGTAAGCGACCTGGTCAGGGTACCCGCTGCGTTCTTCGGCAACCCGGTGGAGGACGCGGTAGCCCTCGCCCTGAAGGAGAAGTACGCCGGGAAAGTGATAAGCGAAGACGTCGGCATAGTCCTCCAGGTACTCGACGTGCAGGCTTCGGAGGAAGGGAAAGTCCCCATAGGCCAGGGCGCTACCTACCACGAAGCCGTATTCTCGCTGTTGGCCTATCGCCCGCTGGAAAGGGAGATAGTCGAAGGCGAGGTCGTGGCCGTCGAGGATTACGGCATTCACGTGAGGATAGGCCCCATAGAGGGAGTAGCCCACCAATCGCAACTGATGGACGACTACGTTGACTACGATGCAAGAGGAGGCAGGTACGTGGGTAGAAACACGAAGAGGACCATAGAAAGAGGAGATTTGGTTAGGGCAAGAATAATAACCGTCAGCATTCACGAGGGAGACGCAAGCGACGTGAAGGTGAACTTGACCATGAGGCAACCGGGGCTCGGCAACCTGCAGTGGCTAGAAGAGGATAGGAAAAAACAGGCAGAAAAGATAAAGGGTGAGAAACCCTGAAAGCGTGCACGCGCTGCAAGTTCCTGGTGCCCGACGACACGAGCGTATGTCCGAACTGCGGTGGAAGGGAGTTCACAGATAGGTGGGATGGCGTTGTGGCCGTGTTGGACCCGCAGAATTCGAAGGTCGCATCACTACTCGGCATCAAGAAACCGGGCATGTACGCCATAAAGGTTAGAACGCGAACGCACTTCAAGCGTCGGCTCGGGCGGCTTTCACTTCAATGAAGCAGCGCTTGGTTTACCTCCTCCTTCGCCTCATCGCAATTCTCTTCTTTAATCTCATCTCGTTCCATCCCATCCCATCTCACCTTTCGTGTGGCCGGTTTTACTCGCTCACCGACCTCCGCAGAGACGCTGACCTCCTCCCTGCCATGAAGGGCAAGGTTTTCGTCCTTGAAACCTTCATTTATAAGGGCTTGTTGAAACAACTCAGCAGGTAAAGCACGTAGATCCGCGACACCCTAACACCTAATTTTTCTTCGGCAATGCCGCTCGTGGGCCGGGTAATCAACACCGACCTCCTCCCCCCGCACTAAAGGGCGAGGCTTGTCGCTCGCTTCATCACGCGAGTAAAACGTATATGTGGACGCGATATCGGTTTATGAACTGTTCAGAAGAACCCGTCAAGATACACATCCAAGGCGGTTGGCTCATGGGAGTTTACCACGCCCCCGAAGGAGCAGGAGAAGGAAAAAAATTCCCCATCGTAGTGATGCTCCACGGTTACACCGGGAGCCACATGGAAGACCGCAGGATGTACGTCGACCTCGCCAGGGAACTCTGCGAAAACGGCATCGCGGCCTTCCGCTTCGACTACAGGGGACATGGAGATAGCTCGGGGAAATTCGAGGACTTCGACCTCGACGAGGCAGTGCAGGACGCGATGACCGGATTCGACTTCGCCGCGAAGTTGAGCTTCGCGGACGATGAAAGGATGGGCCTGTTGGGGCTGAGCATGGGCGGTTACATAGCGACGAGGATAGCACCAAAGCTCGACATAAAGGCGCTAGCCCTCCTCTCCCCGGCCTTAAAGATACCAAAAAGGGCGCTAATACCTGAAGTTCGCGACGGCTACGTCTACATGAACGGGCTCAGGTTAAGGCTTGACAAGGCCGAAAAAGTTGACTCTATGGACTCCTTCCCCTTCGCTAAATCCATAACCGTCCCGCTGCTGATAATCCACGCGAAAGACGACGAATGGCTTTACCCCTCCTCGGTCGAATTCGTAAAGCAGGTAGCCTCCGAAGACAAGAGGCTGCTAACCCTGGAAAAGGGCGGCCACGTGTTCAGCGACTTCGACATCAGGAAGAGGGTTTTCGGCGAGCTAACCAGTTGGTTCGCCGACAGGCTGCGAACCAGGCGAGAACCTCAGCTTACCCCTTCCTCCGTGAGAGATCACGGGTATGCCCTTCCTCCTAACCGCCCTGGAAAGGCGGAGATCATCGGTCGCCAGCACCCAGTCCTTTCTAAAAGTCAGCTTCAGTATGCAGGCGTCCGCGTACCGCCCGCGACCAGGACACGGCAATATCGAAAAAGCGGAGGAAAGCGCCAGGGCTGGCCGTCCGCGGGCCTTCGGCAAAGCCTTCAACTCCTCGATCACCGCTGACGGCACTTCCCCCCTAAAAGGACCCACCAAACCCTCGATGGCGGCCTCCAGATCCCTTTTACCGCTCGCGGAATTCAAGAGGAAGCTGGTGTCCAGCACTACTACTTTTTTCAACCGAGCAACCTTTCCACCGTACCGTAACCCGAGAGGCGCCAGCGGTTCTTGAACCTCCTACTGATGGCCGCGGTTTGCCCCTTTTCCAGTATGACCGGGCGCCTGAAGGTCACCTCGTAATTACCCTTGGAGGCAGGCCTGAAGTTGGCGAGCACCAGGGCGGGCCCAGCTTCCACCAGCACGTCCTCCGTGGGGGCTATGGGCGTCACCTTGAGGGGCTCATTGGTGCCGAGCACGGTTTCGAAAAGCTTGATCGACATAACGGCCCTGAGCACGGGCTTCTCCTCACTTCCTTTTTTGAAAACCACTTGACCAACTAGCCTGTCCGCCTTTGAGTAAGAGGGATCGAGATCGGTCGAGATGGCGAGTAACCCCCCCGGCACGGCCTCCTTCACCTCGGTGTCCATGGCCATGGACACCGCCACGGTCTCCAGGGGCCTGTAGTTGCCCCTGCTATCCTTCACCCCCGGTGAGATGACGAGCTCGTCACCCACGCGCAACTTCCCCCGTATCAGCGAACCGCCGACCGTGGCACCCCTCAAATCCTCAACCCTGGTCCCGGGCTTATTTATATCGAAGGACCTGGTGACGTAGAACTTCGGCGCCGCGTTCACGTCAACCAGGGGTGGCTTGAAGTACTCGTACATGGCCTGCAGCAACACGTCTATGTTCAAGTTGTCCACCGCCGATACCGGGATCACGGGGGCGTTCTCCGCCCAAGTGCCCTTCAAGAAAGCCCTTATCTGGGAGTAGTTTTTCATGGCCTGGTCCTCGCTGACAACGTCGACCTTCGTTTGTACCACTATTAACTGCCTTATGCCCATTATGGTCAACGCCGCGAAATGCTCAACTGTTTGCGGCTGTGGGCAATCCTCGTTGGCCGCCACCACTAGGAGGGCGGCGTTCATGACCGCGGCACCGCTCAACATTGTGGCCATGAGCACCTCGTGGCCAGGGGCATCTATAATGGATATCTTCCTGACCAGCTCCGTTTTGGAACCGCAATGAGGACAAACGTCGCTGGTGGAGTAGCAGAGGGGCGGCGGGCAGCGGGGGCACTTCATTATCCTCATGCTGGCGTAACCTAGCTTAATGGTCATACCCCTCTTCATCTCCTCGCTGTGCTTCCCAGTCCAGACACCAGTCAACGCCTGAACCAGGGTGGTTTTCCCGTGATCCACGTGCCCAACTACGCCAACGTTCAGGACGGGCGCTTCCACCAGCGACTTGCTCAAACGATCCAACCCCCTTATTCTCCCGTCCCCATTATTTACCCTATCGTCCCTTCGGAGCAGGGCAGAAGAGCCTCGTCGAGCCCCGCTCCCATCGGTGGGCTTGTTTTCCCCCACCACTACCATGTTGACCTGGACTACTTCCTCGGTTATCGTGTTCCCGCGAACCCACCTCTTCTCCCTGGTGTCCTTTTTCCTGACGTAGATCTGCCTCTTGGCGCCGCCGGGAAGCCAAGGGATCATGGGAAAGCCGCTCTTGTCGCTTCCCCCGGTTATCTTGAGTACCTGCTTGGGCAACCCGAACACATCACCTGCCACCTCGTCCCCTATCTTCATGCCGATCAGGGTATTCGCTGCGGGCCCCTTAGCCTGTACGCTGGTAGTCTTGCCCTTGCCATCGGAAATGTTGACCTCGAATTCGGGCAATCAGCATCCCCCAACTCGGGTCTTTCTTCCGCTTAACCCTTACGAGGTCCAGCAAGGCTGTGATCTCGCCCTGGCTTAACTCGGACCTGTACTTGGTATAAAGCGTTACGGCTTCTTCCTCGCTCATGTCGCCAAACAAAACGGAGTCCTCTTTAATCTGTCTGCCCAACGCGTACGGCGTTTTTATGGACATGGCTACTTCTGATCCCTCGCCGGCTTCTTCTAACACCTTCCCTCTATCCTGTAATTGGAGCACCTCCCCCACTTTTTCACCGCTTTCATCTATTAAAGCCCTCTGTGGCTTAAGCGTTCCGCCGATAACCCTCACGCCAACTATTATGGGCGAGGCCCTCCGGAACACGTATTGGGGAAGGAGGTGAACCTCCACTGGCCTGTTCAGCTTGCCGAGCTCGGCTTTCTTCAACTCCTCGCCCCGCTTCTTGACCTCAGCCTCGATGGAGTCCAGGAGCTGATAGATCAGGTTCGCGGTGATGACCGTCACTCCTCTGCTCTCCGCCTCGGCCTGCGCGTCCGCGCTGACCTTCACGTTGAAGGCCGCTATGAACCCGTGTACGTAGTCCTTTTCCTTGACCACCGAAGCTTCCACCACGTCTTTTTTAGAAACCGCGCCCAGCGTGGCCAACCTCACGGGGATGCCCCTCTTCTTTATGGCGGCCACCACGGCTTCCAACGAACCAAAGGTATCCGCCTTCACCACAACCCCATTAACGTCAGAGGTTATGGTTACGTCGGTTTCCAGCTTCACTTCGGAGACGGCCCGCTGCAAGAGCGAATCTGAGGCCGAGGGGCCCAAGATTATGAGGGGGGACCCCGGTAGGGCGGCCTTAAGGGGGTCATCCGGGACTACCCTCACGCCCACCGCCGCCTCGACCGACGGTCTCTCCACCAGCGAAACCTGGAAGCGCGTATCCGCCAGAGGCGCGGGCGTGAAGATACCCTTGATCCTACCTATTAAGGGCCCCTCTATTCCCTCGGCGACCGCTAGATCGCCCTTTTCCATTTTGCCCTCGTACAAAAGCACGTCTAGAACTGTACCAAGGCCCTTTTCTTCCTTTACCTCGAGCACCGCCCCCCTTCCCTTCTCGTTTTCCCTCGTGCCGGCGCTGAGCCTCTTCCCCATGTAGCGTTGCGTC
The DNA here is from genome assembly GCA_046534355.1 of Candidatus Martarchaeota archaeon. Taxonomy (GTDB): domain Archaea; phylum Thermoproteota; class Thermoprotei_A; order Marsarchaeales; family UBA168; genus UBA168. Next base: position 8,141 of record JAWDNK010000013.1, on the reverse strand, counting down.
AACCCAGCCGTCAACACCAACAGCTCTGGGAGCCCCTCGCCAGTCAGTGCGCTGACCGGCACTATGGCCACCACCCTAGAGAAGTCGCTCACTCTAGAAAAGAGGTCGGCGGAAAGCCCGTGGCGGGAAAGCGAGGCCGACGCGGAGTAAACGGCCGTCTCAAGCCTCCTCTTCACGGCCTCCGGCTGAGATCTGATCGAGACCGAGAATGGCTGGGGCGCCGAGATCCCCTTCGGACTTACCCAGCCAGCTATCCTATCTATTTTGTTGAGCGCAACGAGGAAAGGTGTCTTCTTCTCGATCAGTATTTCGACGGCCTCGTCCGTTTGGGGCTCAAACCCCTTGATCGCGTCCACCACGAGCACCGCGAAATCAGCTATAGACCCTCCTCTTTTCCTTAAGTTCATGAAAACCTCGTGCCCAGGCGTGTCTATGAAAAGGAGTCCTGGGAATTCTAACGAGAACCTGTATTGCTTCATCAGGTCGCCCGCTATCTGGGTTATAACGTCGCTCGGGATGAAGCTAGCCCCTATGTGCTGAGTTTGGCATCCGCGGATACCCCGCAGATCATGCCCCCAGCCTCGCGGAGCTGCAGCGCGGTCCCCCTTATTTTATCGAGGAGGGTCGTCTTGCCCGAGTCGACGTGGCCCAAGACCACCACTATGGGCTGTCTCAACTCTTCACCTCCTGAGGAGCTAGCTCATCGGCGCCGAAAAAGATAGCCAACTCTCTGGTGGCGTCTTCAGGGCTAGAGGACGCGTGTACCACGTTTTCCTGTACCTCCAACCCGAAGTCTCCCCTTATGGTCCCAGGGGAGGCGGAAATGGGGTCTGTGCTACCTATTAGGTTCCTGACGGCGGCAATGGCTTTCCTCCCCCTCACGGCCATGACCACCACGGGACCAGACGTAATGAACGAGATCAAGCCCTCATAAAAGGACTTCCCCTCGTGCGGGGCGTAAAGCTCCTGCGCCTGTGATAAACTCATGCGCAGCTTGCGCATGGCCACGATCTCCAGACCCTTACCTTCTATCCTCCTTATGACTTCACCCGTGAGCGCTCTGCGCACACCATCGGGCTTAACCATAACAAACGTGGTCTGTTCTTCGGACGTCAGGTCCTGACCCCCCTTGGCCTGGGCCATCTGAACTCACCACTCGCGCTGCCTTAGCGGAATCGCTCTTCCCGGCCTTGATGACCCACTTTACCTTTTTCGGGCTCCTGTGCAGCTTCAGCGCGTTCCTTTTGCACTTGGAAGAGCAAAAATGCAGCACAGTCCCGTCATTCCTCACAAACGTGAGCCCAGTACCCGGGGTTATCTCTTTTCCGCAAAAAGCGCAATTGTACGTCCTCAAAAAAGATCACTTCTTCGCCGTGAGCTTCCTGGCCTCCTTCTCCGTATCCTTGAGAAGGAGTATGTCACCAAGCCTCACTGGTCCCAATATGTTCCTGGTCAGGACCCGACCCTTATCGCGGCCCTCCAGTACCCTCATCCTGACTTGCGTGACTTCGCCCGTGAAGCCGGTCCTGCCCATTATCTGCACGACCACAGCCGGCGTGGGGGCCTCCTCGCTCAAGCCGAACACCTACCGCTTACTTCTGGCCCTTAAGCGAGGTGGCCTTCTCGGCTACCTCTTGTACTATGCTGGCCGCGTCACCGGCGTCCACTATGGCAGCTGCGGCAGTGGCCACTTCAAGGCCCACCGCTTCTCCCAAGGACTTCTTGGAGCCCACGTAAACGTAAGGGACCTTCTTTTCGTCGCACAGTAGCGGCAAATGGGCCACCACTTCTGGCGGCTGCACGTCCTCCGCTATCACGACTAACAGCGCTTTTCCCCTTTCCACGGTTTTAGTTACCTCATTCGTACCTTTTTTTATCTTGCCCTTGTCTCTCGCCTTCCTCAAGGCTTCAAGCGCGCGATCCGACAATTCTGCCGGTGTCTCGAACTTCACGTAAACGGGTTTACTCACGATCATCCACCCAGTTCAATAGTCTTGCGGCTTATAAGCGTGTGTCTTGCGCTCAGGCGGCCCGCGCCGCTCCCCACCCGCCCCAGAATAAAGATTACCGGAAAGCTTCTCGGCGCACCGCCCACAAAACGACCGCAGCGCTGCCGAGCCCCGGCGTTAAGGTGAGGGCCCGGTCTCGAGGGCGCGGTTCAACCTGGAATAGACCTGAAGCAGCTCCAGCGCTACCCTTATCCCCATAATCGCTTCGGGGATATCGTTTTCCTCGAAAAACTTCGAAACGTCGCTTTCGGAGCCTATTCCAACGTATGGGATGAGAGAGGATATGAGACCCGGCAAAACCCCGCTGGAGGAAAAGACCTTCCTCAGCAATGGGAAATTCGCCTTAAACCAGTCCCAGGCGACCTTCCTGTTGTGGACGTTGTTGGCGGCGGCCACAACCTGCCTGAGGTCCTGCTTCCTCACGTCTTTCGTGAGCAAGAAATCGAGGGCACGCCTGAAGTCGTCGGGCCGCCTTATGGCCATCATTCCGTGCAAAAGGCGAGTGCGGTCTTCCTCGTCGGCCTTCGAGTAAAGCTCTCTGAGCTCCTGGAAGGGTTTACTGGACCAGACGGCTTTCGCCAAAGCGGAGGCTTGGCGCAGATCAGGAGGGACGGACCAGTAATCCTTAGAGGATAACGACACGCCGTACTCGCGATCTACGAGCACCAGCCTGCGGGCAAGCCTTCCCACCATGTAGCCCGCGTTCTCCTTGCCTTGCCAAAGGTCGACCTGGCTCCTGTGCCAGCTCGCGCTGGCCTCCCTCACCGCATCCGGCACAACCGCGTACAGCATACCAAGCTGGGAGGAAATCTCCTGAGAGAGAAGTGCGTCTTCGGTGCCCGAAAAACCGCTTATCGCACCCAGGTACTGATCGATGCCGACGACACCTTGCAACAAGTGCGCGTACATGTCGGAGATCACGTTCCACTGGTCGTAGGCGTTCCTGCAGGCCGAGAGAGCCCGTCCCCAATCCTGATATAGCACCCGGTAGTAACCAGCGCCATCGGCGTTGAGCTTGAACGACTTACCAACCCTTATCGCCGAGTCCTTCTCAAGCAGCGTGGAGTAGAGATCCCCATCGCTTACGTAAACGAGGGGCACCGGCCACGAGTCGGTCCAGTTGCCCAAGAACCTGAATCCCCTTTGGGAAAGGGCCACCGAACTCCCCGAGCCCGCGATCGCGATCACGGGATGCCCGGCCTTGTTCACCCAAGCACTCATGATCTTTGAAACTGGCTTGCCCGACGCCTTCTCAAGCGCATCCCAGAGGTCGCTCGCGGTAGCGTTGGAGTAGGAGAAGCGCTTCAGGAAGTCCGACAATCCCTTTTTGAACTCCTCCTCGCCCATGTAGCTCTCGATCATGCGCAGCACGCTGGCGCCTTTTCCGTAGCTTATGGCATCAAAAATCTGCTCCGCCTCCGTCTCGTTCCTAACCTCCACGTGAATTGGATGAGTCGAACTCAAAGAATCGACCAGCAACGAGCCAGAGGTCTCGGAAGATAAGAACTCGCTCATCACCTGCCAATCTGGGAAGATCCCGTCCACGACCTTATAGCTTAGGTAGGTAGCAAAGCTCTCGTTCAACCATAGGTCGTCCCACCACTTCATGGTGACCAGGTCGCCGAACCACTGGTGGGCCAGCTCGTGAACTATGGTGGTCGCCACACCCCTACGCGCGGTTTCACCGCTTTTCTCATCGGCCAGCAGGGCAGTCTCCCTGAAAGTTATTGCCCCCCAGTTCTCCATGGCGCCCATGGCGAATTCCGGCACGGCGATGAGGTGCAGCTTCGGCAATTGGTAAGGTATACCGAAATACTCGGAGTACGCCTTCAGCGCCTTCTTCGCCACCTCCAAGGCGAAGCGCCCCCTCTTGGACTTGCCCGAAAAAGCGGCCACGTAAAGCTTCGTGTCCCCCAAGGAGTCCTCCAACTGATCGAACTTCCCTATGCCCAGATAAAGCAGGTAAGTTGACATCGGTGGAGTCTCTTGAAACTCGACGGACTTCTTACCCTCCCCTTCCTCCACGCGCGCGGGGGGCATATTGGAGATCACGTCCAGATCGGGATCGACCTTCACGTTGAGCTTGAACCTCGCCTTCTTCGAGGGCTCGTCCTGGCAAGGGAACATCAACCGCGCCCCATCGGGCTCGAAGTGAGTGGTCATGATATAGCCGCCGTCGTAGGGAGCCCTGTAAAAACCCATGAGCTCCTCGGGCACGTCCCTTTCGAACTCTATTTCAGCTCTGCTAGAGACGTTACCTAATTTCAGCAGCTTACCATCGTATGAAAAGGGCCTGGCCGAGCCGTCAACCTCAACGCCCCTGATCTTCATCCCCACGGCGTCGAGCGTGAGCTCTTCTGGCCGGTCCAAGAACAATTTCTCGCGACACGTATAGTGAGAGTTCTGCCAGTCCACGTCAAAGAATAGTTCATATTTTATGATGCTCAATTTGACAAGAGAGCTTCCCCCCTTTTAACCTTAGTGGAGTTTGCCGCCTTGGTCCCCCGTTTATTGACCCCTCCTTTATAATCCTCCGTCTAACTAATCCCTCATCCAATACCTCGTTTTCATCCCTGCCAGCCTTTTCCCAGGTCTCAACTGCTGCAACGCAAAAAGGGCGTTAACTCCTCGCCTGATAAAAGGGCGCTTCACCTTCACCTTCACCTTCACCTTCACCTTTACCTTCACCGAAACCGGGATTCGTTGCCCCCGTAGTAGCCAATGCAAAACGTGACGCCAAGCCAAATCCAAGTGGCGGCTTATCTGTCGAGACCCAACAATCGACATAAGGTATCCGAGATAAGAGAAATAAAATGGGAAGGACTTGATTTCCGGGGCTCGGCTTAGCGGTGCGCGAAATACAGCGTGAATTCGCCCGGTTCCGCAAGGTCAACCCTAGCAAAACCCCAGCGCACCATCTGAACGGTTGAATTAACTCCTTCGGCGGATATGTTATTTTCGGCTAAGGCGTCGATCAAACCGTCAGGAGTCACTACCTTGACGGGTAAGGCCGACGCTACCGGCACCCAGTGCACCCTCGTTATACCCTCCGTTACCGATTGCTCGGGACCTATATCCAAAAGCGAAGCCTTTCCCTCTCCCAAATATTTCACGGTAGCCAGCTCCATCAACCTGATGACCGTCCCCGGCCCGCCAAGGTCATCCTTTTGCACGAATACCTTGCCCCCCTTCACCTCGATCCGCCTTTTACCCATTTCCGGATGATCCGGGTGTAACAGGGCCTCTACCACCCTATCGCCCAAACCTTCTACGCTTATCATCACGGGATCCCTCACAACGAAGTACCTGCGAGAAATTGGTTCCAGGTACCTCCGGTTCAAGGCGTACAAGTTATCCCAGCTTATCATCGCGTCGGTTGGCTTGGGTCCCACCTCGATCATGAGGTCGATTATGGCTTTCGGAGAGAAACCCCTCCTCCTAAGGGCCATCAACGTGCCAAGGCGGGGGTCATCCCAGCCGTTGTACACGCCACCCGCTAGGGCCTTTCTTACTTGGCTCTTGCTCAAGGGGATACCCTCCAGCATGAGCCTACCGTGCTCGACTGAGAAGGGTTGTTTCCATCCCATGGCCTCATAGATATAACCCTGCGCCCTATCGTTCGTCATGTGCTCCTTACCCCTGAGCACGTGAGTGATACCCAAAAGGTGATCGTCCACGGCGGCGGATAGGTTGTAAAGGGGAAAGGCCCAAGCCCCGTCCTTTAGCATTGGATGGGGATGCCTCTTGGGATTAACAACGCGCATCAGGGGAAAATCGCGAAGGGCCGGGTTCGGAAGCTTCATATCAGTTTTCATCCTAACGACCGCTTCTCCCTCATCAAAGCCCCCGCTGACCATTTTCTCAAACAGCGAAAGGGCTTCCTCCCGGCTCTCTCCTCTGTGGGGGCAAGCATCTCCCATCCTCCTCAGCTGTTGAAAGTGCTCGGCGCTACAAGTACATACGTAGGCCGCGCCTTTTTGGATCAGTTGCCTAACCACGTCGTAGTAGTTCGAGAGGTGCTGAGATTGCACCCATTCCTTGTCCCAGCTATAGCCAAGCCACCTTACGTCTTCCCTTATCCATTCATAAGCTTCCGGGATGGGGGGCTTCACGTGAGGGTCCGTGTCCTCAAACCTGAGGATAAACTTCCCCTTGTATAGCCTCGCGTACTCGGCGGAAAGCACGAGGGCCCGCGCGTTCCCCAAGTGAAGCGGGGCATCCGGATTCGGGGCAAAGCGGGTAATTACCGACCCCTCCTCAGCCCCGGGCAAAGCCGGAAGCGGGCTGCCCCCTTCCTCCTTTTCCTTCTTCTTCTTAATTTCCTTCATCCTCTCTTCTTGTTCCCGCCGAAGCGGCTCAAGCTGACTCAAAACGGCCATCAACTGATCGCGAGTCATCTCGTTAACCCTGGTCACGGCATCCCCGACCAGGTCCGCGACCCTCTTGACCTCAGATCTAAGCTCTGGGTGAGCAGACAGCAATGCATTCATTACTGGACCCTGCATCGCCTTACCGTGCTGGGCCGCGTTAAGCGCGGCCAACAGCATGACCTCGTCCTCTAGGCTCACTTTTCCCTCACCAAAGAAGAATACAGGAGCTCCTTCAGCTCCTCCCGCGCCCCGTTATCCGGAAGGGAGGATAGCTGAGATTCCGCACGCAGGCGGTAACGCTCCATCAAATCTCTCGTGGCATCAATACCGCCAGCTTTCACGATTATGTCCGTGGCTGAAGGGTCTCTCTTCTCAAGAAGGGAGAGCAGCTTTTCCCTTTCCTGGCCCCGAGCTTTTCTCACCGCCAACAATATGGGCATGGTTTTTTTCCCGTTCCTGACGTCGCTGCCAACCGGCTTACCAGTGACCGAGGGATCTCCCACAAGTCCCAGTATATCGTCAGCCATCTGAAAGGCCATGCCCAGATCCATCCCGAAGGCCGCGGCCGCCTTAGCAGACCTCGCCTGCGCACCGGCCAAGTAAGCCCCTACCCAACAGGAGTGAGAGAAAAGGATCGCCGTCTTCAGCCTTATCATGGAAAAGTACAGCTTAGGTGTGAAGGCTTCATACCGCATCCCCTCGAACTGCATATCCATGGTTTGCCCTTTGGCTATTTCCGTTGATATGTGGGCGTGAACCCCCAAAAGGTGACGGGCCTTCTGGCTGGGCAACGCTTGCGCCGCCCTAGCCATCTCCATTTGCGACTCGGACTGGAGTACGTCGCCGGCCAATATGGCTATAGCATCGCCGAACTTCACGTGAGTGGTCGGCACCCCATGCCGAGTTTCGTCTTTATCCATTATGTCATCGTGTATGAGCGTGAAGTTATGAAGCATTTCAATAGAAGCGGCCGCCCTCACCGCGCTTTCCCTATCTCCCCCGAACATGCGATTGAAAGCCAAAAGCAACCTAGGCCTCAGCCGTTTCCCCCCGGTTGATATCAGATAGCTGGCGGCCTCGAAGAGAATCGAGGGTTGGCCGGAAAGCACTTCCGCGATCTCCGCTTCAACGTCTTTTATATTCCCCGATGTGCTTTGCATAGTAAGCTTCGCGTTAGACCATAACCAGCATTTAGGATTTCCGACCGCGCAACCCGCGCGCAGAAACGTTTAGCCGAACGTCATCTTCATAGCCAGGTCTGTTGAACGCGTCCTTCCTGGGCAGCTATCCGAATGCAAATTCGTAGCAGAAGTGACTGCCAAGAAAGGCTTCGGGTAAAAACCTGACGTTTTGTTTAATCGATATTTAATTACTTATTTAAATTTATCTGATTTATTTATCGGTTTTCCGTTCGCGCATGACGCCGTTACCGCGTGACGAAAGGACGACGAGCCTCGCCCTTCAGGGCGGGGAGGGGGTCGGTATCCATAAGCGAAGTGACCTAATGCAAAATCCGGGAAACTCTGAGCGACAGTCGTGCACTTCCCAGAACCGGGGTCGCTTAATGCGCCACTACCCAATCCGCTTTTGTTCCGGGCCAAACCCCGTCGAGGCGCCGAAGTGAGCAACCCCCTCTGGCGAGCCCAGCTTTCCATGCTACCAAGTAGCACGTACTTCGTCTTCCTTAGTTCGCCCACGTTCCTGGCGTTCACCAATGCCATACCCATCCTCATCTGTTTTTGGACCGTGATGAGGACCCGCT
>JAWDNK010000012.1:0-18923 GCA_046534355.1 Candidatus Martarchaeota archaeon | reverse complement strand
GGAGAACTCAGCAAAAGGGTTGCGTTGGTCCCCTGGGAAGGCCCACCCTCGTTCACCAACACCACCTCGAGGGGAAGATTTTTCGCACCCGGGTAGGCCATCAGGGGCGATGCCTCGGACCCCCAGATCGCCGCAAAGGCCACGAAGTCTGGCTTCTCCTGTTGCAGGCCTACCGGAGAAGCCATTGCCGGTACCGAAAGCGCTAAAATCACGGCACCCAATAACGACCAAGCCAGAACGCTTCTCAACGCTTACTCACCTCATTAAGTTTCTCGCTTAACCAAGATTTCTGCAAATCAAGCTCGTATAAAACCTGCTTAATCAACTCAGCCGCCTCTTCGCGGGGCAGCGAGTCGACCGTATCCTTTAGGAAATAAAATTGACGCTGGTAGCCGGTGACCGATAACCGGGCCAGCTCCTCCTTCCCCACGAAATCCTCCAATATCTTCCTGAAATTATCCCAGTTTTTGAACAGCGCTTCGAGCTTATCCCTTACGCTCGACAGCGCGTTTAAGCCCAACTCGGTCGCCTCATAAACGGTCTTACCGCCCTCCGCGTGCGACCGCACGTAGCCATCCCTTTCCATGCGCTTAAGCAAAGGGTAGAGCGCGCCACTGCTCATGTTCCACGCTCCCCCAGTCCTCTCTCTTATGGTCTCGATGATCTCGTACCCGTAATAGCGCCTCTTAGAAAGCAGGTAAAGGACGTAGTACCGCATGAGGCCATGCAGACTACCGCTAAACTGCTTCGCTTCAGAGACCGACATAGGATAATTGGGTACCGAGCCTATAGGTTTTTCGCTTAATACGTTTCATAATACGTCTTATGATATGTCTGATGCTACCTCCCGCTGGGCCTCCAATGCCTGTTCTGGCACGGGCGGCTTATGAGGCATCGCCGCCGAAAGCACCAAAGCGACTAACGCCACCGCAAACGAAAATAGGAAAGCCGCGTGAAGCCCGTACTCGAAACCCGCCAAGCTGAAGTTTTTGTCCTGAACACCCCCTCCGTATATAAGTATCTGCATTAGGTCGTTCAACGAAACCTTGCTCAAGAGAAACGGGAAGATGACGGCTAAGCTGAGCATGCTGCCCGTGTTGCGCAACATAGTCCTTATGCCAGAGGCCATTCCGCGCCTGTTCGGCTTGACCCCTCCCATTATGGCATTCGTGTTAGGCGAGCTGAAAAGGCCGTTCCCGGCTCCCATTATAACCATGTAGACGGCCAACTGCCAATAAGGCATATTATAAACGATTGTTGACAGAAGGAATAAGCCCAGCGCGCTAACCGCCATCCCAGCGGCGCTCAGGACCCTTGACCCGTACTTATCTGAAAGCCTACCGCTTATGGGCCCCAGGGCGAGGAAGCCCAAACCATAGGGTATCATCATCACCCCCGCGGAAAGAGGCGTTTGACCGTAAGGCCCCTGCAAGAAGAATATGAGCAAGAAAGTGACGGCTCCGGTGGCGAGACCGCTCAGGAGATTCGCGCCGTTGGCCAGCGAAAACACCTTATCCTTGAAGAGCGAAAACTCTATGACTGGATATGGAGCGCGCCTCTCCGAGTAAAAGAACAACGCGAAAAGCAATGCGGAGGCGAGCAACGGCACTTCGGTGTAATAGATAGAAGAACCAGGAAGTGCAATGAAGGTAAGCCCGAGTAGAACGAGGGTCAGAGCGACCGCAAGCAGGAAGTTGCCGACGTAGTCGAATTTGGCCTCTTTTATCGGCTCGACCACGTCCTTCAACCTTAGGTATGCCCACGGAACGGCGAAGGCCGCTATGGGGATATTGAAGAAGAAAACCCACCTCCACGATATCGCCGTTAGCACGCCGCCGACAACAGGCCCCATGGTGAAGCCTATTATGAAGGCTATTTGATTGACCCCAAGTCCCAGCCCCACCTCGCCCTTCTTAAACGCGTCCGTAACTATGGCCGTGCTGTTAACCATTAGGAAAGCCCCTCCCAACGCTTGAACGGCCCTGAACGCTATCAGCTCGAGCCCTGCGGTTGAGCCCTTCCCGACCACCAAGCCACTCAACAAGGAACCGATACCGAATATGGCGAAGCCGGCGTTGTACAGTTTTTTCCTGCCTACCAAATCGGCCAGTTTACCTATGGTGGGCACCAGCGCCACGGTCAACAGCATGTAAATCAGAATTATCCACAAGGCGTAGAAGAAGTTCAGGTCCAGATCCCTCATCATGCTGGGGAGCGCTATTAGCAAAGCGGAGCTCTGAATGCTACCCAGCACGGCTCCAACCGTGGTAACCGAAAGTGCTGTCCACTTGTACTCCAAAAAGAGTCACATAAATAATTGCTTCTTTTAAGCGTTGTGGGGACAAGGGGGTAAGGCCCTAAGAAAGCAGGAGATGGACGGACGCTTGCGATCGATTTCTACAGCCTACCTAAACAGCATTCATCCCTTTGGCCATGATGGAGATGACCAGTTTCCCCTTATATGCAGACGAGACGCCCGGGGAGGACCGCGCTCCGCCTCAGCGCCCCGGGGGTACTTCCCGCGTTTCAGCTTGATGGTAGGCGCGCTCGTGAATGAACCGGGATACCGCGCCCGCGAGGGCGGGGTAGTTCACGCGTTACCTTTAACCGACTGGAGCGGCCTTACCTCCGGCAACGGCGGCTTCAGCCGAAACACCGGTTGAAGCCCGGCCCTCATCACTTCGTCGATCTCTTCCCTCGATAGCAAAACCGGCTTGGCCAAGTGCTTTGCCACATCAAGGACGTCGAGAGGTATCTTTAACAAGTAATACATCTGCAGCGGGATCCTGGACATAACGAACCTGCCCATGTTAGCGAGGTAGGGGTTTACCTTACCCTTGAGGGTCAACCCTGCCTTGGAAAAAAGGTACTTGTACACGTAGAAGGCGTAGTTCGCTACCCTGGAGGCAAGGTACGCCCGAACGGGGTTAACCGCGCCCCTCAGCAGGGGGTGAAGGCAATCGTACATTTGCCAATCAAACGTGATTATTTTCCCCTCCTTCAGGAGTTTGTAAAAGCTGGTCGACCCAGGCAACGGCGTGTAAAGCGTGAACTGTATCGCGTCAAGCCCCCTCTTGGCCAACTCCAGCGAGAAGCGGACGTCGTTCTTCAACTCTTTCCAGCTCTCATAGGGCGAGCCCAAGATCATACCGCCGAACACCACGACGCCCATCCTGTGAAGTATCTCCACTGCCTTGGCCGACATCGACGTCGTTATCCCCTTCTTCATTTCCCTCAAAACGCGGTCGTTACCTGACTCGATACCTATGAAAGCCAATATCATTCCCGCATCGGCCGCCGCCTGCATGACGTCAGGCCTCCTGACCACCAAATCCGCCCTTATTTGCGCGAACCACCTTATGTCGGGAACCTCGCGCGACATATCGGAGAAGAGGCGCTTTCTCGCTTCCTCGCTACCCGGTATAACGAGGTCGTCGTCCACGAAAAACATGTACCTGTAACCGAGGTCCCTGAGGGCTTCCACCTCTTTCATGATCCTTCCCTCGCTTTTCATCCTCCACGAGTGGCCCCACATGGCCGTCACGGAGCAAAAATCGCAGTTGTATGGACAGCCCCTGGCCGTTTCGATGGTCGCGAATTTAGCGCCGGGTTCAAGGACGTCGGCGCGGTAATCGTCTTGCTTCACTAAATCCCAGGCCGGCATCGGCGCTTCGTCAAGGTTCATAAGAGGAGCCCTTGGAGGAGTCAACTTCACGGTGTCTCCCTCCTTATAGGCTATGCCGTCCACTTCCGACGGTGGCTTCCCCGAAGAGAGCGAGCGCATTAATTCCACGCTGGTTTGTTCTCCCTCTCCTCTGACCACGTAGTCAAATCCATCCCTTAGCACGATGGGGTACATGAAGGTGGCGTGGTGGCCTCCCGCGAACGTGATTATATCCTTGTCCAAGGCCTTAATTGCAGCCACGGTTTCCTTCGCATCGGGATAATAGGAACTGGCGATGGTGGTGAAGCCGATCGCGTCGTAGGTTATGGCCTTCTTGGCGAACTCTTCCGGCGGGTCGTAATAAATCATCCTATCCAATATGGCTACTTCGTGTCCTGCGTCCCGCAAGCCCCCGGCCAGCTCCGCAAGCCCCAAGGGAGGCATCCTTATACCAAAAGAGTTGTAATAGCCCTCACCGTAAGGGTCGAACGGCTTGACGAGTAGGATTTTCATTCGCTTTCGCTCAGGTATGACGGCCTTATACTTATACACTTTTCTCATACTACATGGTTTGAGCACGATCACTGCTTTACCTTTCTGCTTCCCTTCCTCCCGTCCACTCATAAGCCCTTTTGCCCGGGCGGGCGTCTAGCCCAAAGGGCTAGCAAGGGCGCCTGGCGGAATCGGGGATTATAGCTCACCAAGGCGTCGAGCGCCACCCTTCCCGCCCTTTCGGTGTGCGCCTTCATCTGGGAGGCGTCCAGCATGGGGGTCTGCTCGACCATGTTATCGCTGACCATGAGCACCGCAGCCGCCTTAAAGCCCCTTAACTGCCCAAGCGCGAAAAGGGTAGCGCATTCCATTTCAACGCCGGCGAAGCCCAAAGAGGAAAGGCGCTGCGCGAAGCCAGGGTCTTCCGCGTAAAACGCATCACTTGAGAAGACGGGCCCCAGCGTGAAGGCCACACCCTTCGCCTTGGCCGAAGACACAACGGTATCCACGAAGTCGTGAGCGGGGGCTGGAGCCAAGCAAATATCCCTCACGTATTGACCTATTGTACCACCAGGATTGCTGGCAGCAGAAGTCGGCACGATGAGATCTCCGTACCGCTGTCCTTTCAAAAGCCCGCCCGCCGTACCCAGCCTCAGTATTGCCCTTGCGCCGTACCCGTGAAGCTCCTCGAACACTATGGCCGCGGAGGGGCCCCCCACGCCGTGACACGCTATGCTCACCCTTTTCCCACCGTAATTTCCCGTGTAAACGTAGAAACCGCGATTTTCGTTAACTAGGACGGCCCCCTCCAGGAAAGTCGAGAGCTGCTTTACCCTTTCCGGGTCACCAGCTACGAGCACCCTTTCCGCCAGGTCGCCTTTTTTCAACTTTATGTGAAGAGGTTCGATCTCCAAAGGGATCAGGGTGACTTAGGCGCGCCTTTATAAATCCTTTGCGACCTCCCCCCTTAGGTCTATGGGGGTAGCCCGCGTTATCAGCGCCCTTACCCTCGCGCCCGACTCCAGCTTTCCAGGCAGGACGACCTGCTTGTAGTTGGCCGTCCTCCCGAGCGCTGCGGGAGACCTGGGCTCTACGATCAGGCACTGGACGACTTTCCCCAAGTACTGTGAGTTCAACTCCAGTGCGTGCCTCCTCCAGAGTTCGGTGACGATCTCCGTCCTGCGCTTCTTCTCACCCTCGCTCACCTGGTCCTCCATGGATGCGGCCTCCGTCAAAGGCCTCGGTGAAAACCTCGCGACGTTGACCTTATCAAAAGAAAGACGCTTCAGCGCGTCCACGGTTTCATCGAAATCCGCTTCGCTCTCGCCGGGGAAGCCAACTATGATGTCGGTATGTATCGAGGCCTCGGGGTAACGCCTCCTTATGGTGGTGATCACCTCGAAGGCCTCCGAAGCCGTGTACCCCCTCTTCATGGCCTTAAGCACGCGGTCGCTGAAGCTCTGAACCGGCACGTGAAAAAACTTGAAAACCTTTTCGCCCGAAAAGGCGTCCAAAAGGTCGTCCAGCCAATCCAGCAGCGAGCGGGGGTTTATCATGCCGACCCTTATCATGAAATCCCCTTTCAGAGCTGAAAGCGATCTCAGCAGATCGGGGAAACTCTCTCCGGTGTCCTTACCCCAAGAGTTTATTTCAACGGCGGTGAGGTCAACTTCGACCGCCCCACCCTCGATGGCCCTCTTGACGGTCGATAAGACCGCCCTGGAAGGATAGCTGGCTATCCTACCCCTGGCAAGCTTAGTGATACAATAGGTACAGCTACCGCCACAACCGGTCCCTATGGGCATGACGTATATCGGTCCTCCGGGCGGAGGGGGCAAAAGCGAAGGGATCTCGGGCTCTGGGACCGCCAAAACCTTGAAGAAATCACCCCTGCGGCTCAGCGGAAGCAGGTGCGCCCCGGCGGCGGTCGCGACGTAGGGGTTGGCCTCCGCCGTACACCCAGTGACGATCACTTCCTTCCCAAGAGCCCTGAGCTTCCTTATCTTCTCCCTCAGCTTGAAGTCCGAGGCCTCCCTGACGGTGCACCCGTTGATGATCACGGCATCGGCCTCCTCCTCATCTCCTACGACGTCGTAACCTCCCTCCCTCAACGCGCCAGCCAGGCCATCCGCGTCGGCGCGGCTGAGGGTGCACCCCATCCCCTCGACGCGCACCTTCTTACCCTTTATGCCCAAATCGGAGGGAAACCCAGCCAAGTCTCTGTCTAACCCTCCAGTAAAGCCTCTTGGTAAGCGGGGAAAGACGCCCCGAACCATCGGTACGACCGCTCGAGATGAGCTTCAGCAACTCCTCCCAGTTATCCGGATCCCCAGCCACGCTGTAAGTGAAGCCGTTTCCGACCTCCCACGGGAAGTGAGCATCGCTGCCCCCGGTCTTTCCTAGTGCACTGAAAGCCCCGTTCCTGGCCTTGGAGTTGGACCCAGGGACCCAATTAGAGGCGTTGAAAACCTCCACCCCATCGACGCGCAGCCCCTTCAGCAGGGCTTTCCCCATCCCCATCTTGAAGCCGGAAAAGGGGTGGGCAGCCACGGCCACCCCTCCCCTTTGGTGGATGAAATCCACGGCCTCGGCCAGCGCCACGCCCTTCTTGGGGCACTCATAAATGCCCAGCCCCAGCAAGTGACCCAGGTCGGTGCTTATCTCGACGCCTGGCACCACCACCAATTCGTGCTCTCCCGAGAAAGAGCCCAAAGCGTCCACGGTGTTGTGATCGGTGACGGCGAAGCCCCTCAACCCCTTTTCCTTTGCCATCCTCGTGATGACCTCGGGCCTATTCACGGCGTCCTTGGAGTAAACCGTGTGCACGTGCAAGTCGAACCTGGCCGGCCGAGGGGTCTCGGTCATTCGGTGTACCCTCGAGCCCTCGGGGACATCCCTCATGGGTACCAAAATCCCCAGCGACCCATCCTCGCCCTCGGCCGCCAGGACCATGCACTCCGACTTTTCACCCATCATGTCCCTTTCCTTTATGTTGACCAGAACCGCGACCTTCTTGCCCACCAATTCTTCGGGCGAGTACTTGACACCAAGTCCGCCCAACGTCGTCTTCGTGAAGCCACCGAAGTCGAACTTTATCCTGAGAAGTTTTTTAGAGCCCTGTACCCTCTCCGCGCTGATCACCCTGCCTATCCTTATGTCAAGCTTCCCGAACTCCTCGACGTCGATTGGCGGAAGCGGGGGCTCAACGCTTTTTTCTTCGGTTTTTTTGAGCTCGACCTTGGAGAAGATTGGCTTGGAGCGCGAGATGGCTGACCCAGCCTTAAGCGGGGACTCCACCGCAGACCAACTAGGGCTCAACCCCATGAAGGAAAGCGCTGAAGAGGCCGCGGAAGGGGATAAGGGGTAAAGCATCACTGCAAGGTCCTTGGCCAATTGGAGAGCGACGTACGTGGTGATGTTGGCCTTGCCCTCCTTGAGCTCCTTCCAGGGCTGCCTCTCGTTCACGTAGCGGTTGCCCACCCTGGCGAGCGCCATGAGGTCCTCCACGGCGGAAGAGAGCGAAGTGCGGTACATCGCATCTGAGTAGGCCTTGCTCCTCTTTTCCGCCTCCTCCAACACGGAAAGGCTTTCCTGGTCCAGCTCCCCGGGGTCCGGCACCCTACCACCGAAGTTGTTGTATGCGAAGGATAGCGTCCTGTGCAAGTAATTGCCTAAGGTGTCGTTGAGGTCGGAGTTCACGCGGCTAACGGCGGACTCGATAGTTATGGATGTATCCTTGCCCTCGGGCCTCATCTCCATAAGGATAAACCTCCAGTAATCGGCGGGGAAGGCGGAAAGCGCGTCGCCGCTCCATATACCCTTCCTCTTGCTTTTAGACGATTTCTCGCCCCCGAAAAGTATGAACTCAGTGGAGCTAACGGTCCAAGGGAGCACGTAGTCGTCGTGGGTAGCCATGAGCAGAGCCGGCAATATTATCGTGTGAAAAGGTATGTTATCCTTTCCTATGAAGCACACGAAACGAGAACTCTTGTCGAACCAGTAATCCTTCCAACGCTCGGGTTCCCCCTTCTTCTCGAAGAACTCCTTGGTGGCCGACACGTAGCCCAGCACCGCCTCCATCCAAACGTAGATCGTCTTGTCCTCCGCTCCGGGGAAAGGGGCGGGTATACCCCACTTGTTATCCCTGGTTATGGAGCGGGGCTTCAACCCGTCTCTTATGAGGGCTAGGCTCATGCTCTTCGCGTTATCGGGAAGCCTGTCGTTAGATTTTATGTAGTTTTCCAGCTCACCGGAGAAAGCCGGCAAGTCGAAGTCCCATTCTGACGTGGTCTTCCAAGTGATGGGCTCATCGCAAAACACGCCCCTCGGATTGATCAACAGTTTCGGCTCCAGGAGACGCCCGCAGTTGTCGCACTGATCGCCGTGGGCCTCGGGGTAACCGCAATAGGGGCAAGTACCAACGACGAACCGATCGGGTAGGAACATCTTCTTTTCCTCGCAGTACGGCATCTCCACCTCCCTCTTCAGCACGTAACCGTTCTTGTAAACCTTCGAGTAGAAGTCCCTGACGAAGGCCTTGTGGACGTCGCTTTCAGTCCTCGTATAGTTATCGAACTGGATCTCCCATTCTTTCAGTATCTGAAGTATCCGCTGGTGATTGGCATCGGTTAACTCCTTGGGGTTTACGCCCTTCTTTATCGCCTCTACCTCTATTGGGGTACCGTGCTCGTCCGAACCGCTGACCATGACCGCGTCCTCACCCCTGACCCTCAAGTAGCGGGTGAAGACGTCCGCGGAAAGCAGGTGAATTAGGGTCCCTATGTGAGGCTCGTAGTTGACGTACGGCCAAGCGGAAGTAACTATCCACTTATGAGGCTCCATACGAAATAAGTTTGGGGCTATTTAAAACTTTAAAACTTTAAAACCTTGAAACCCTAACCGTGGAACCCCGACAAAGGACGGGGAAACGGCTTTTCGAGAAACGTCGACGCCGGCTCATCCCCTTTCCCCGATGGGGAGCCTTGGGATAAAGAAAGAGCTGTATCCCTTCCTCCCACTGCTTTTCGGTCGAGGGCTTTATCAAAAGGTAGGGGGAACTAACCGGCCCGAACACGTCCACCACATCCCCAACCACGTTACCCCTTGGATCGGTCGCGAAGGAATCGCCCCTTGGCGCCCCGCCAAGGCTCAAGGCCACCACAAACCCCGAAGGGGTGACGTGCAACAGCTTGGCCCTTCTCATCGCTGCTCACCCCGCCCTCCGCTTCCGCACCTCGGCTCCCACGCGCTTCAGAAGGGCATACTTCTTCCCTTCCCAGCTCACCGCCACCCTACCCCTTTCCCAGAAATCCCTAGGATAAGACCCGTCCATGGCCTTCGCCGATAACCCAAGCGACTTAGCAGCCGCCAGCAATTCTTCGACCGTGGGCTTTCTAACCGCTAGATCGAGCCTAACCCTTCTACCCTCTCTCCTGCTCTTGGTCGCGTCAAAATAGGCCAACCAGAGCACGAGCTGCTTCAAGAGGACACCTCAGGCGGCTTTCGCTTCGGGGACCAGCTTACCGTTAACCACGCCGTGCTGACCGACCCTAGACGTTATAAGCACCAGGCCGCTTGCCGTCCGCACGTAGCTACCCTTGGTTATGATGTTAGACCGGGCATACTCGGCATGGGAGGGGGTTCTCTCAACAGCCGTTATCTTCTCTTTCTTCACCTTTTTTTCGTTGGGATCGTAGACGTTCACGTAAACGACGCTCTTGGCCCTGACCTTCCTGTTACCGCCCCTTACCCTTTCGGTGACGAATTCTTCTTCCCGAGCAAGCGCCACGCAGGGGTGGAACGGTCTCTTGAGCTCGTAAGCCCTTTTCTTCCTCTGCTTCCCCTTCAATCCCCCGCTGGGTTTCCGCCTGTCGGGTCCCTGGTAATAGCTCAACCTAATTCAATAGCGCGGGTAGTAAATAGGCTTTTTGAACGAACATGGGAGATCCAGGTAATGCCGATCGATCGGATGCAGGAATCAGCTCCTTGCTCCAAGCGTTTCCGCTCGTCCCCCTCCGCTCCCCTACCCTTCCCCCCTCCCCCTCGGCACTTAATTACCTTGAACGACGTAGAGCAACGGGCATGTGGAACGGATAAATGCGGGCTCGGCGGGATTTGAACCCGCGGCCAACGGATTTCTCCCGACCACCCTGCGTTAAAAGTCCGGCGCTCTTCCATGCTGAGCTACGAGCCCAATAAATAGAGCAACCCATAGATAAGATTTCTCCGACGGCACCGCAGAGCTGATCCGCAGCAAACGTCGCGCTGGCCCAGCTTCCTACACTTTTTTATCGGGCCCCGGCAACCCACGCCCGAAGAAACGCGTTTATCTCCCACCGAGTTTTCCCCATGAAGGCCGTTTTCATACAACAGAACGGTGGGCCGGAAATCCTGACTTACGGCGAGGCGGAAACCCCGAGGCCGAGGTTGGGAGAGGTCTTAGTAAAACTGGACTACGCGTCCGTTAACCACGTGGACATATGGGTGAGGAGGGGGCTGGGGGGCTACAAGACCGAGTTCCCGCACGTATTGGGCGCCGACGGGGCAGGCAGGATCGCCGAGTTGGGCCCAGGTGTCCAGGGCTTGAGGGAGGGAACCGAGGTGGTATTGTACCCCCTCTTGGTGGACAGGACCTGCAGGTTCTGCTTGGCCGGGAGGGAGGACCAATGCGTGAACAGAAAGCTTCTCGGCAACCAGGTCAACGGCACTTACGCGCAGTACGTAGCCGTACCGGCCTACAACGCCATACCTTTGGACGGGCTTGACGTGATCACGGCTGCCGCCACGCCGGTCACCTTCATGACCGCTTGGCACGCACTCTTAAACCGCGCCCAGCTAAGGCCGGGCGAGACCACCCTCATATGGGGCGCGAGCGGGGGCTTGGGGAGCGCGGCGGTGCAGATAGCCAAATTAGCAGGGGCTAAGGTGATAGCCACCGCCGGCAACGAGGAAAAGGCCGAGTTCGTGGCGAACCTGGGCGCAGACGCGGTGATCAACTACAGTAAAGAGGACGTAATAAATCGCGTCATGGAAATCACCGGCGGCCAAGGTGTCGACGTGGTTTTCGAAAACGTCGGAACGTCAACGTGGGAGAAGAGCGTGCGCTGCCTATCTCCAACGGGCCGCCTGGTAACGCCGGGCGCCACGACCGGAAAGGACGCAAACCTAGATATCAGAGACCTATACTCCAGGCAAATCACGTTGCTGGGCTCGTACGGGGGCAGGAAGACCGACCTCTTAGCGGCGCTCGCCGCGATCAAGGCTGGCAAGATCAAGCCCGCGGTCCGCGATGTACTCCCGTTATCGGACGCGCGGATCGCCCACGAGAAAATGGAAAAAGGTGAGCTAATGGGCAAGATCGTCCTGAAAATAGATCGAAGGCCGCAGAGAAAGGAAGAAGCGGGGCAAGGAAAAGAAATCCTTTCGCCGTTTCTAGAACTCATCTCCTTCCCCGTTGCCGTTGCCGTTATCGCCCTCTTCGGGCGCACCCCCACCTCCTCTGTACTTGAGCTGTTCCTCTCCATATAACTTTTTAGATATCAGCTTGAACGTCATATCCCTTTCCGCCACGCTGATCTTCGCCACGTCCGTGAAGTTATCACCCTCCCTCACGGTGAGCGTGGCGGTGTAAACGTGGCTACCTCCCCTGCCATCCCAAACCGCGAACTTGAGGTAATAAGTCTCGCCCGACGACCCCTCGAAGGGGAGATTCGCCGAGAACCTAGGTCTCCTCCTAGTGCCCTCATCTTCGGACAAAATTATCAGTCTAGTGCCTCCCCGACGGATTAAAGTTTTTTCGAAAAAGTAAACCGCCCCGCCCTAAAGGGCGCGGTTTCCCTCTTTCCTCATTCGCTGATCTCGCGGTATCCTTATCCGCCCAAGAGCCTCAAAGGGTATGAGGGTCGAGGAGAAGTACGGGCATCTTCTCAAGGAGGCGGGGAAAGCGGCCGAAAAGGCGTACGCCCCTTACTCCAAGTTCAGGGTCGGCGCCGCGCTGTTGACCAAAGAGGGAAAGGTGTTCACCGGTTGTAACGTGGAGAACGCCTCGTACGGTCTATCGATGTGCGCAGAAAGGGTGGCAGTATTTAAGGCCGTGTCCGAGGGCTACAGGGAATTCGAGGCCATAGCGGTGGTCTCGGATCCGCCCGGGGCCAGCCCCTGTGGGGCTTGCAGGCAGGTACTGCACGAGTTCTCCCCGAACATAAAGGTGATTTTTAACGGTGAACAGTTTTCTCTAACCGAGTTACTCCCCAAGCCCTTCGGGGGAGGTGAGCGGCTTGCGCGAATCCGAAGAACCCCGGGTGGGGGGGAAAGAGTACCACATAGCCTGCGCGCCGGGTGACGTAGCACCTTACGTGCTGCTACCGGGAGATCCAGACAGGACCGCGAGGATCTCATCCACGTGGGACGAGGTGCGGTTCCGGGCATCGCACAGGGAATACGTAACTCACACGGGCAGGTATAAAGGCGTTGAACTATCTTGCACATCCACGGGCATAGGGGGGCCAAGCATATCCATAGCTCTGGAAGAGCTGTTCAGGGTAGGAGCGCACACCTTCATAAGGGTGGGCACTACCGGCGCCATCCAGCCGGATATCGAGGTAGGTGACCTGATAATCAGCTCGGGCGCGGTGAGGCTCGACGGGGCCAGCAAGACCTACGTAGACGAGAGTTATCCCGCGTTCGCGGACCTAGAGGTTACAACTGCGCTCATCGAAGCAGCTGAAGCCCTGGGCGTAAAATATCACGTAGGCGTCACGGCCAGCGCCGACTCCTTCTACACGGGGCAAGGTAGACCGGGTTACAACGGTTACCAACCAAGCCGGTCCGCGGAATCGCTCGTCGACCTCAAAAGGGCGGGGATCCTAAACTTCGAAATGGAGGCGGCCACGCTTTTCGTGGTGGCCAGGCTCTACGGCGGAAGGGCGGGCGCAATAACCGCCGTGATAGCCCAAAGGGAAACCGGGGAGTTCAAGCCGGATGCCGGGGTCGACGACGAAATACGCGTGGCTGATGAGGCGATCAAGATATTGCACGAGTGGGACACCCTGAAGTCGAAAAGGGGTAAAACCCACTTCTTCCCCTCCCTCCTCACCTCCTCCCCGCCCCGAGGGAATCTCACACCTCTCATCCTTTTTCCCACCGATCTCCGCGTCCCTCACGGCAAGGCCTAGGCGATAACCAGTTATCTGTACAACGGCATCACCAAACGGCCAACGGTTTCGGCGTGAATACCACCCTTTCAGTCCCTTTCACCCGCGGGCCACCAACTTCTCATCTCCAGTTCCTACCAACGGGTTGCTCCCCTCCTCCCCGCCCCCCTCTCGCGTCCGCCCTTCCCTCCCGGGACAGCTGCTCCTGCCCCGGGAAACCCCAAAAACGCTCGGCGCCACCCTACGCGATGGGCTTTGCAAGCCCTGCGCCCGGCTTCGAAGCCGATGCCGGATTTCACCGGCCTCGAAAACGCGCCTTATTTTTCTTTAGTCAGGTTTAAAAACGCCTCCCTGAAATTACCGATATTGAGGGCTTGTCCCGTCTGCGGAAAAGACATGAACGGTGAGGAGGGCTACTCGAGGGTGAGTGCCCACCACTTGGGCAGTGGGACCCTTTGTTCGGATTGCGCCATAAGCCAGATCGAGGAACTTCCCCCTACCATAAAGGTCAGAGTGCCCAAGTGCAGGGTTTGCGGGTCCATAAGGTGGAAAGGCCAGTGGATACCCGCGCCCAGCGGGGAGGACTGGAAAGAGCTGGTCAACTCGGCGCTTTACCCCTACCTCAAGGACTCCGATGGATACGACGCGGAAATCAGGTCGGTTAACGAACATCCAAGCGGCGCCAAGGTGACTTTTGAAGCCCGCGTTTACGTGGGCTTTGGTCTGTCGAAAAAGGAGGGAGGGCAATTGGAGTTTGAATACGAACGCACCATATGCCCCTCTTGCGCCATGGCCTCCGAAAAGAACTATCCTTACCTAATTCAGATAAGGGGTGAGGGACGCAAGCTGGAACAAGACGAACTGAAACGGCTCGAGCACATGGTCGAAAGCATGGCGGAGAAGCGCACGAATTCCCCGCTGAAAGTAGACGAAAAGGAGGGAGGGCTTGACGTACAGGCCTATTCTCCCGATTTCTCGCTCATGCTAAGGCGCGAACTGGAAAGGAAGTTCATGGTGCAGATGACGTTCAGCCAAAGGTTGCTGAAAAAAGAAAGGGATGGAAGGTTGGTTTACCAGAAGATTTCTCTGGTGAGGCTTTTCAAGCTCAGGCTGGGGAGCTCCGTCGTGCTCGAGGGATCTGTGGCCAGCGTGGAGGGGGCGGACGGTTACGACCTGGTCATGAAGAAAAAAGACGGCGACGAGTACCGCATGAGTCTATCGGAGGCCTTCAACCTCTACAAGTCAAGGCAACTGGAGCTGATAAAGTACTAGAAACGGCGCGAGCGCAAGCGCATGACCTCCTCCCCGCCCTGAAGGGCGAAGTTTTACCCCCATTTGAACCCCTTCATTTATAAGGCCCGGCCCCATATTTTATAGAAAAGCGTCATGAGTTGGAGGAGGGGATCGCAAGATAGGTTCTACGGGGCGGCCAAACGCAGGGGCTACAGGTCGAGGTCGGCCATGAAGCTTTTGGAGATCGCCAAATACGGTAAGCCGAAGCCCGGTGACGCGGTACTCGACCTGGGGTGTTCTCCCGGGGGTTGGTCCCAAATCCTTTCCGAGGCCGTGGGCCCGAAGGGCAAAGTGGTCGGGATAGATACCGTAGACCCCCACCTCTCGTTGCCAAACTTCACCTTCGTGCAGGCTGACATGAGGCAACTGGTGCCCGGATTGGGCCCCTTCGCCTCCATCTACTGCGACGCATCGCCCAAGTTCATCGGGGTCAGGGACGTCGACATGGCCAGGGCCCAAGAGCTCTGGTTGGCATGCGTTAACTGGTGCGATGAAACCCTCGAGGACGGAGGTACCCTGGTTATGAAGGCCTTCCAATCCAGGGAACTCGAGGAGGTAAGGCCGCAACTGGAAAAGCGCTTTGACCAAATCAAGTTCTTCAGGCCCACCTCGTCCAGGAAGGGTAGCTCCGAGGTCTACCTGCTCTGCTACGGTTTCAAGAGGCCGGAGAGGAAACGAGAGGGATCCTCAGCGCCCGGGTCGAACCTTATCCCCTGCCCATCGAAGTGGGTCGGGCTGCACCGAACCCCCCTTTCTCTCAGCTTGGAAAGCACCGCGTCCATGGGCGGGTTTCCACCCCTGACCAGCGTGGGGACGAGGTAATAAAAGGGTGGATAACCGAATTCATCCATCAGCGCCTTGAGCAGCTTCTCAACCCTTTGTGGCCTCTCCAGCTGCCCCTTCAAGCCCTCTAGCTTCGAGAGGAGCCCCTGGACGAAGGGGGGCGTGCTCAGCTCGCCCAGCCAGACCGGCCCTCCCAACTCGGCCCCCGCGGGCGCCCTTTGGATCAAGTCCCTTGGATCGTTTCCCCAAAGCCTGCGCTTGTCCGCCCAACTGTAGACCACGAAGCCGTTTGCCAGTTCGGGGCCCACCGGCCCCTTCACGGTAACCCTGAGGAAAACCCTGACGTAGTGGTCAGCGTAAAACGACAAAAGGGGACAAACGGACAAACCCTGAAGCCTCGCCCGGCGGTAAGCGTAGCTGATGAGGATCCTCACCGCCACCTCGTGGCAAAACTCCGACCTGAAGGTGAACGCCCCGTACTTCTCCATCGAAGCCCTCGGGTACCTGCCGCAGAGCGTCGCCAAATCGGTGGCCGTAAACGCGAGTATTCCCCCAGACTTCACCGCCGCAAGAGCGCTGTCCAAGTAAGGCGCCGGCGAACCGAAGGGGTCTACGTCGACCAGGTCGAACCTCCTATTGGGGGCGCTCTCAGCCGAAAGGAACACCCTAGCGTCGGTGGACTGGACGCCTATTGAATCTGAAACGCCGTTGGCCCGCGCAGAGCGCAAAAGCAAAGAAAGGGAGGAGGGGGAAAGGTCGTTGGCCTCCACGTAGGCCCCCAACAGGGCGTACCTGACGCTCCTGCTCCCCACCCCCGCCATGGCGTCGGCCACGCGCGGCCTCTCCACCCCCAGCGACGCCACGACCAAAAGGGAGACGTCCCTGTTGAACGCGGCAACGGGGTTGTAAAAAGGGATAGAGCCCTTGCGGGGAGCGGGGGAGTCCGGGACTAGCAGGCTCGCCCCACCCTCGGTGACCCACTTGACGGGGAACTCGTAGCCCTCCAACTCCGTCACCGCCCCAGCTCTTTCTCACGAAATTGGGGGCCTTTCCCACCGACGCGAGAAAGGCGCGGGTCTTAGGGTCGGAGGGATATCCCGAGCCCGCCCCGATCACGCAACCCACGAGCCTATCCCTCACCACCTTGGCCAATATCGAGGCGGCGGCGGCAAAGGCGCAAGTGGAATCCGCGTCGTGCCTCGCCTCGACCTTCAAGCCCGTCAGCGAGGAAAGCCTATCGGCGAACTTCCTCTCGGATCCCAGGGCGTCTACTACGGCAAGGTCGGGCTTCAGGCAAGATATGGCCTCCGCCATCAAAACCACCTCCAGCTCGTTCAGGTTCCCCTTACTTTTTTTGACGTTGCGGTCTATCACTTCCGGCGGGACGACGAACAGGACCGATTTGGTCATCGAGGTCACCCTCGGGGCCAACGCCTCCCTTTTGCGGGGGGTCAGGGCTTTGGAGTCCTTTACCCCCATGGAAAGTAACTTTCCCTTTATGCCCTCGTCGCCGGCCACCGCGGCGATGACCATGGGACCGACCACCGGCCCCCTACCCGCTTCGTCAACGCCGGCCAGCATCAACCCTTCCACTCACCGTATATCATCATGTGGTCTTTTTCGAAGGGCTCGAGCTGGGATTCCATGGTTATTTGGAAACCGCCCTCCTTGAGCGCGGACCTCTCCCTCGCGAACACCCTCCTGGGATCCGCCACCACGTCGATGCTCCTCGCCTTGATGGCTATCATCCCCTTCCCCCCGCCCTTCAAGTAATACCTGGCGTTCTGTATGAACAATTCGGACTGGTTCGGCTGCGCGACGTCGCAGTAAAGGTAATCCACCTGGGATACCTGCGACATGTAACTCTCGGGGCGGCGGGCATCCGCCAATATCGGTATTATGTTCTTCCTCCTCGCCGTCAAGGCCAAGAGGTCAGTCATAGCCCTGGGGGAGATCTCGATGGCGTATATCAGGCCCCTTTCTCCGACGAGGTCCGAGACGTGGCTGACGGTAGTCCCCTGGGCCGCCCCCAAGTAGAGGACCTTCGAACCCGGCTTGGCGAAATCCCCCCTGAAGCCCTTGATTATGAACGCGGCGAACTTGCTCCTGTACGGTATCCACACGCGGTACTCCACGCCGTCGACGGTGACCAGGGGTTCTCCGTAAACGCTGTAGCCCTTGACCATGTTTTTCGTCGCCAGCTCCTTGCGCCTCCTACCCCCCTCGTCAACCGTCACGAAAAAGGCGCCAGGCACGCCCTCAACCTCCGAGGCCGAAACCCCCTTTATGTCCGTTTTAGGTCACCCCGCACCCCTCGTCATCGCGCTCGCCGATAAAGAAAGGTCGGTCGACCAAAGCCTTTTTCGGCCGGAGAAGACGGGAATGGGGAATGAGGCGCGCCATCAGCTCTTCCACCCCCTGCCCCCCATCCGCTTCCTCTTTTCGCCGCGGTCGCTCCTCTTTTTCCCCTCGCGCGGTCTCGGGGGAGAAGACAGTATTTTGTTTATTTTTGCCTCCAGGTCCGCCTTGATGGAGGGCTCGACCCTTCCCCCTCCGAAGGCATCAACCCTCGCCGCTATGGAGATCTTGCTTGCGACCGCCCTCGCTATCCTTCCCCTTAGCCACCTGGGCGCCGAGTGCACCGCGGGGTACTGGAATATCACCCCGTGCTTCGGGGGCCTCGCCCCCGTTTTCATGGCCCTGAACAGGGCCTTTTCGGCGCCGAGGACCTGGACGGTACTCGAGGGCATCTCGGCCAGCCTGTTGAGGCCTCCGGCCAAGGAAATCAACCTGGCGCCCAGCGCGGCGCCGACTAGCTCGGTGAGGTTCGGCGCCGCCTCCTTCATAGCCCTCTCCACGTAACCGTCCAGTTTTTCCCTGACCTCATAAAGCTGCAAGAGGCCTTGGGACAACTCGCGAAGGGGTTCCCAAGCCGCCTCGTCCCACTGCGCGCCCATCGAAGAGGAGGCCGCCTTAACTATGGACTTCGCCGCCTTGATCCCCGATAACGTATCCTCGTCCAAATACGGCCTTATACCCGTGGAAACCACCTTCAAGTACGTCCTCGGGTCCTGGACAACGCCCTCCAGCTCCGGGAAGTGAACGCCGTACCACTCCTTGGCGCGGGTGGATAACAGGTTGAGAGTTTCGTCTAAGTCGTCGATGGCCCTGATGCCCTCGGCGGCCAAAAGGTCCTTCCTAGAGGCCTCCGCGAACACCCTGGCCCTGCTCTGCTGAGCTGAGAACTCCGCCAGCGCGCCCCTGTACTCTTCGATGGTCATGCCCAGACCCGTGGCCACCCTGTCTTCGCTCATGACGTCTCTGAACTCCTGAGGGCCCGCCATGCGGGGCTTAAGGGATTGGCCCAGCGCCTTCATCACGTCTTCCGAAAAGACCACCACCTCGTCGGCCCCGCTGAGCTGGGAAACCGCGTCTAGGATTTGTTGAGGGGCCTTGCCCTCGGCAAGCGCGGAAAAGACCTGAGAGGCTTCTCCTTGGGCGAACCTCTTGGAGTAAACCCTAGAAAGGTCATTGTCGAA
>JAWDNK010000011.1:0-19087 GCA_046534355.1 Candidatus Martarchaeota archaeon | reverse complement strand
AGCGCCAATCCAGCAATGCCCTTGTACCTAACCGTTCGGTTTGCGTTTCGCGTTACCCTCGTGGCCGGGTTTTCATGCGGGGAAGGCGATGGGGGGTCCCTTTTGATGGTGGGGGAAAATTGAGTTTGCATCGCGTTATGGCCTTCGCGCCCTCTTCGTCGGCGAACCTAGGTCCGGGCTTTGACGTGCTTTCCGTCGCCCACGACGCATACGAGGACTCGGTAGAGGCGGAGCTTATGGATGGCGATGAGCTGCGCGTGGAGGTGAACGGAGAGGGAGTACCACTGGACTACAGAAACAATTCTGCGGCGTGGGCCGTTTATAACATGTGCAGGCAGGAGGGCTTAAGAGTCGGCGTCCGCTTGAATATCCGCAAGGGGGTGCCCATTGGGCTAGGTCTGGGCTCCAGCGGGGCATCCGCTGCAGCAGCCGTAGCGGCAGTAGCCGAGCTCCTCGAGTTGAGGGTTTCGAGCGATAAACTTGTAGAGTACGCCATGAAGGGAGAGGAGGCGGCCGCAGGCGAAGCTCATCCAGACAACGTTGCGGCCAGCCTTCTGGGAGGGTTTACCATAACCGCGTCGCTTTCCCCCCTAAGGGTCAGAAGGTTGAAAACCAATTTGGAGGTCAACCTCATGTTGTTTATCCCTCAAGGGTACAGAATTGAAGGAAAGACCAGGTTGGCCCGTTCTATGTTGCCCTCCCATGTCCCCCTATCCTCCGTGGTACGTAACGAGTCGAGGCTTTCGGCGTTGTTGGCCGGTTTGATTGAAGGAGATAGAGAGCTCTTTTCCGCGGGGCTGGGCGATGACATAGTTGAAACCGCCCGCTTGCCACTTTTTCCTTACTTTCCCGAGGTGAAGGAGAAGGCGGTGGAGCTGGGGGCGCTCGGCGCTTGCGTGAGCGGGGCGGGCCCTTCCGTCCTTGTCTTCACGGACGGGCGGTCGGACGAGGCCGCGATCGCCACCTCTGGTTTAAATGTTTGCGGTAAATACGGTTACAAATGTTTTGTGAAAAGGGCGCGCGTAACAGGGGGTGTGAGAGTTGAAGTCGAGTGATCAAACCTCATCGGTTAAAGAGGACTTGGATGAGGCCACGGGTGCGATAACGACTCCGGTTTACATGACCACGGCTTTCGCCTTCCCCAAGGGGGAGAAGTACAGGTACAGTAGGGAAGCTAACCCGACAATCGATGAACTAAATAAAAAGGTGGCGGAATTAGAAGGTGCCCCAACCGCTGTCTCTTTCTCATCTGGTATGGGCGCCATAAGTACCGTTTCCCTCTCGCTGTTGAAGCCGGGTTCGCGGGTGCTCGTACACGGAGATATGTTTGCAAGGACGCTGAACTTCTTCAGGGGCTTCTTGGCCCGCTTCGGGGTGAACGTGGTCGTGAGCGAGCCGGGAACGCCCTCTTTTTTGGAAAGGCTAGAGTCGGAGAAGTACGACCTGGCCTTCTTTGAGTCCGTGTCGAACCCCCTTTTGAGGGTCATGGACGTGAGGGAGATCTGCTCCGCGGCTGCCGATAGAGGCACGCTGACGGTCGTCGACGCCACGTTTGCCACGCCGATCAATCAGAGGCCGTTGGAGTACGGCGCGTCTGTTTCGCTCCACAGCGCCTCGAAGTACATCGCCGGACACAACGACGTCATAGCGGGAGTGGCCGCCGGCCGCTCCGACATCATGGATGAGGTTGATCAGCTTAGGAGAAGCCTGGGGACATCGCTGGACCCGCACGCCGCCTACATGGTTATAAGGGGAATGAAGACTCTCAAGCTCAGGATGGACGCCGTGAATTCTAACGCTTTGAGCGTTGCTCGCTTCTTGGAAGCACATCCAAAGGTGAAAAGGGTTTACTACCCAGGCTTATCGTCGCACGTTGACCACGACATCGCTAGAAAGGTGTTAAAAGGCTTCGGCGGGGTGGTCAGCTTCGAGGTCGAAGGAGGTCAGAAAGAGGCGCTTGACGTGGCGTCTCGCTTGAGGTTGATAGTTACAGCTCAAACGCTAGGTGGTGTGAACTCCGTCATTTCGCACCCCGCTTCCATGACCCATAGGTCGCTGAGCAGAGAGGAAAGGGTAAGGCTCGGCATATCTGACCGTCTCTTGAGGCTGTCCGTGGGAATAGAGGGAGCCGAAGACTTGATCGCAGATTTGGACCAGGCACTTTCGTCGATTTGAGGATGCTCGATCCCGAAATGTTGAAGGCATTGCCCTTCTTGGTCCTTCTGGTCTTATCGCCCAATGGTGGGGTTTGGCTGCAAAGCGGTGTAAGCGGCCCCCCGTCTCGGTACAGCGGGGTGTCCTGCTTAGTGGAGATGGCCAGGGGAGTTCAGCTAGAGCGTGCTAACCTGCTTGTTTACGTCGGTGCGGTGGAAGGCCCCACGACGGTGATGGTTGGGTACGCGGTGTTCCCGCCTTCTTGGAGGCTCGTGGATGGAAAGACGATTTACGTAAACGAAACCGTTGGTGTCGGATTCTACGGTTATGTGAACGAGAGTAACGCCTTTGAGTTGGCGCTTTTGCCCGTATTCCTTAGGCCGGGGACCTTCAATAATTTTACCCTGAGGCTTCAGGACGGGGAATGGGTGGCCTACATCAACGGCACCGCCGTTGGGGCCCTGCGCTTCAACTCCGCGCGGCCAGCGGAAGACGTGATCGTGACAGTTCAGCTGGCCAATACTCTCTCATCCAAGGCGGACTTCTCGCCCATATCTTTTGAAGACGTTAGCGTGTTAAAAAATGGTAAATGGGTACCGCTTCCTTCGGGGTTCTCGCACGTGGGTACGGCTCCCTGGTCGAGGCCGTCCGACGACCCGTACGGGGTCGCTGAGCGCGGGGACGAGAATGCCAGCTTTGTAGTGGGTTACGGTCTTCCCAACTCCTCGGGCGTCCAGCTCTGGCCGCTCTACTTGATCAAAGTTAAAAGTTTACAAAACCAAACGGAAAGCTACCTCGTTAACGGGTCAGAATGCGAACTCGTGGCCAGAGGCACCAGCGAAGGGGGGATTAAGAAAGCGTTTGATAGATGGATCGGGGGCGCATTCGGTTACAATGGCAGTTCCAACCCCGCTTACTTCGTCGTCAGAGGGAGCACAGTTGAGGTCGCGTCGTATAGGACTTACTACAGAGTTGAGCTTCACTTCTCTGGGGTGAATCCAACGCAAGTCAGCTTAACCAGGGGTACGGTGCCGTTGGTGCTAAGCGTTAATTCTACCCCTTTCTCCGCTTACCTTATTCCCGGTCGTTGGTCGCTCACCGCTTATTTCGGAGGGGTAAGGCTTTTTACTAATGTTTCGGCTTTCGCGCTCGACGAACCGGAAAACATCAGTATTGCGACTTCGCTGCTAACGGTTAACCTTACGTTGCTCGACCCCTTCCACGTCCCCCTAGTCGGGGTTCCGGTTTTGGTTAACTCCACTCTGGGGCGTACGAACAGCAGCGGCGAGATGCAGCTACCCGTAAACCCCGGCGAGCTAACGCTATCCGCCTCTTATTATGGGGCATCGTTTAAGTGGAGCGGCAAGTCGCCTTTGACTGCCAGATTGGAAATGAGTTCTCTCGAGTTGTTCTTGGTCAGATTGCCGCTTTGGATCTCCATGGCCCTGACGCTCATCAAGGCCTTGCTTGGTTATGAAGGCGGATCGGGCAGACAACGATGAACGCGCTAGAACCCGGGGTTGGGTATGCCGTTTCGCGGTCCGGCCGATTGTTGATTAACCACGCGCCTCGCCGTTTCTATGGCAGCGTTGAAAAAGCCGAAGGCCGTCGAGGCGTCTGATTCCGAAAGGATTATCATGACGTCGACGTAGGAGCTAGCGACGTCGTCTACGTTTATCCCCTTTTTGCTGAGGATTCCCAGGAAAAACGACAAGAAACCCTGTTGGTTCAGTATGGCGGTCGGTCCCCTCACGACTATGGTGGCAAGGCCTGCTTTCTTTTCCAATAGCCTACCGCTGAACTTCGTCGCTATGGTGTCCAGGTCTTTCTCGTCGACCAGAAAGGTAACGGTCTCAAGGCCTTTGCTGAAACCGATTAGTTTTTGCCCATATCTCTCGAGGACTTCCATGTCGGACGGCCCTGCTTCCAAGGAGATTTTCCCAATCCCTGTCCTGACCGTTATGGTGCTTCCCGCGACGCTGCTGAGCACTTCGCGGCCCGACTTCTTGGGCCTTCTTTTGAGCGCACTACTTATGGCCGTAGCGCTGACACCCCCTCCGTAAATGCTCCGGATCCTCCTGGCGGCCTCGCTAACGTTTGCATAGCCCTGGTCGAGGGCCTCTTCGAGGCAGGGATCAACGAGGAGGCTTTCCTCTATTATTTGCGCGACTTTTCCCAATTTGTTCAAAAATGACCGAAAACGATATATACGTCTTTCCGTTGAGCCAAAATTGGCAGTCGAGGCCAGAAAAGATTCGGCGCTGAAGAGAGAGCTCGGGTTGCTCCAGCTCACCGCGCTAGGGGTCGGTGCGATAATAGGAGCCGGTATTTTTGTCGCCCCTGCGGCGGTGGCCTCTCTTGCGGGGCCATACGGCGTAATCAGCTGGATCATAGGCGGAGTTGCAATGACGATGATAGCTTATAGCTCTTTTTTACGCTGAACTTGGAAGCCTGAAGCCGACCACGGCGGGATTCTACGTTTACTCGAGGGAGACGACGGGCGATTTCGTTGGATTCATGTCTGGGTGGGGGACGTTTCTTTCCTATGTAACTACGGTTCCCATAGAGCTCTTCACCATAATGCTTTACTTGGCATCCTTTGTGCCGGGTCTCACATCTCAGGCAAATGTGCCCGTATTCGGGCACGTCAGCGTGTTCAGCGCGTTTGGTTTGGGAGTCTCGTTGACCTTGCTTTGGCTTCTAACCCTGATGAATTTGGTTGGGGTTAAATACGGGGGTTGGTACGCGACCGCTACGACGGGGCTAAAGCTCGCCGCCCTTTTCAGCTTCGTGGGGGCCGGAATCCTCTTGATTCGGCCGGCTAACTACTCCTTTTTGATCCCACCCTCGGGGGCCGGGTCGGGAATATTGCTCGGCGTATCCGCGACCGTTTTTTCCTATATGGGTTTTAGGCAGCCGGGCGACGTAGGCGGAGAAGCGAAAAACCCCAGCAGGAACGTCCCCTTGGCCACCCTGCTTTCCATGGCAATCGCTACGGCCATATACATAGCCGTTGGCTTGGTTTTCACGGGTATGGTGAATTGGTCGGCGCTGGGCTTGAGCCCTGGGTCATGGGGCGGACTGCCCAGCGATTACACGTTGGCACAGGTTGCTAGGGCCGACGGGGCGTGGCTTTTGGCATTGGTCATAACCGCCGGCATAGTGGTGTCCGCTTTGGGCACAGCTGGGGTTTTCACCCTCACGACCTCGAGGATCCCGTATCAGATGTCTGAAGGGGGATTATTCAGCAAAGTGCACGGCAGGTTCGCCACGCCCTACGTCTCATTAATAGTCGTAGCACTATTTCAGACCTTCTTGATGACTTTTTCAATGGGTTACTGGGGCTTGTACTACGTATCTGCGATCTCGGGGGTCGCGAGCTACGGCATAAGCGGTCCTTTGCCCGCAGCGATATACAGGGCCAAGGGACAAAGGGGCGGCTTTTCGGTCCCTTTCGCATCGGTGCTCGCCCCCCTTGCCTTCGTCCTCTCTTCTCTTCTGATAAAGCGAACGGAAAACCTCGTCCCTTCTAGGGGCGGGGTAAAAGTTTAAGATCAATAAGATTATATCTCTTTAAGATGCTCTCCTCCGGTCAATTCTCTGAACATGAGGAGCGGGAGCCGATTTCTCCCGCAATGCCGGAGGAGGGCATCTCCGAAGTTAAGTACAAGAACATGAGGACAAGCGTAGTCCGTCTTCTTCCAAACGGTTTCCAGGAAAGGAAGCTGAGAAGGTTAGCGAACACCTCTGCCAAGCTATTCAACGAGATCAACTATGAGAGGAGACAACAATTCTTTCATGGGGAGAAAGTAGGCTTTAAGGAAACGTGGGACAAGTGCTACGAGAAGTACAAGGGTGTGCTCGGCGTTAACGCGCAAGCGGTCATGCAGAAGAACAACGAAGCGTGGAGCTCCACCTTCTCCCTCCTCAAGTTGAAGAAGGAAGGAAAATTGCCACTCTTCATGAATCGCGTTAGCCCACCGCGTTACTGGAAGGACAGAGAGACAAAGAAGAGGAAGCCCCTTCTAGTTGTTAGAGCAGATAGGTACGTTGTGGACGAGCAAACCCACAAGTTAATCCTCAAGGACTTCAACCTTGAGATCGATTTTGTTGGTAGACTAAAGTGGTACGGTAAACAGGGGAGGCTCGAGATAAGCTACGACGAAACAAGAAACGCGTGGTATGCCTCCATCCCAGTGGAAGTAGGCGTCGAGGAAACTAAAACGGGAAGGAAGAGCAAGTATATCCTTCACGGTGAAAGGAAAACCATTCAAGTTGAATCTCCCAAAGGAAACAAATTGGCTTCCATTGATTTGGGCATCAACGTTTTAGCAAGCGTAGTGATGAACGACGGTATTTGGTTGCTCTACAAAGGCCTAAGGACTAAGGAGGACTACTTCTACTTTGAGAAGAAGATAGCAGCAATGCAGTCCTTGGCAGGTGAAACCAAAAACTCAAGCGAATGTGAAGCGCGCGAGGCGTTGTCTAGGGAGAAGAGGAGGCTTTTTAAGAAATTGACCAGGAGGCTCCTTCACCTATACAGAAGTTTTGCCTCTCACTTATTAAAACAACTCCACGAACTAGGGGTTTCAACTATCTACCTGGGCTATCCCTTCAACATCGCTCAAGACAAGGGTAACAAGTTCACGTCGAATATATGGTCTTACCGCGAGTTGATGGTCGTCATAGAGCTGAAGGCTCAAGAGTACGGGATGAAGGCCTTCGAGGTCGTCGAGTACAACACCTCAAAGTACTGCGCTTACCACAACGTGGAGGTCAAGAGAAGTCCGAGGGGAGTCATCAGTTGTCCTAAAGGGCATAAACTGCATTCAGATCTAAACGGCGCGTTAAACATATTGGAGAAGGCTACCGGCATAGTAGTTTCAGCAATTGGGAAGCCGTTGTCTTTCATCGTAGATCACAACGGAGTAGCACCCGTAAAGGGGTGTAACCCTTGAGACCCCGGAGAGCCCTCGCCCTTCATGGCGGGGAGGAGGTCAGCTACTGGAGCGGTTGGCCCTACACGGGTTACGGGTTAGGCTTCTTGGTAACCGGCGTGATCTCTTACGCGTTCGTGAGGAGGAAATCCGGGCTACGGGGGATATCCAAGGGCGTGGCGAAGGGCTATTGGTACTTGGTCTACATCGGAGGCGTGCTGATGCTGTCGTACCTGGGTCCTTCGGCCTTTAACGGCCTCAATTGCATACGGTTTCCGTACGACGAGGTGTTTGTGTTCGCTTTTTCATTGGCCGTCTACTTTTTGGCTTACATTCAGAACTCCAGGGTTTGAAATTCCGTTTTTTGGAAATGGGAAATGGACGACGGGCCTAGCTCTTCGTTGGAATTAATTCAGGAAGATGGCCTCAAGAGACGAGAGGAACGCCGGATTGAGGGCTGAGCAAAGACTTAATTCATGCGATGTCATCCGCAACCGGAACGGCTTTTTCGGGAAGGCACGATATCGGTTCACTTGCCCCTTCCTGGTACACAGCGAGCCGCAGCGCTCATGGATACTACCATTTGTCGGAGGTCCTCTCCAAGGATATTCGATTCGATTCGATTTGATTTTGTTCGACCCCTCAGCACGGAGGTAAAGCGGTCTCGGGATCGCCACGTCACGGCGGAGATGCTTCCCCCTTTGCGAAAGCTTTCCTCTGTCGACGAAGAGGTTTTTGGCGCTGCTGCCGAAGCGCCGGCGAACTGGATAACGTTTAAGTGACCACGTTTTAACCCTCCTGTGTCCCAAGAAAAATTCGTGGTCGAAGTGATACCTGCGCCCGACGGGTTAAAGCCAACGAAGGAGGCGTTGGACTCGCTTAGGTCGGCGCTGAGCAGAAAAATGCTTTCTAAAATGCA
This sequence comes from Candidatus Martarchaeota archaeon, assembly GCA_046534355.1. Classification (GTDB taxonomy): domain Archaea; phylum Thermoproteota; class Thermoprotei_A; order Marsarchaeales; family UBA168; genus UBA168. The sequence goes on along the minus strand of JAWDNK010000011.1, from coordinate 11,077 downwards.
AAACGAGGCCGTGGTGTGTCCTGTGTTCAGTGAGACGATCCCCTTTTTGAATTGTATGAACTGCCCGAATTTCATAAGGAGGTTCAAGGGTAAGGTTTACTGCAGAGGGGAAAACGTCAAAAAACCGATCCGAACCAGAAGGACTTGGGCATCTCGGCCACCTTACGGTGCAGGCACAATCTCCCCTCTAGGGCAATAACGCACATAACTGGGATATACACTTAATTACCGCCGTCTGATATACCGGGAAATTGGCGTATACAGCAGGTATAACTGCGTTGCTCAGGCCGAAATCGGTGGCCGTGATAGGGGCCTCAGAAGTCAAGAATAAGATAGGGAACGTCATAGTGACGAACCTGAAGGACTACGGTTTTAAGGGTAAAATATACCCAATCAATAAGAAGGCAGATGAGATCAAGGAGATCGATGGCCTCAAGGTCTACGCTTCTGTGAAGGATGTGCCGGATGACATTGATTTGGCCATTATAAGCATACCCGCGCCAGCCGTGCTAGAAGCGGTCGAAGAGTGCGGTGAAAAAGGCGTGAAGGCTATCGACATAATATCATCTGGGTTTGGCGAAGTGGGCAACAAGGAAGAGGAAGAGAAGCTCGTCCAAGTGGCGAAGAAATACGGTATGCGTTTGCTGGGCCCCAACACTTTTGGCGTTTATTACGCAGGAAATTCCATGAACGCGACTTTCGGCCCCAAGGACGTCATACCCGGAAAGGTCGCATTCATAAGCCAAAGCGGCGCGTTGGGTATCGCATTAATGGGTTGGACGATCCTCCAACAGATAGGGATGTCCGCGATAGTTAGCACGGGAAACAAGGCCGAGATCGACGATGCCGATCTCATGGAGTGGTTGGCCGAAGATCAGAACACTAACGCCATACTCCTTTACATAGAAGGTGTAAAGGACGGGCAGAAGTTCATGAAGGTCGCTAGGTCGGTGGTGCCTAAGAAGCCGGTAGTAGTCATAAAGGCCGGCAGGAGCCAAAGGGGAGCTCAGGCTGCGGCCAGCCACACCGGTTCGCTGGCGGGTTCCGACAGCGTTTTTGACGCCGCCATGAAGCAGGTTGGCGTGCTCAGGGCGTCTGACTTCGGCGAGGCTTTCGATTGGGTTAAGGCGCTCTCCCAGTCTCCGACCCTTAAGACCCAGGAGTCAATAATCGTTACCAACGGCGGGGGGGTTGGCGTGTTGGCAACGGACGCGTGCGAGTTCAACCATATACCCCTCATAGTACCGCCAGAGGACATGAAGCAGGAGTTCATGAAGTACATGCCCAGCTTCGGCTCACCGAAAAACCCGGTTGACCTGACCGGAGGTGCAAATGAGAAGCAGTACTACGACGCCCTAGGCGTGGCATTTAATGACGAAAGGATAGGCTCGGTGATTGTGCTTTATTGCCAAACCGCGGTCACGGACCCGGTAATCATAGCTAAGCAGATCGCTAGGGCTTACGAAGAGTCGGGAAGGAACAAGCCGATGGTCACGAGCTTTGTTGGCGGCAAGGAGTGCGATGACGCCATGAAGTGGCTTACGAGGGCTGGCATACCCTCTTATAGCACTCCCGAGCAAGCCGTCAAAGCCCTAGCGGCCGTCTACGCGTGGAACGGCTACAAGGAGAAGCTGGAAGCTCGCAAGTAGATCTCTGACGTATTTCCGGTTTTTTAACAGAAATCCTTATTTCCCATGGCCAGGAAAAAATCGAATAAATGGCAGACAGCTTCAAGGGTTCGGTGATGAAGAAAAAATTCTTTGATATGCTCGCTAAGAGTATCGGTGCTCAAGTAGTTGTCGAGAGGGCCGCGGGTCTCGACGGCGAGCAGATAGATATGTTTCGGGGTCGGCTTATATCCTTCAACCCAGATACGATGGACATATGGCTGGCCGACGTGATGGACAAAGACGGGATGATAATAGCTAAAGAGATGATGATTAACGGGGAAACGATAATTTCCATGAGAACTATACCGCCTGTCCTTGACCTGAAAGACTTGGCCAGCAAGTTGAAGAAGGCGGGCTTGGAGGCCAGGGTTGACGATGAAGAAGGCGCGGTTGATGTGGGTAAGAAGGCTCTGATATACAGGAGTGGGCAAGTGGTCACAACTAACGATAAGCTTAGGACGAAGCTGGAAAAGGTATTAGACGCGGCTTATGACGAAAGCTTGGAACGAGTTCGGGCTTTACCGACCATTTTGGCTAATTCTAGTGTTTAAACGCGCTGAGCGATTTCACGAGTGAAAAAGTACAATCAACTCGTCGATTGGCTAACTCTTTTCCCTGAACGCGTTGAGCGAGAAGCGCCGTTCAGGGATTCGAAAGCGGTGTGGTCAACTAACTGATTGCCCTACTGCGTCATCGAATCAAAAAGATATTTTATCCCAGTTTTTTGCTAGGACGTTTGCGGCCTCCTCGAGCATTTTTTCATCATCGAGCGAAAAAGCGTTCAAGGAATCGCTGTCGACGTCTATCTCGCCGAGCACGTCGTTATCCCTTTTTATCGGTGTCACTATTTCCGACTTCGTCGAAGGGAAGCATGCCAAATAGTTGGGTTGTTTGCTGACGTCCTCTACTACAACGGTTTTTCTCTCCTTGGCTGCCATCCCACATACGCCCTCTCCGACCTTTATGACGCGATGATTGGCGGTCCCTCCTAGTTCCAGCTTGAGTATTAGGTTATCTCCGTCGGTCACGTAAATCCCTATCCAGTCGTATCTTTTGGCATCCTTAAGTTTTTGAAGTAAACCCCTCGGCCCGCTTTTCATCAATATATCTTCGAGTTCTCTTTCCATCTCGGTCACACGAAATCACCCACGCGCAAGCCTTTTCACCATTGAACGTTTCCCTGAGGTTAAGGGTTGTGGTCGTTTTTACTTTCACCTTACCCCCGTGGTTAAGTTGAAATACTACCTGAGGCGCTTAAATATGGACGAAGGCGGTTACGAGCGCTTCTTTGAAGACATAGGCTATTCGAGGAAGGTTTTCAAGGACGAGGCCGTGCTATTCCCCGATTATGTCCCCAGCTACTTACCTCACAGGGACGCGCAGATGAAGCAGCTCGTGGATTACTTTAGGGTGGCCTTGGAATCGCCGGGTAGGGTTAGCCAAAAGGTATTGTGCAGCGGAAAGGTGGGGGTGGGGAAGACCGCGGTCACCAAGCTTTTTTCCTCGCTCTTCGAAAAGGAGGCGAACGCCCGCTTTAAGCTGAAGTTCAGGTCGATTTCCGTGGATTGCAGGAAGGAAAGGACTTTGTATTCGGTTCTCCAGACGGTGGCCACGTATATAGATCCGTATCAGCCCTTCAAGGGCTTCTCGGCGAGGGATATACATAAGATGATACTAGATCACTTGGAAGGTGAAAACTCGTATTTATTGCTCATTTTAGATGAAGTGGACTACTTACTAGACGCTTCGGGTCCTGACGCGATCTACGAGTTGACTAGGGATGAGCGCGGTGGTTCGAGGATCAACTTCATATTCATCTCCCGGTCTCCGATGCTAATGGCTAAACTGGACGAAAGCACAAAGAGTACTCTTTTACATAATCACGTCTTATTCTCGCCATATACGGCTGAGGAGCTAAAAGACATCCTTGTCCAAAGGGTTCCCCAGGCCTTTCAGAGGGGGGCCGTGGACGACGAGGCAATAGAGCAGGCAGCTGCCTTGGGGGCTTCGGCCGGGGGAGACGCTCGCTTTGCCTTGGAGCTGCTGTGGAGGGCTGGGAAAAGGGCCGAAGCCGATGGAAGGGAAAAGGTTGTGCCAGAGGACGTGAGGGTAGTTTTCGGTGACATAGAGGGGCTTCCCAACGAGGATGAGTTGGTGATGCTGCCGATTCATCTCGCCCTTTCGCTTCTGGCCATAGCAAGGGCACTGGTAAGCACGGGTAAGGAGAGGGTCACCACCGGTGAAGCCGAGCGTACGTATCTTGCGGCGTGCGAGGAATATGGGGTGGAGCCCAGGGCCCATACCGCTTTTTGGGAAGGTATACAATCGCTGAGGGAGCTCGGTTTCTTGAGTACAGAAGTTAACGTAGAGAAAAAAGGGAGGACGACCCTAATAGGGATGAACTACTCCGCTATTGGAGTGAAGAAGGCGCTTGAGTCAATTTTGAGCAAAGGAGGAAATCCTAGGTCAATCTAAACCCAGCGCCGTTGCGTAAACACCATAAACCTGCTTAGAAACGGAGATTGGGTCGTGCCTTTTTTCCACGACACCAATCCCGTTCTTCCCAACCCTCTCGTTGAGGTCCCTATCCGTTAGTAGCCGAGCAAGGCTTTCCATCATTCCTTCTTCATCATCTGGATCGTGGAGGTAGCCGGAGCCGTCCGTCACCACCTCAGGAATGGCGCCAACATTTGTGGTCACCACTGGGGTGCCAGTTGCCATGGCCTCTAATATGGATAGGCCATAGGCTTCCGCTCTGGTCGGCATAAAAAAAGCATCCACCGAAGAGTAAAGTGAGATCAGCTTTTGTCTTTCAAGGAAGTCATAGCGCTCGATCCAGTCTTTGTCGAAAGAAGGCATTGCCTCCTTCGGGACTTTCCCCACGTAAATCAGTTTAACGTCATTCAATTCCCGCTTCAACCCCTCCATAACCCTCAGTACGACGTCCCCTCCCTTTCTGCGGTAGTCAAGTCCCACGAACAGCACCGTCCTCCTCTTCGTCTTCCAGTTTTCGTCGGTCGAGAACGTTTTTGGGGAGGGCTTGAGGGGTAGGGGTATCACTCTCAGCTTCTCTCTCTCAACGCCGTCGCGACTGAAGCCGTCTGCAGCCCAGCGCGACCAAGTAATTAGGCCTTTGTTCGATCTCGAGTTTATGATTTCTGAAGATAACTCGACCAGCCAGTGCAGCTTTTCGGAGCTACTCCCCATGTAGCCTTCCAGGAGTTGACTCACCGAAGTGTCGTTTTCCTGGATCCAAGGCTTGGCGAAACGCTCCAGCGTCCTAGAAAGGGCGGGTAGGCGGGCTTGCAAAATTCCCGGTAACCAGTAGCTCCAAAAGGTCGAGGCTGCCCTAGGTAAGTACCAAAAGAAGAAGTGAGCCAGATCGACGTCGGGGTTAGCTCCGGCCCTAAGGGCAGCTCCGATCCACTTCACTGCTGTGGCCTTGGTAACGGCGTACTCCCCCTTCTCAGGGGCCTTGGGGACCTTACCGTTGATGAACACATAATTGACTCCTTTGGGTGGGTACGCCCTTCTGAGCGAGGCCGCGGTCCTTGGCTGGCCGATAACCGGGTGCGCTGGCGAGGCCAAAAGGCAGTTTATGTGCTCTTTTGTGGACAACTACAGGCGTAGTAGGCAATGCTTTTTAAGCTATGCGCCGTTTTTCAGTATGAATCCGGAGAAGTGGATGGCTCCCCTGGAATACGACGTCCTTTCGGTCATGTGGGAGCATGGCGAGCTCTCAGTGGCACGCGTGAGGGATGAGCTGAGTCGGAAGGGAAAGCCACTGGCGCTCACCACCGTGTCCACGGTTCTCGACCGCCTTTACAAGAAGGGGCTGGTCGAAAGGAGGATCGAGAAGAGCGGAGGCATCATCAAGTACATCTATTGGCCGAAGGTTGCGAAACAGGAGTACGAGAGGGGTTTGGTTTCCGGTCTCCTCGACGGGTTGCTGGATAAGATGGCGGAGCCTACCGTTTCAAGGCTGATGGAACTGATGGCGGAGGATGACAAGGATCGCGAAGTGCTTTCGAGATATCTGGAGAAGCTGAAGAGGGAGAAAAAACGTTGAACGTAGCTCAAGGGGCCGTGCAGGCGATGCCGATCCCTCCTTGGGATCATCTTTTTACTAGGTTATTTTGGCACGCGGTGATAGACGGTCACCTGCTCATGGCCAGCTTGCTGATATCTTCAGTGGCCTTGCCCCTTTCCTATTTGGCCGCTCGGCTCGACAAGAGGACCGGCGAGAAGGTGTTGCTCTTGGCCATGTTTTTATCGTCAGTGCCGTTGTTCATGACACCCTTATCCCCGTTGATACTCAGCCACCACCTGTACTCTTTGGTCAGAGTTCTTCTGACGCACGACTTCTGGCACGACCTGGTCATAATTGAACGCATCTCCAGGCCGATCAGCAGGTGGGCCAGGTATGATCCTGAGTTCTGGGTCATATCGGTGGCGGTTGCGGCGCTTGGAGTTCATCTTACGATGGGTAGCAGAGTTAGGAAAAAGGCATCTATCGAACCCCCGGTTTGGCTTGTGAGGCGGGTAAAGGCTTTGGCCGATAAGATGGGTGTAAGGGCGCCAAAGATAGTGATCGCGGATAGCGGGGAACCCTTCGCATACGCGCCGATTTCCCTCATCAGCGGTAGGATCGTCCTTTCCGTGGGCCTGTTGGAATCTTTGGAAAGGGACGAGGTAAGCGCTGTGGTGGCTCATGAGATGTCCCACCTCAAGCACCACGATCCCCTAAAGCACTTGTTCGTGAGGACGCTGAGGATGGTGGCCGTGGCGAACCCGGTGGCTCATTTAATGGAGCCCTGGGTGTCTAGGAACGAAGAGTACGCCGCTGACTTGGAGGCTGCCGCTGTAACAAGTCCCCACTGGATGATCAGCGCGCTGCTAAAGGCAAGCGGAGTGGAATTTCAGAGCGCGCAGGGGGGGTTGGGCAAGACTTTACTGGGAGTTGATAGGTTTTGGATGAAACCAGAGGGAAAGATTACCCGCGTTTTTTCGGAGCACCCAGCGGTGGTCGATAGAATTGAAAACTTGATGAAGTTGGTTGATGAGGATTAAGAGCCAGGAAGGAAGAGAGGAAGGAAAGAAGGAAGGAAGGAAGGTAAATTGGAGAGCGTATGAGGTTAAAGAAGGGGGAGGGGCGAAGAAAGATTTGGCCGAGACAAGGCGGATAAGGGAAACGGGCGAATCGAGGTGAGGAAAAAAGATGGCGAACCGCCCGGCCGGATACGCGGTGGTAACCTTTTTCATTCGCATGCTCAGCTTGGCGGCCACTACCGCCCTGCCCATAATACTCCACGGGAAGGGTCTTTCTGATTTAGTTTTGGGCTACTGCGTGTCCGCCGTATGGGTCGGATCCGGTGTCGGTACTATCTTTACCTTGATCAAGCCCATTTCTTTGTCTAAGGCGTCTTGGGTAGGGTTTGGTTTGGTAGCGCTTAGCTTCTTCTTGTTGATTTTTGATACTGATTTGCCGCTTTTTGCTTTGCTCGGATTCGGTCTCTCGCTGATCGAAATACCAGCCATGAACGAAGCTTCAAGGTCGGGTCAAGCTGGTATATTCTCATACTACTCTTCGTTATCTCTTGCTACACTCGTTTCTTCGTTTGTAATGCCGGCACTCCTTTACTTGGGACCCGTGGTCGCTTTGTCGGCATTAGCAGCGATGTCACTGTTGGCCGCCCCCATGGGTAGGGGCAATGCCGGGCGCAGAGGGCTTTCTTTGGGTCACTTTAAGGTCTTCACGAGAAACTTCGTTGCGCTTTTCGCCTTTACGTTCTTCAGCTATATGGGGCTGGACTTCGTGTGGACCTTTTACGGCGTGAGATTGATGGACCTGGGGTACCCCGAATGGGAATCCCAGGCAGCCTTCTTTCTCCTTTTTCTAAGCTCTTTTGTGGTGCGGTGGGTTCATCCCATTCGCGCCATGGACGCCCGGCTTCTCGCTTTCCTCTCTTTCGTATCCATGGTTATGTTGCTGATGCCCATGCCAATCCCTCTGTTGGGCCTTTCCTTGTTGGGGCTTTCTCACGGTCTGCTTCCCGTTATGATAGCGCTCAGAGTTGCCAAGGAGTCCCCCGAGGACTTTGCCACACTAAACGTCATGGTCCTTTCCTCCTCTGGATTTGCGAGCTTTCTCGCCCCGCTGATCGGTGGATCCGCGGTAGTAGCGCTGGGCTTCCCACTCGCCTTGATAGCTTTTTCGGTCATGTCTTTGCCCATGGCCGCCTCTGGATTGAGGGCTGATGCAATTGAAGGGTGAGCGTTGGAGAGAAGAGTTGGAAAGCATAAAGGCTGAATTAACTGAGAATCCCGACCTTTACCAATCTCGTGGCGTCCTCAACAGCCATGGCAGGACCCTAGCGCTCCGGTTTGGAGAAATCGCTGCCTCGAAGGGGCTCATAAGGGCCGGGCGTGAGGTCTTAGGAGACGGTGATTACTCTTCATGCGTTGTTCGCATGGCAAGGATTCTGAGGCGTGCCGGACAGGGATAGCGTGCCTCTCAAGGCATCGCCAAGCTTCGGGAAAGGGTGGCCGGGGTCAGGCTGCCTTCGTTTCAGCTTAGGGGTCTATCTTTGGGAGATGGTATGCTCGCCGCCCTGTAGTCAGGGCCATTGTCCGGCCCATTAGAGGCGTTTAAGCTTTCCCGATTAACGCCGTTGAGACTTCACTCGGCGCTCGCCGACGGGGGCGCTAATTGCCTCTTTCGCGTATGCCTTGTATTCTGGTAGCCTTTAAAATTCCCATATCAAGGGGTCATGGTTATGCGCCGGAGACCCGGTCCGTGGGGGGTGGGAAGTCAAGCACAAATATTTCTTGACAGCTAAACGTGGGGACGTTCCCTGAAAGCCAAGGTAAAGTCAGTAGTTGAATGGATCTATAAGCGTTGATAGCCCGTGCCTTAACCGGAGATACGAGTCGGGCGTACGCGAAGGCCCTGCGGGGATGAGGCCTCCTGCGAAGGAGCTGGAAACCCCAGCGCCCCGCCCGTGAGGTCGGGGTAGTTCACTCGCTTTAGGGCTATGAGCGTTAATGTAGATTCAACGTATTTATTGGTGCGGATGTCGAAAACGACGGTGTCTTTTAGCTCTTTTGGGTTACCGTATGTGACCTTTAGGAGTATGTCGTAGTAACCTCCCAGAAGAATGTGCGCCTCATTCACGCATGATGCCTTTTTTATTTGGTTGAGCACCCTTTCCTCCTGCCCTACCTCGGTTTTCACGAAGACGTAGGCCAGGCCTCTCTTCTTGCTTTTGGTTTCGTTTTTTTCCATTTCCAATATATGTTCCCTGGTAATTTATAAATTAGTGGATTGAAAGGGGACGTGAAACCTTGCCTCTCAGAGGTGGGGAGGGATAGCCCCTTGAGGAAGGGTTTTGAACTTTTGAACTTCTCTTTTTGTGATGCCCTCCTCGGGTTAACTCCCTGGACGTGAGAATCGGGAGTTGGTCTCTCCCGCGATGCCCGGGAGGGCATTAGCGAAGTCAAGTATGAGAACAGGAGGACGATCATCGTACGCCTTTTACCCGACGGTTTTCAGGAAAGGGAGCTCGGGAGGCTCGCGAACCTATCGGCCAAGCCCTTCAAGAACTCAACTACGAAATGATGTAGCAACTCTTCTAAAAACGCGAGGTAGACCTCAAGAGGACGTGGGACGGGTATTACGAGAAGCAAAAGGTTGAGTTAGGCAGTTCCAACGCGCAGAGGGTTATGCATAAGAACGACGAGGTCGGGTCGTCTTCCCTTTTCCTCCTAAAAATGAAGAAGGGGGTAAGGCTGCCACCCCAAATGAAGCGCGCGGCTTCACCCAAATACTGGAAGTACGAGGAGAAGGAGGGGGAAGTCGCTCCTCATGGCGAGGCAGGAGGGGACGCCCCAGACGAGCGGGGTCGCAAACCGATCCCGAAGGACTTCAGCCTCAGGGTCGACTTCGCTGGCGAGCTGAGGTGGGGCGGCAAATAAGGTGGGCTCGGAGTACACCGCGACGAAGCCCGGAAAGATCGGCACGCCTCTGTTCCAGTGGATATGGTCGTAGAGACTGCAAAAAATACAAGTTGATCTACATCCTCCTAGGTGAGAGGAAGTCGGTCCGAGTCCAATCCTCCAAGGAAAAAGGGTCACGTCGGTCGACTTGGGCATCAACGTCCTGGCCAGCTTGTTAACGGATGAAGGCACTTGGCTTATTCACAAAGACTTTAGGACCAAGGGGGACTGCCTCTACTTCGAAAAGAGGGTCGCCAATATACGATCCCCGGCGGACAAGGCCATGGAGATGGGGAAAGCGGAGCGCGCGAGGAGCGTCGATGGAGAAGAGGAGGCTTCTCAAGAGGTTGACGAGGAGGCTACTCCACCTCTACTGCCAACTCGTCCCTCGTTTGGTGAGGGGTTTTTACGAACTCAGCGTTTCGGCGATTTACAGCATGTTGGCAAGAAAGCTCCGACCTTAAGGGAGGAGATGAATTGCCAGCCGAAAAGTTTGTCAATCATGACGATATCAAAGTCAGTACCCACGGGCAGTGGGGAATTAACGCCTGATAAGCCCATAAAAAAGGGTGAGAGACGGAGTAAGACCTCCGGACTAAAAGATGATGGGGGCACCGTCGATGAAGCAGGAACCTCAAATCCCTCGGGGAGGAGAGGATGTCAGCTGGGTTACCCTCTCAGCGCAGCGCAGGAGGAGGGCAACGAGCTCACCGCGAACTTGTTGCCCTACCGCATACTGATGGGCGTGGTCGAGTTGAAGGCCCAGGAGTACGGCGTAAAGGCCTTCGAGGTCGTCGAGTTCAATACTTCCAGGTACTTCACCTTTCACGGCGCAGAAGTCAAAACGGATCCGAGAGGCGTGGCCAGCTGTCTGTTGGGTCATAAACTCCACTCCGATCTGAACCCTGCGCCGAACATCCTGAAGAAGGCCACCAACTCAGTAGTTTCAACTGTAAAGAAACCTCTCTCCTTCCTGGTGATCACAACCCAGTAGCACCCGTAAGGGGGTGGTACCCCCGAGGCCTCGGCAACCTCTCTTTTTTTGGGGTGGGGAGGTCAGGCTCCTAAAACAAGAAAGCAGTACAAGAAACGCAAAAAAGCGCCTGCCCATAGACCGCTGAAACGGGACATGCCAGTTGAATTAAGGCCATATCAAAGGGAGGCGGTCAAAACAATCCTGGCGAACCTGAGAGAGCACAGCGTGGCGTTTCAGGCGCCGACGGGAAGTGGCAAGACGCTTATCGCGCTGGAGGTAGCCAAGGAACTAGGTAGCTCCTCGGTGTTCACGAGAACGCTATCCGAATACATGCCCTGGGAAAGGGATTGCAGAAAACTCGATATGACCTTTGGTGGTTTGGCGGGAAAGGAGAGGTTCTGCCTTAAGCCCCAAGTAAAGCTGGACTCTTCTGTGG
>JAWDNK010000010.1:0-19600 GCA_046534355.1 Candidatus Martarchaeota archaeon | reverse complement strand
TAGTTGCTTACGCCTATGAGCTCATAGATCTCTATTTGGGGAAGGGAAGAAAGTAAACTTGCGAAAACCCGTTTAACGGTTTCGGGGAAAAAGTGGCTAAAGTCCTTTGTGAGGCAGGGGAGAGATAGCTCCTTTGCACGGGGGTCTTAACTCTGAAGTCTATTTCTTTCTGGCGATGTCCTTCTCGAGTCGGCTCCTCGGGCATGAGGGGGCGATCCGATACCTCCCTTGACGCCCGGGGAGGGTGTCTTAAAGTCAAATGCACAAACAAGAGGGCCGATGCAACCCGTTTTCTTCTAAGCGGTTTTCAAGGAAGAGAACTCAGGAGGTTAGCTGGCATCTCGTCTAAGCTCTTCAGCGAGATAAGCTATGGCAGGAGGCAGCAGTTCTCTCAAAAGCGGGAGGTAGACCTCAAGGGAACGCGGGAGGTGTAATACGGGAAGTACAAGGACGGTCTGGGAGTGGACGCGTAGGCCTGGGCTCAAAAGGATTACGAGGCCTGGTCTTCTTTTTTCCATTTTTAAAGATTAAGAATGAGGGGAAACTACCGCGCTTTGTGAAGCGTGTTGGCCCGCCTCAATACCGGAAGGACGGGGAGGCCGGTAGCAGGAGGTCGCTCCTCGTGGTGAGGCAGGACAGGTACGCCGTGGACGAGAACAACCACAGACTGATCCCGAAGGACTTCGGCTTGGAGCTAGAGTTCGCTGGCGGGCTGGAGGTGGTGCGGCAAAAGGGGTAGGCTCGAGGTATACCGCGACGAGGCCAAGAACGCTTGGTGCGCCTCTGTCCCGGAGGAGGTGGGCGTACAGACGGCGAAGAAGGTAGACAAGTCGAAGCACATCGTGCAAGGCCAGAATAGATTGATCCAAGTCGAGTACCCAATGGGATTAGGTAGCGTCGGTCGGCTTGGGCATCAGCGTCCCGGTGAGCGTCGTCGTCGGCGACGTCACTTGTTTGCTCTACAAAGGTGTGGGGACTAAGCAAGACTACCTCTACTTCGAGAAGAGGGTCTCAGAAGTTCAATCGCTTGCGGGCAGAACAAAAGACGTAGGGGTGCAAGAGGCTCACGATGAGTTATCGGGGGAGAAGAGGAGGCTTTTCAGGGAGCTAATGAGCAGCCTACTGCACTTGTATAGGAACTTCGCGTCCTACATGGTAAGGATCCTCCAACAAATCGACGTCTCCACGATCTACTTGGGCTGCCCTTTCAACATCGCCTCGGACGAGGATAACGAGTTCACGCCAAGCTCGCGCTCTTGCCGCAGACCGATGCAGGTGGTCGAGTCTGAGACCCAGGAGTACAGCGTTAGGGCCTTCGAAGTCGTCGATTACAAAGCGTCCAGGTACCGTGACTTCCACGGCGCAAAAGCTAACAAAAAATCTATAGGTGCAATCAACTATCCTTTGGCCACATATTCCGGTCGAGCTGAACGCTGCATGGAACATGCTCAAGAAGGCGACCAACCCTGTAATCCCAACTATAAGGAAGCCGCTCACTTTCCTGGTGGGCCGCAAGCCAGTATCGCCCGTAAGGGGGTGTAAAGTCTAAGACTTCGGGAGGTCTCTCCCTTGGCGGCGGGGCGGGGAGCGGAGGGGGGAAGGGGGAGGTAAGTGGCACTGACGGTTTCAAACCGCGAAATCCAAGAGGTGAGTTGTGAACGGATGTGTTTATATTTGGCAGCCAGTAAGACAAGGCATGAAGGCTGTTTACTCTTCCTTGATCGTGGGCTTGGTCACGTTGGGTTTCGTAGTCGTTATCTACCAAAACTATATCAGTACTCCGATGGTTAACGTGACCGGGCTTGGAACCGACATCGTTTATCAGGGCAGCGCTCCCAGTGAATCCGGCGTCATCGTTACGGTGCATCCTCTAGTAGACGTGCCATTTGGGGTCAAGGCCTCAGGTTTTTTTGGCGTGGAGATGAACTTCACCAATTTGGGGAATCGGACTTACTACGTGGAAAACATAGAGACGGATACTCCGGGTTTCTCCGTTTCAAATAATTACTTTTCCGAATCCCTTCCGCTTTCAGTTGGCCCAGGCTCGTCAAAAACGCTTTACGTGGCGGTACAAGTCCCCTCTGGAGTTTATTCGGGACCCGTTAACCTCACGGTATTCATCAAAGTCTAGCGCGTGCGCTTAGCTTTGGCCCTTGCGAGGTTCCAAGCGTGTTTGGTCTGCGGTCAAGTATTTGTAGGCCGTGGAGTGGGTTGCTACAGTCGATTTCGGTTGCATGAGATCCTCTTTCAGCGGAGTGGGTGAGGGTGTCTTGTTGTATTGGTATTCGCGAGGCCTCTTTACCCGGCTGGCCCCGCGACAAAATTGCACGTTCAATCAACCTTCGTGGGCGTACGCCGTTCTCCCTCCTTCCCTCAAGGAATCCGTTGGCGTAAGTTTAAAAGTTGGGTAATGTCAGTTCAAGGCGTCCGCAAATGAAGGCTAAGGACAACAGGGGCAAACGCGGGGTCCCGAAGGCCGGGAGGAGGACCCCCCTGAGGAGTCCAGTTTTCGATGCAGCGCTGATATTCGCGGTCGCGCTTGCCTTGCGCCTCGTCCCGGACTTCCTCGAGCCCCCTCACGTCACCACGGATCCAGACTTCTGGTATTACTACATGGCGGCCAAGGAGCCGTCTTGGTTCAGCCAGCTATACGGCTCAGGTCAACCCCTGGCGACGACCTACTTCGCGGATCTGGCGGAGTTTTTCTCGTCTCTGTTTCATTATTCGTTGGCCATGACCATGAAGATCGGTTTCGCGGCCGTGGACTCCGCTTCGGCGGTCGGCCTCTACCTCGTCGGGCGCAGGTTGTATAACAGGCAGGCGGGTTTTCTTTCGGGGTTAGCTTACGCGGTTTCGGCGCAGGCCCTACAGGGTTCCTCCCTCAAGGTTAGGCACGACGGTTTCGCCGTTTGTCTCATAATATTTGCGGGATATGTCCTCAGCTTTTTGGCGACGCAGGGGCGTCGCCCGCTCTCGCCCTCGGGTAGGGCGAAGGAGCAGGCCAAACGCCTTTACTTCCCGCTTTCTTCGTTCAGGCCCAGGCATTGGCCCCACCTCTTGGCCTTGGTGTTGCTCGTTTACGGGACGTACCTCCTCACGTTCTATCAGTTCCTGGTCATGGTAGGCGTCCTGGGGGCTTACTTCGCGGTATCCGAATTCCTGGCCTGGGTCGACGACAGGAGGGCCTTCCACCTAATGGTTTTGGCGCTGCTGGCCCTCGTCGCGGCCTTCGCCTTCTACCACTATGACGTGCCGTACCTGATGGGCTGGAGCGTTTCTTCGTCCGCGTTCATAATCGAGCTGGCCCCCTTCAACCCCTATTACGCCCTTGAGTGGTTGAACCTGCTCGCCATCTTCGTCCCTTTCGGGCTTTACTTCGCGCTGAAGGAAAGGGACGCCTTTTCATTGGGGTCTGTGCTGGTCACTTTTCCGTTGTACTACCTCGCCCTGCGCGGCATCCTCTACTTCATGATACCCGTGGTGCTTCTCTTCGGCGTGGCGCTCAAAGGGGTGAGGCTCAAGAAAACGCTGGCAGCACTGGTGTTGACGGTGGCTGTCATCAACGTGGCCATTTATTATCAGACCTACCCCATCATGATAGAGGCGGACGGCACAGACGAGGCTCAGTACAGGGCCGCCCTTTGGATCAGGGAAAACTCGCCCGCAGGAGCGCTTGTTTTGGCGAACTGGGATAGAGGTCACCTGATCCAGGCCGTATCGGAAAGGAACGTGGTCTGGTCTGGTCAGTACGTGCCGTCCGTGGGGCAGGTGGTCAGCGAGGCCATGTACTCAACCAACGAGAGTGCGGCCCTTCACTACCTCAAGCAGTTGGGCTCGCCGGAGTACGTCTTCCTGGTGCAGGGGACGCTTGTCTATGAGCCCAGCGAGAACTACCTCAGCTACATAACCGGGATAGGCTCACCGCCCGCGGGGTTCAACCTCACTCGCACACCCTCCACGACCCTTTACAGGATGCTCTACGACCCGGCCTCCCTTAAGGACTTAAAGCTGGTGTACGAGAATGGCGGCGTTTACGTTTTCGAGGTGAATTACACAACCGTTAACGGTAGCCTTTAGGGGTGTTGCGGCGGGCTCTTGCTGGGTCTTCGGCCTCCGCGGTCATTCGCGATGCTGGTTTACCTATATGGCCTTTATCCGGGCCTTATTTACGCCTCCTAAACGGTGCTAAAAAAAGGAAGATGGATTGGCTTATCACTTTGCTTCCGCGTAGATCATCACGTGCTAAACCATTTATGACATGGTGAAACATTGACGGGCAACCTTATTTGAACCATTCGGAGAAATTTGATCGTTACCTGAAATAAACGGATCGGCGTGGACTGCCCGCCACTTATGGGTGTTTTCAAGGCGATGAGGGATCGACGGGGAGCCATTCAGGCGGCGAGGGAGATTGCAACCGGCAATCCTGATCTAACGAACTAGGCGCTTCGCGTCTAGTCACAGCGTTCTTAGTGATCGCGTTTTCGATCAGCGAGCTGAGGAAATCCGGCCAAATTTTCAAGGCTCAAAACCACGATGCTGAGCTCCCGCCTTTGGTGTTCATTTTATGGGTTGAGGCGTTTCTGGTTTCCGCTTGGATATATTTCCTAAAAACGACCGGATTTAATCCTGATGGGGAGTAATGACGCGCCATTTTTATCCGGGATTTATCGATTTTCTTGCAGGACGGGGTGTAACCGGGTTTGCTGGTGTCTTCTTCTTTAAGTAGATCTCGTTTTGAACGATGTTTTTCGATGAAGGCGGCGAGCGTTACTCGAAAGCGTCGGGTTCACGCTAAAGAACGGGCAACCGTACATGCCTACCTAACGGGCAGCTTTTCAAAATAAGTATACCCATGACCGCGGGTTGGGCCGATGTGGATACAGCGGCATCTAACGCAGCATCTAAGTGGACCGCGTTCGGAATACCTACCCGGGTAATCGCAATGGATCCTACGGCGCTGCATTTCACATTTCACTACGCTACCTTCGGGTGATTTCACCGTCTCAGCCGGGTGGTCCTCCTCAGCTCCTAGCTACGCAACCCTGTGGACGATAGGGAATTGGTGGTGGTCGCTTTGGTACGCTTCTGGCCACCTCGGAGCGCTAGGAAAGTACGGTTGGAATCAAATGGCCAACTACCTGATAACTTTCCCCGGTGGGGCGAAGGGCGTCTTTAACATGGCCCTTGGTACGCGAAGTTCGCCAAAGAGGCTCCCCTAACCGCGGCCTACAAACAATCAATACTTGAAATGCAGGCCTTCTTCAACAATTACTGGCCATTCCTTCCGTTTGGCGACAGGCCGGTGTGGGCGCAGATAAACGCAAGGGTGTTCAACATCACATGCACATTGGATCTTTTTTGGATTCGCAAGGCGTGTTTGTGCAACCCGGGCCATGGCCGGGCCGGGATAATGGCGGTAACGGCATATGGCGGCCGTTCCCATGAGTTACGCTCAACGGAGTACCTTCACCGGTGGCGCAGGCCATGGCCACTAAGGCCCTGTCGCCCGAATGGGCCGAGTTCTTCGACATCCCGCTTAACTACACCGCTAACTACGCCTCGGCCGCGTTGTCGACCGCGAAGCTGTCCCTCTCCGCCGCTCCGACGTCGATCACCCAGGGCGGGTCTACCGCGATGACGGCCTCCGTCACGTACCCTAGCGGTTCGGCCGCGTCTCGCGTGGCCGTTAACTTCCTCTCAGACGGGAAGGAAGTGGGCTCGGCGGTCACGGGCACAAACGCCAGGCAACCCTCGCTTATACCCCTACCGACGCCGGCACCTACTCCCTCACCGCCGACCTAGCTTCCGCCCCATCCGTCACCTCCAACGCCGTTTCCCTCACGGTCACGAGCAAGGTCACCCCGACGCCACCCCCCACCCCGACCCCGAACAGCAGCAGCACGATGCTCTACGCAATAGTGGTGTGGTCGTCGTGGTGATCGTGGTGGTGGCCGCCCTGCTCGCGCTGACGAGGAGGGGCAAGAAGGGCCCGCAGCCAACGGCTAACAAGCGAAACTGAATAGCGTAGCGAGCGCTTAGAAACCCATTATTTTTTGTTAGTATGTAACAAAAAATCTATTTAGTCAGTTATTCCTTGTTTCGTTTTCAAGCCGACAGTCTCGAGTGCCGGCTTTCACGACCACAGGTTGCGAGGCGCGGTGCGGTTTGAAGGCTAGTCTTAGGTCCTCGGTTTCGCAGGAGGGGTGAGGTCTAAGTGCGTTTTGCGCTTGTCTTCTGAATGGGCCAGCGTTTGTTTTCGGCCCGGTGCCCGGGCTGCATTTCATCCGGCAGACTGCGCCACTCGAGCCATTCATCATCGGTCGTCGTCCCCGTCGGCTATCTTCGTCCGAGGCGATCCTTATGGTTGGAAGATGGGGCCTTCACCTTTAAATTCGGATGTCCTCCTAATGGGAAGAAAAGAAGTTGGCTGGAAAACCCAAGGTGACGTTGATAGGCGCAGGTAGCCACTCCTTCAGCCTCACTCTCACCGGGGACCTTCTGACTTATCCCGAGCTTGAGGGTATGACCCTTTCTCTTATGGACATCGATGAGGAAAGGCTGGCGTCGACCGCGCGCATCGTGAAGAGAGTCGTAGAGCAGAACGGGTTCAACGCAGAGGTGCAGGTGACCACCGACAGGAAGGAAGCCCTGCGCGACGCCGATTACGTCATAACCTCCATAAGGTCCGGTGGTATGGAGGCGACGCGCCTCGATCTGGAAATACCCGCCAAGTACGGTATAGAGCAGGGGGTCGGGGATACCCTGGGGCCAGGAGGGGTCTTTTACGGGCTGAAAAACGCTTCAGCCCTATTGGAGATAGCCAGGGACGCCGAGGAACTTAGCAGGGATGCCATGCTGATAAACTACACAAACCCCATGGCGATCGTATCCTGGGCTGTTTTGGACGGGACCAAGCTCAGGTACGTTGGCCTTTGTCACAGCGTACCAGGGACGGCGAGGGAGTTGGCTTCCTACATGGGGATAGCGCCCGAAGAGCTCTCGTATACGGCCGCCGGCATAAACCACATGGCGTGGTTCATCGAGTTGGTTTGGCGCGGGGAGGACGCCTATCCGATCCTGAGGGAGAAGCTGAGCGACCCGAGGGTGTACACCGATCCCTCGCACCCAGCCTACAACGATTTGGTAAGAGTGGAGGTATTCAAGGCGGTCGGTTACTACTCGGCCGAGGACAGCAACCACCTCTCCGAGTACCTGCCCTACTTCAGGAGGGACGAGGAGACCCTGAAGAAGTACAGGGTGCTGGATCACGCCGACAGGCTAAGAGTCATGGAGCAGAGGGCGCAGAACGACGAGAGGAGGAGGGCCGAGCTGGAGAGCGGGGGAAAAGTGGAGCTGAGGAGGAGCGGCGAGTTCGCGACCCGCATAATCTACGCCATGGAGACGGGAAACCCGGTGAAGATATACGCCAACGTCAAAAACAGGGGGGTCATCGAGAACTTGCCCTACGAGAGCGTCATCGAGGTTCCCGCCCTGGTGGACGGTAGGGGGGTTCACGCTACCTACGTGGGCCGCTTGCCGCCTCAGTTGGCGGCGCTCAACGCCATGGACATAAGCGCCCAAGAGCTGGCGGTGAGGGCGATCGAGGAAAGGAGCAAGGAGAGGGTGTTCCAGGCGCTGCTCGTTGACCCGTTGACCAGCAGTGCTCTAACCGTACCCAGGATAAGGGAGATGACCGATGAAATGCTAAGGGCGGAGGCCCCATACCTGCCGGAGCTGAGGCGATCCTCCCCTAGGGCCAAAGGTAAAAGGGAGGGAGGGGGCATTTAGTGAATCGAAGCTAGGCGAGGCCATTCGGATTGCATTGCGGCTTTCTTGGTACCTGAAACGCTGGCCAGCGGCCTCTGCGGCTCGCGCTTTCTGAAACCTGTCTAATCTTACATATCATTTTACAAAGTATAAGTAAGCTTAAAAATTACGGGACAAAATAATTGTGAAAAATTGGTTGGGAAATAGGGCTTTCGCGGCCATGATCCTCATTTTGTTCATGATTGGTAACGTTTTCCCTTTTCCGTTGGTTTTGGGGCAAACCTCCGCGTCGGGCACCGGTACCACGAGCGCAAACTCGGGCAGCGAAAATGGCGAAATTTACTTAGTCGCTAACCTTGCTGGGAGCACCTTCACCGGAAATGTAAATGGGACTTTCACGGGTTCGATCGCGGGAACGCTCACGGGAAAGGTGAATGGGACGCTCAACCAGGGCGAATCTTCTTATTCGGTAAGCTTCTCTTACAGAGGGACTTTCAACGCGCCGAGCAAGGTCTATGATGTCAGCGGGAAGGGAACGGCACAGGGGACGGGCGGTTCGATAAGTTCGGGTAGCTTCAACGGGACGCTGACGAATCTCGTCTCTCAGCTGGCGTGTGGGGAGATTTCTGGCGCGTTATCTGGGTCCGAGGGTTCCTTTTCGGTTTCTAACACGTATCTATCATCCGGTCAATCCTCCAGCCTGTCTTTAAGGGCAAACTTCACTGGAACCTTTGCGCAGCTTTACGCGGTCACTTTCAATGAGGTTGGTCTCGCCTCTGGGACGCAGTGGGCCGTGACCGTTAGCCCGTCGGCCAGCGGCACGGTCACCTCGGGGACTTCGGCACCTTCGGGCGTCACGCTTTACAGCACTTCATCGTCGATCATCTTGGCGCTACCGAATGGTCAGTACGATTTTTCGGTGGTGCCCGTGGACGGTTATTCCTCATCACCGAGCTCCGGTGCGTTCACAGTGCAAAACGCGAACCTGAGCGAGCCAATAAAATTTTCGCCGGTGTCCACGCCGACGCAATATTATACCGTTACCTTCGAGGAGTCCGGCCTTCCCTCGGGCTCTTCGTGGTCCGTCACCTTCAACGGTATTACCCGGTCTTCCTCTGGTTCTTCCGTGGCCTTCTCTTCCACCCCGCCAGGTACCTATCCTTTCTCGATTACCGCGCCCAGCGGGTATTCTGCCTCCCCGAGCACCGGCTCTGTGAAGGTTAGCACGACCAGCGTCACCGAACCCATCTCGTTTTCGCAGCAGACCTACTCCGTTACTTTTACAGAATCCGGCCTTCCCTCGGGCTCTTCGTGGTCCGTCAGCCTCAACGGTATTACCCAGTATAGCACGACCGACGAGGTCGTTTTCTCTGAAGTCGTCGGCACCTACTCGTATTCGATATCGCCTCCCCCGGGATACTACGCCTCCCCGAGCAGTGGTTCGATAACCGTTGAAGGGCCAGGCGTTTCCCAGGCGATTGAGTTCGCGTCGACAACTTTTTCAGTCTCACTCCTCCCGAACCCCAACGGGCTGTACGTCACTCAGGGGAAGTCCGCATCCGGCGAGCTCCTGGTCAATTTGACGTCGGGCCTTCCGAAAAGTGTCCAGCTCAAGTATTACACTTCAAAAGGTCTGTCGGTGACCATTAATCCGAGTAGTGGCGAGCCTCCCTTTTCGTCGGAGATCACCGTCTCCGCCGCTTCATCACTGGCAACCGGGACATACCCGTTGCAAATTTGGGGATCGGTCAACGGCGCTACGGTGGGTTCGGCGAGCATCTCGATTGACGTGGTTTCAGGACCTACCTACGCTTTGACCTTTGACGAGTCCGGACTCCCGTCGAACGGGGCATGGACCGTCACTCTGTACCCCGCTTCAGCTTCACCTGAGGGCACTGCGCCCGCATCCGGCCTCGTTCAACACGAGGTAAGCCATTCGGACCAGGCGATTTTCTACGTCCCCGCCGGCGCTTATTCCTACTCGGTTTCTTCAAGCGGTTACGCGGCATTTCCCTCTTCCGGCAAGTTGTTGATCAGCGCCGCTTCTTCGGTGCCCGTGAAGTTCGTCCGGGACTCCTCCCTGGTCGAGGTTACCCTGACCGCCCCGGCCGGTGGCTCAGTGGTTTACTCCCTTGAGGGCTACCCCGGGGAGGAAGGGACCGTCCCGTTTGGTTCCTCCATTGTGCTGAGCGCGCCGGTCAATTCCGCGCTCACCGTGACCGCGCAGCCCTCGCAGGGTTACTCCTTCAGGTATTGGCTGACCAAGGGATCGGTTTCGGCGGTAGCTAACCAGAGCACCACGCACCTCAGGGTTAACGGCACGGGCTCCGCCTCCCCCGAGTTCGGCCCCGTCCTCTACCAGGTTAACTTCTTCCAGGATGACCTCTTGCCGTATAGCCAGTGGGCGGTTAACCTCAACGGGACGACCGTGTATTCTACGGGACGCAACGCCACCTTCTTCGTCCCCGCCGGCACCTACTCCTACTCGGTGGAAGCCCCTTCGGGGAGGTACGCCTCACCTTCTTCTGGGACGCTACAAGTAACTGGTCCCCTCTCGTTGGACGTCGATTTCCCGCTGAGTCACGCGGTCAAGGCGTCTTCTTACGCGAGGGCGTTTTTCGCTTCGAACCCCGAGCGCTTTTCGTCTCAATCCGGGCAATACTACACTGGTTTTCGTGCGCAGTACTTCGGTTACAACGAGTCATCGTTCGCTACACACAACCCTTCCACGGAGCAGAACGTCCCATCGATACCTCCTTACGTTTACAATCCAGAGCTTTACCTGTACGCGTCGATGCTTAACAAGCAGTCACTTTTGCCTTCAGTACCAACGGGGATCGCCCCAGCTTACGTCACGGATAACTTAAATAACGGGACGATAGGCATCGCGATATCCGCGACCGGAATCGCCAGCGCGAGCGCTCAAGACTGGCTCACGGCCGAGGTGCAAGCCCCAGAAAATCCGAATGCTGCTGCGGGCAGCTACTCGGACGAGATGACCTACAACATAACGATTACCACCGTGGTTTTTGAGGACGCCACGGCGGGCATTTTCAGCAACGTAGGCCTCACCTCAATACAGGCCATGTACATGCCACCGACCCTGGGCACGGTCATGCATACGATGTCCCTGGATACTTCGGCTACGATCGGCAACCCGTTCAGTCCGGAGAATAATCCAGTGGACGACGAGGAAACGGCACAGGAAGCGGCCGAGGCCGTGCAGTTTCTGTGGGAAAGCTACAAGCTGATACCAGAGCTGGAGAAGAACTTCTGGCAACTGGATGCCGACGTGAGCACGAATTTGACCCAAGCCATAAACAAAGGGAAGAGCACGCTAGGGGCTAGCGCGAACTCGCCGCCGAACCTGGAGTCCTACCTAAGGTGGGGGCTGACAAACCCGTTCATACAGATCTACACGGACAGCTACGCGAACACGATCGTGACGCAGCCGGGGCACGCGTTTCCGATCTCTGCAGGGGTTAAGATTATAGCGGGCAACGCGGGTTTGGGCACCACTGATATCTACGCAGTAACCTTCGTTCAGATAAACGTTTACCCCGGCGACGTCTTGCAGCCTCCTCCTCCAAGCGGTCCCTACCTAAGCGGTTTTAGCCTCTACCCGAGCAATAAAATATACGTCAACCAGTACCCGACGGCCAAGTTGTCTTTCAATAATTTGTGGATTAACGGGTTGAATAGGCTGTCTAATGGCAGCAGTTTCTACACGATTAACGGTAGCTTTAACGAAGTTGTGAACTACCCTTACGCTTTCGAAGAATTTGGACGGTCAACCACAAACCAGCCCCAAGCCTTTATAGTTCAAGGGCCGTCATCAGCTCAGAGCGCTAGCGTTTACGTTCGCTTTAGCAATACCACAAGCGCGACCACATCTGTGGTGCTGAATCCCAATACGACCGTTGGATCGGGCGCGTTCCTCATGCCGGGCAATTATATGGTATCCGCCGAATTCGGTACCGCCGGCGGTGACAGCCCCTGGACTCGGTCCGCTTATCCCAATCCTCCCAACATGAGCCGTTCGATCAATGTAACCGTTATGCCCCTGCCGACCGAGACGAGCCTCTTGATAAAGGGTCAGCACGGCGGGATATGGACTGGGAAGCCCGTCAACCTAACGGCGGTCGTGACCGAGGATTACTCCGTGGATGGAGGCCCGCCGCTAGACGTGCTTCCAGGCGGTACCGTTTACTTCTACGCCACGCCCCAGAGCAGCAGCTCACCCTCTAGCATTGAGGGTGGCCAGCTCATAGCCAATATATCGCTCAATGACTACAACTTCATAAATTACACGGCATTCCGGGCTCAAGCTACCTGGACGCCTCAGCACGCCGGGAACTACACGATTAGGGCGATTTACTCCGGTTTGCCGATCTATCCCTTCGGTAACAGCAATAAGCCCGTGGCACTGCTGCTGACGGGTTCGACTCAGACCGTTTACGACGTTGACGTAAGGCAGCTCGGCCCGGGGTTGACGCTTTCATCCTCTCCGGCGATGATAGGAAACTACTCCGGTATGTGGGTTCAGAACGCTACCTTGAAGGCCCAGATGCTGAACGGGACTTACTCTGGCTCCTCTCCTTTGTTGGGTCAAGAGGTTTACTTCCGCATAAATGCGTCCAGAAAGCTTCTCACATCCTACGATGGCTTTACGGTCTGCCCGTCGGCCAACTACACGAACAGCGCAGGGATCGCGACCTGCACACTTAGCGTTATATCTCCTCCTAGTAACCCAACGAAGTTGACCTTGGTGGCGGAATCGACACCTTACCTGAAAAACGGCACCAAATACAGCACCTTGCCGCCGGTCATTTCTGACGTTACGGTTTACTATTACCCGTCTCAGGTAACGGGTCCTAGCCTTGAGCTATCGGCTTCCCCCAATCCTTTTGGTAGGCTTACCATAGATCCAAAAGGTTGGGTTAACGATTCAACGATCTCTGCCTTCCTAACGGATAACGTTGAGGCTCCGAACGGACAGGGCACGGTTGCGGAATACGTGCAGAACGAGACCCTGCAGTTTTGGATAGTCACGCCCAACGGCCTTTCGACCAGCTACGACGGGTTCACGCTAAGCAATTACGGGTTCGTCACGACCAATCAATACGGTGCCGCCTATGTTAAGATAGCTTCCAGCTCATCGGACACAAGCAACGTAACCCTCACGGTTGTGGTACAATCGGTGCCCCCAAGCTTCGGGGGAGGAGCCGGAGGAAGTCACCACGCCGAAAGATCGGCGGCTTCAACGACCTCGTACGTCCCCGTGAACGGTACCATGACCGTAACTTACTACGTGAAGACCGTCAGTGGCCCGCACCACCACGTAGGTTGCAAATCATGCTCGGTGCAGGTCCCTATATCAGGCCGTGCCAGAGAGTACTTAGTAACCTTGGAGTTCGTTTCGAGCGAAAAAGGAGGCTACGGGATGACCTACGTGGGGCATCACATATATATGAGATGATTTTTTATTTCGCTTTCCGCGCGTCGGTACCGTCTCCGGGTTGAGGTTGCGATTGAATGGGCTTTCTTTGTTTTTCCGTCCTTTCGAGGCCCCGCTTTTACCTGGTGGCCCCAAAGTTCTCGCAAAGAGGAGGAGGACGTGGGGCTCCTGAAAAAAGGCGATAGGAATCAGGTGGAACCCAGGTCTTCTACCGAATCAATCGAGTGCTTGGGTAGGAGTGCTATCGCAGGAACCCCAAGACGGGCGCCGTAAGAAGGTGGCGAATAATTCGAAGTGCCGTGATGAGTTCCTGGATCGCTGGTGGTTTTGGAGCCCGCGGCTCGTGAAAAATGCGGGGCTGAGGGGCTTCGTGGAGAGAGACATGGCGGTGAAGCGGACCGTAGCGGCGATGATTTCTGCGGGTCGCTGGTAATGAGGCGTAGCTTGCGAGCGAGCTAGCGAGCCATCGCCCCCTGCGGTTCCCGCTTTCTGGACGTCACGGTGAGGTAACTGGCCCTTTCGCCCGTATTAAGGAGTGGCCCGAGGCGCCCCTCGTATCCTTCCCCGCTCTTTCGCTCCATCCGAAGGGGCATGAACGATTAACGGAGGGTAGGACCGACCCAATTTCACCATATTAATCATCTCACGGCGTTTACGGTCTTTTACGGTGGTTCACAGTGCTTTAATGTAACTTACGCTGTCTTACGGTCTAATAAAAACGGCCCCCCTTCTACGTACCCCTAAGGTACGCGGTATACGGGGACCAACTCGGACCAACTCTTCCTGCCGGTTTTAGCGATCCAACGCCCTTTTATGCTGAAAGCCTGAAAGCCCCCGGAGAGGAAGGAACAGTAGCGATTTCCTGCCTCTTCTTCGCCTTTCTCCGCCGCGCCCTCGCGCTCCGCTTGGGTACCAGATTCCTTCCCTCTCTCTCCGTTTTCGCTTCGGGGCCCGCAAAAGGTGTTAAACGGCCTGCTGGTCTTGGTCCCGAGCCTCAGAGAGGTGTTGGCTTAATCGTCACACCCTTAACGAGAATCGCCCTTCTGCGCGAGGCCGTCGCCGGGGACACCTCGGCGATCTCGGCGATCTTCCCCGTCTGTGCGCCTCTCTTCAACGTGCTTCTTGAAGAGCTTCTCATCGAATTCCTCCTCCTCGGACGATATAGCGAGATGAACCAATGAGCATTTAGAGGGCGGTGGATCGATGAGTGAAGTGAATCGGGGAGGGGAAATGTATCGATGAGCATTGGATCAATGAGGGATATTGGATCGATGTGGGGGCCAGACCGCTCGAGGAAGTGGATCAATGAGGGGTGAGAGTTGAAAGAAATGGATCGATGAGGTAAGCGGTTGCGGATCGATGTGCGAGGCGATATTGGATCAATGAGTGGGTAGTGCTTGCATATAGCACTAGAAACTAGAGCTAGAACTGGGGAGGACCTCAAGGGGCCAGCTCATGGCGGCCCGCGGACGCGCGCACCCCCACGGGCGCGCGTTGCCTTCCCTCGCGCCGCGCGAAATGCTTGTTCAGCTCCGCGCTGCCATAGCCGGGAGAAAAGCGACCAGAAAAGGTGGAAGCAAAAACAGGCCAAGGGAGCGCCGGCGTCACGGGAGGGGGAGAATTCATGCTATTCGTGGTCCCGCCGGATAAGAGGGCCGAGGTTATGAAGGCCCCATCCGATTACAGGGTCGAGGAGGTGAAGGTCGACCCCTTCGGGGTCGAAGGGGCGAGGCGGCCAGAGAGAGATGAAAAGCATTCGAATCGAAACCCGGAAAGTAAGTCATGAAACCTTAAAGCCCTTACCGCCAACACCTTATGGGCTTGCTGGAAAGGGCAAAGAGGTACAGGAAAGCTTACGAAAACTGGATTTCCGTCATGTGGGCTATCCACAGAAATAAGCCGCGGATAAAGCTGAAGTTGAGGAACGGGCTGCAGCTGGAGGGTTCTCATAATTCGGCTTATTTCGTCTCCGAGCTTGTCTATGTAGGCGGCGACGTGAGGCAGCTCTCGGACGAGCTTATTGGGTTTGCGCTGAACGGCAAATCGGTCGTCTTTTACGGGTGGACGCGCGTAGCCCTCTGGGACCTCCGCGAGTACTGCTGGCTAGACGTGAAGGGGAAGCGCGTCCTCGACGTCGGTGCGTTCATAGGTGACACCGCGGTCTACTTCGCCCTGAAGGGCGCGAGGGATGTGGTAGCGTTCGAGCCCTACCCCTTCTTCTATAATTTTGCTTTGAAGAACGTCGAGGCCAACAGCCTCAAGAACGTGAAGGTGATAAATGCGGGCGTATCTGGCCGCGACGCGGCGATCAAGGTCACCAAGGGCAAGATCACGGCCTGTGACGACCTCAAGCCTTCTGGAGAGTCCGATGCGGTCAAGGTGCCAATATACTCTCTCGATCACGTGCTACAGGAGTACGGCCCCTTCGACGTCATGAAGATGGACTGCGAGGGCTGCGAGTATGACGCGATACTGAGCAGCAAAGGTATCGGTGAGATCAAGCAGATCCAGATGGAGTACCACTACGGGCCTGAAAGGCTCCTGGAGGCTCTGAAAAACGCGGGCTTCGAGGTCAAGGCCACGAAACCAGTAAAAGGGTATAACTCTCGTTCGGCGGAGCCTCATACGTCAGTGGGGTACGTTTATGCTTGGAAGGGCCTGGTTCCCCCTGCTTCCCCTTGACTGAAGTGCCGTGAAGCGGCGCAAGGGGCAAAGGCAGGGCCTACGCCTTGCGTCCTCTCTCCGACGCAAGGTTGGGTCTCTCCATTTCTCCTAGGAAATCGTTTTGGGGCGAGCCCCTAATTTCTATGGATGACCCGCTGGCCGGGCACGCGAAAAGGCCCGCGATTTTCCTAGAGGGGGACGGCACCCTCGACGTCGACTGCCCTTACTGCCGCTCCCCCGATCAGATAACCCTTTACGACGTATTCGGGCCGCTGAAGGAACTTTCCGAGGATTACCTGATAATCGTGGTCTCCAACCAATCCGGGGTTGCCAGGGGTTATTACACCGAGGACGACGTCGAAGCCATGAACGAGAAGGTTACAAGGGAGGTGGAGAAGAGAAGGGGAGGGGGTAGGATCGACGCCTTCTACTACTGCCCCCACCTCCCAGAAGAGGAGGGAGTGCCCATGCAGGAAGCCGAAGACAGGCATGATAGAGAAGGCCGTCAGGGACTTCGAGGTCGACCTTGCGAGGTCGTGGGTCGTCGGCGACTCCCAGGTGGACGCGGATCTCGCTAAAAACGCCGGGCTGAGGACCGTCATAGATGGTGAGAACACGACGGGGGCAGAATCTCACAAAGAGGATTGAAAATGCCCTCTATGGCAGTAAGGCAGGAAGGGCGGAATTAGCGATACTAAAGCGGGGAGGGGGTAATTAGTAATTTGCTGAAAGTGTACTAAAACCCCTACTAATGATTATTACCTCATCTAGGAGCCCAAAAGGAGTTACCCAAGCCCCGTTTTGCGCCCATGTCAGCTCAAGGAATTCGGGGCAAAGAGTAATCAGAAACTGATTAGTCTTGGCTTTTTTGCGCATGCACGCTGGCAAAAAGCTCTTACCAGCGCGCGTGCTGCATTGAGCGAAAACGTCAGGCGGAAAGGAGGCGGAGAAGGTGGTTGCGGAAAACCCTGTGACGCCCGGGGTAAAGGGCGCGAAGATGCCGTGCGAGAAGTATTTTGCTAACTACTGTGCCGAAGGCTAGCGCGGGCAAAATAAGCATGTAGTTTTTCGGATTTCCTGCTTGCAAGCCAGCTCATCTAATAGGGAAGCGCACGCCTCCTGGCTTCCCGCTGAACGGGCAGCGACCCCTTACGGCTCGAAATGGTACCACTTTAGATAACGCTGAGTAAAGTCTCGATTGGGGACGGAGGTAAGGCCCACGATCTTGGCCAAGGGTTATCTCAATCGCATCGGTACTACGTCGGACTTTATCCCGAGTTCAGGAGGAACACCATTGGAAATGGGGGGAAGTGTTGGTGTCGCTCACAAGAGGGTCTCCACATCGGTCACTTTCAGGTTAATTTCGGCGTTCAAGCGGCCTCGGTTTTGCAGCACTTTGCAGGCAGTCCGCGGAGCACGCGGAGATCGGAACGAGGCATCAACGCGAATGACGACGAGTAGGGGTGGGGCTTGCGCTCGGCTTTCGTAAATGGAACAATGACAAAGCGCAGGGCGTTTTGATCACTGCGGGGCCAGGCTAAGCCATGAGCAAGTACTAGCTGAGTCCTCGTTCGTGCTCTGGGTGGACCGATAACCACTAGTTCGGACCGCGTCCGCTGGTTGGCCAGCTCATTTTTCACCGATGCGGCATGCAGTTCATGGCCTTGGCTCACCGACTCCCCGTCCGGGCTTTATTCATGGTCTTCGCCTTGGGTCAGCTCTCAGCTAGAAAAACGCGCGCGCAAAGCTCGACGGAAGCGGGCTAATGAAGAGGCTGGTGAGTTAACCCCTGGGGTTTCTCGGAGAACCCAATTGGTCGTTCGAGCGTCCTTCAGATGACACCGGTGACCGCTGTGGTCGCGGTTTTTCCTTAAGGAGGGCGAAGTGGGTATCCTCGCGATCCGTTTCCGCGGACGGATGGGATCCAGGTGATGCAGGTTGAGCCGTTGACTTCGCTCAAAGAACCTAATTAAGAAAGCGCTCTGCACCTTGAAGAGAGTTGAGCGGTTGTTCGATAGCGGGGGGCAAAGTGGCTTAAGTTAGACCTGGAAAGGTAAACGGAAAAATGCGACCCTTGTGGTGGGAGCGCCGAATTAACCGGATGCTGCCCATGATGTGCGCGTTGCGGATCGCGCGATGAAGTACATTCCGAACTGTTGGCCACTAAGGGGGGTAGTTGCCGGGAACCAAAAGCGTAAGACGCGGCGCCCATGGAACGCCGTTCCGAAGCCTAGCTCCGATTTTCGTGCAGCCATGGCTTGAAGGTTCTTTACGTAAGGCCCTCTCGCTTTGCCTTTGCGATAGGCGCAGCCGGTGCGGTTTTGACGCGGTTTTCCTCCTGAACGGTGCCTGATTTGACCCCCACCGGGTTGAGTATCGCGTCGGTCAAGGTCGGGTTCTCGGAATAACGGGTATTCCTTGAGCTGAGCGGCCGCCTTTGTAAACCGTTGTATATAGCTTTCGGGGAAAAGTATATATAGCCCTCGGTCGAAGCACCCTTGAAGGTACAATGGAATCTAAGTCTTATAACCAAAATAGGAAAGTAGCTGCATTACTGATGCTACTGGCGTTCTTGAGCACAGGGATTGCGGCCCTTCCGGTCGTGGCCGCTCCATGTCCGCCGGTCACGGTTAACGCGGCCGTGAATTCCACGGTAAACGCCTCCGTGACGATAACCCCCGAGTGTGTGCAGGTCGGGGGGACGGTTAACGTTGCGATCACCCTTGACGGAGGAGGGTATGCCGCTTACCTGAAGGCTGTGGTAACGCAGCCCGATGGTACGCAACATTTCGCTTGGTATAACTTCACCACGACGCCTGGTACCCTGTCACAGGTGTTCCCGAGCGGGACGCATACTGTGGAATCAGATGGCCAGGTCTCCGCGTTCTTCCCGGCCGCCACGACCTCTGAAATAGGGGAGTACACAGTTACCATTCTCGTCTACAACATGACAACTGGGGAATCCCACCCGATAGCCACTACGCAATTCTACGTCGAGAACGGCATAAAGGTGCTTGTAACGACCAACGCCCCGACTCAGGCTAATGCTGCTCCAAGGGGCGGTACCATTGCTATAAACGCAGCTGCGTACTATATCGCCAACGGTGCACCGGTGAATTCGGCCAAGGCCGTAGCTACTGCTGTGCTCTCTTCCGCGGTTAATCCCTCTCAGAGCTATTCCGTCACCCTAACCAAGACCGCAGCTGGCCTGTTCACGGGAACCTTCACGGTACCCTACAACGCCTACTCAGGCGCTTGGGAGGTCGTAGCCCAAGTCAGCGACGGCATGGGCAGCGTGGGCAGCAATTCCACAACCGCCTACGTCAAGCCAATAACTCTTTCCGTTAGCGCCCAAGTCAATGAGTCCAGCGTTGAGCGGACAAAGACCATCCAGATAACGGCGACGGCCACGGGTGCCATGGGCAAGCCGATTACCGGCTCCAACGGCACTCTGACCGCTACCCTGTATTCGGTGGTCAACTCCGCCGCCAACGCGGCGACCAACATAGTCATACCCATGACTTACAGCAGTTCTACGTCTAACTGGATGGCCACCTGGACCGTTCCTTACAATTATCCCACGGGTACGTACTTCTTCAACGTTACAGCCGCGGATAACCTAGTCCAGCCCGACACCGGCTTCGGGACGACGGGTGACTTCACGGTCAACCCCGCGTCCATAAAGATCGCGCTGTCGGCTAGCCCGAC
>JAWDNK010000009.1:0-19871 GCA_046534355.1 Candidatus Martarchaeota archaeon | reverse complement strand
TTATCAAAGGGCCGTAGGTGCTGACCTGGTTCGGCTGAAGCACGGCGCTGGCGGCCAGGGCCGGCAACGCCGCGCTAGACAGAAATATGGCGAAAATTAGCAAAGAGTATATCTTTTGCAACTTACACAACACCCCGAGCATGCATATAAGTTTATCGAAAGGAAAAACTCATACGGGCCCGCGCAACTCGTTGACCCAAATCCGCGCTAGCTAAGCCGCTTTCCTCCCTCCACGCGATGAACAAGGCTCCCGAAAGTTTTAAACGCGGGCCTATCAGTATTTTGAAACATGAGGCAGCGCAGAACCCGGCGCAACGATAAACGCAGAAAGACGAGGAACCCCTTATCAACGTTCAGCGATGACGAGTTGCGCTGGCTTTACATGTTCTTCGTCGAAAATCAAAGCGTGTCGGACATAGCGCTTTCCGCCAGCCCATCCGACTTCGAAAAAAAATCGCTTTGGAAGCACGCAAAGAATCACATTTACTCGCTCATATGGAAGTTGAGGTACATGCTGGAGGAGAGGTACGGCCGGACGCTAAGGCAAAACGAGCTAGACGCCCAAGCAGCTTCCCTTCTGAGAAGGCGCCGGGCTAAGAGCGCCAGCACTCGGGGTGTGGCAGCCCAAGGCAGCCGCGAAGAGCGAGGCTGCAACCAATTCCTTTTCACGTTCACAAGGACCCTTCCTCAAAGTGAACGAAACCCGCGGCCAGCATCGCTACTTTTATAAGCCTCCAACGCTAAGCGATAGGTGAAGCATTTGGCCTTACAAACCTCAAAAGAGGGTAATGAGATACCCCTCCTCATTTTGAAGGAGGGAACGAAGAGGACGTCCGGTGCGGAAGCCCTTCGCTCGAACATAGCCGTTGCTAAAACCGTTGAGGAAACCCTAAAGACGTCTCTTGGGCCCAAGGGGCTCGACAAGATGCTCGTAGACAGTTTCGGGGACGTGACCATAACCAACGACGGCCACACCATAGTCAAGGACATGGAGGTTCAGCACCCGGTTGCTAAGATGCTTGTGGAGGTGGCTAAGGCTCAGGACCTCGAAGTCGGTGATGGTACCACCACCGCGGTGGTCCTCTCGGGGGAGTTGCTCGGCAAGGCCGAGGACCTCCTGGACGACAACGTCCATCCCTCCCTAATAATAAGCGGGTATCAGAAGGCCAGCGCGTGGGCTCTCGAGGAACTTGATAAGATATCGGTAAAGGTAGACCCTCAAGACAGAGAAAAACTCATGGAGCTGGCTAAGACCTCGCTATCGAGCAAGGTAGTGGCCGGCGGAAAGGGACTTGAATACCTCAGTTCTTTGGCGGTCGACGCGGTACTCCAAGTTGCCAGGCAGGTCGACGGCAAGTATTATGTCGACCTTGACGACATAAAAGTTGAGAAGAAAAAGGGGGAGTCCATCGAAGATTCGAAGCTCGTCAAAGGTATAGTGCTAGACAAAGAGGTCGTTCATCCGGGCATGCCGAGGCTGGTCAAGGGAGCCAAGATAGCCGTAGTCAACGCGGCCATGGAGGTTGAGAAACCGGAAACCACGGCAAAGATACAGATAACCTCCCCAACTCAATTGAAATCGTTCCTCGACGAGCAAACCAATATGCTGAGAGAGATGGTCAACAAAGTGGCCGCCACTGGGGCTAACGTCCTCATATGCCAGAAGGGCATAGACGACATAGCCCAGCACTTCTTGGCAAAGGCCGGCATCCTTGCGGTGAGGCGCGCCAAGGAAAGCGACATGGACAAGCTGGCTAAGGCAACGAACGCCAGGGTCGTTACCAGCTTCAACGAGCTGACCAGCGCTGACTTGGGTACAGCCGAGATAGTAGAAGAAAGGAAGGTCGGAACCGAAAAGATGGTGTTCATAGAGGGGTGCGCCAACCCGAGGGCCGTCACGATATTGCTCAGAGGAGGCAGCGACATGTTCGTCGACGAGGCGGAAAGGTCCATACACGACGCCCTATTCGTGGTCAAGAACGTCCTAGAAGACGGCAAGATAGTGGCCGGAGGTGGAGCCCCAGAGGTCGAGCTCAGCATTAGGCTCAAAGAACGCGCGAAAGCCTTGACTGGGAAAGAACAACTAGCTGTTATGAAGTACGCCGAGGCTTTCGAGGTAATCCCCAACGTGCTCGCTGAAACTGCAGGCCTTTCCCCACTCGATACAATAGTGAAGCTCAGGTCGCTTCACATGGAGGGTAAGACCAACTACGGCATAGACGTCTTAAAGGGTGAGCTCGCGGACATGGTCGAAAGGCAGATAATCGATCCCACCAAAGTCAAGGCCCAAGTCATAAAATCGGCCACTGAAGCGGCAGTAATGATACTGAGGATCGACGACGTAATAGCCGCCGCGGCACCGCCTCCACCACCTCCAAAGTCTGGCGAAGGTGGTATGGGTGGAGAGGAGTACCGATAGGCAAGCTTCCCAACAAAAAAGGTTTCCTTGGTTGACTAAGTACGAGAAGACGAGGGTTATTGGGGCTAGGGCGCTTCAGATAAGCTTGGGCGCTCCCCCATTGTTACCAGAAGAAAAGATCAAGGGGAAAAGCGAACTACAAATAGCCCAAGAAGAGCTGGACGCCGGTTTGCTTCCCATGGTCATTTATAGGAAGAAACCGAATGGAGAAATAGAGACCGTAAGTCTGTCCGACTTAAAGGGTGCAAGGGCACTCGTCCCTCGAAAAAGGTTTTTTGCAATAAAACGATGAATGAAATGCGGATGACCGGGCGCAAACGATGCGCCGCATACGAGATCATTTGCAATTTCAAAAATTTTATTTCCTCAATAATTCGACCTTTGGGGACGTTCAAGCCTATTTTAGAGTAACCTCGATTTAAAATTTCCTTATCCCGAAATACCCAAGGATTAGTGTGGTTTTCCGCCGTCAATAATTCATTGAATTAGATTGCAGCGAATTGGACTACAGCCCACTTTATATTATCACTTTTTACGATAAAACCGTTTAAATCGGCGGGTTTGCTTTTTTCAAGCTAAGTCCTCTCTAAAACGGTTAGAGACGCGATTATATGCAAACGCAGAGGACGGCACCCAGTGCGGATGGGGACAGGGTTAGATTCGATGACACAATACGAATGAGAATTTCAAGGGGATAAGATTAAACGGCAGGGGACTTTGTGCCAATGAGAATGGAACCGACCCAGCGCTTCCAGGTCGAAAAAGAGCTTTTCTCTAGGTTTAACGTCCGGGATGAGTACGTAGGGGCAAATCAGTGGGTATTCTTAGTAGACCAAGACCCATTATTCGGAAAAAAGTTCAAGGAGCTCTACTCTGCCGCCCAGCAGCTGGGATACTGGACATTCGCCAGGAAGAGGGGAAACCTGATAACCATAAGCGTAGTAAAGGCCCTACACCGCGGACCTAGAAGGAAGTCCGTATACATGGCGCTCTTCCTCGCGACTTTCTTAAGCGTGGCCATAAGCGGTTACGAGCTATCCAGGGCTTTCCTGATGAGCCTGGGTTATCAAAACGCTCCTCCGGCCCTAATGATCGAAATGACCGTCGAGTTCGTGGCTTCGCTCTTAACCATACTAGGTATTCACGAACTCGGTCACAAGTTCGTTACTGAGAGGGCGGGAGAAAAGGCGTCGTGGCCCTACTTCATACCTGGGCCGCCCTACCTGCTCGGAGCTGGCTTTCTGGGAATTGGAACTTTTGGGGCCATGATCATGGCGGAGGAACCCCCGCTTGACAGAAACCACCTTTTCGATTTGGGCATAAGCGGACCGCTGGCCGGCTTTGCCTTATCCCTCATGGTAGCGGCGATCGGGGTAGCTCTATCGCCACCGATGATGAACCCTCTCGTGGTTAACTCCTTCGGGCCTTACTACTCGATATTTTACAGGTTGCCTTTGATAATCCAACTCTTTTTCATCCTGAAGGGAGAATCGCCCAACGAAGCCGCGCTGAGCCCCGTTCTGATCGCCAGCTGGATAGGTATGCTGGTGACCTTCCTGAACTTACTACCGGCTTCTCAACTGGACGGAGGGCACGTCTTCCGCAGCTTCTTATCGTACAGACAGGCGCTTGGCGTATCGGTCGCTGTGGCCATGATCATGATGATGACCGGGTACTGGCTGATGGGCGTGCTCGTACTTTTTATGGCCTTCATACCCGACCCAGGGCCATTGGAGGAGGTCACGCCACTGGCTAGGAGCAGGAAAGCGCTACTTTTATTGGACTTCACCATCATAATATTAACTGCCGTGGTCCTGCGAACCAGCGGCTTCTAACTCGTCAATCGCTTGAGCTATTGCGCTGAGCGCCTGTTTCTCCCCTTTAGCACCAGCGCAGATAACTCTCCCAGAGGAAAATATTATGAAAACGGCCGCGGGCGTTCTGTGGATCAGTCCCGGGAACTGTTCAGGTTCATATATCGACCCACGCAAGGTCAAACCCAGCCTCTCGAGGTTCACGGGTCTACCCAGCGAGAAACTGGCCACGACGTTCCTTATGGTGACCTTGGGGGACCTACTGACCTTCATACCGTTCTTCACCAGAAAAGCACGCACCCGTTTGACCACGAGCTTGACGTCCTCTTCGCTTTTCGCCCCAACGATGACCGCCTTTCCCGATGAAAAGATCAAGGCCGTAGTCTTGGGCTTGGCGAACTTGACCGCGACGCCGGGGAACTTCTTCGGATCATAGTTTAGGTAGGGATTGCGAGAGAAAAGGGCGTAGATATCAATGTCCCTAGAGAAGTTCACCGTGGCGACCACGTTTTCTATCCTGACCGAGTTATCCAATAGTCGGAGACATGACGCTACAGCTTAAAAGTTTGCCTTGAGCGAGCTGACGCCCTAAGCGCCCTCAAGGGCCAAACGCGCCGTTCTTTTGCCATATTACAAAGACCCAAAAACCTCCTAAATCAGCTCTTACAACACGATGCGGAAGGGGGGATTTGAACCCCCGCGGCCAACGGCAACGGATGTCTTACCATACCGGTGTGGACCTAAGTCCGCCCCCTTGGGCCATGCTCGGGCACTTCCGCGATTTAGGGGCATTTTTTGAAATTTAAGCATAGCTACTAACCGATTTCCCATCGCGCTGACTACCTGTAAACGAAAAACGCGAACTAAACCCCTTGTGCTGGCTTAAGCAGGCTGAATGCGGCTTTTGGGTTACCGCAACCCCAGAGGGGCGTGTTTCATTGAGCCGATCGGCGAGCGGCCGGTAGATGAACATAAATCAAAAGGGAGTCCTCCGCCCTCTCCGCAATGAACCAGGCTATGAATTCCATATAGATGAGAGGAGGATTCCCCTTACAGCTATGGCTTACGCGATTTATCTGTATTACTCGAACATGTCCTTGGGTACACCGCCAAGTCCCTGAGGAGCGCAATCGTGAGGAGCGCAATCGTGAAGAGCTACACGGCAATATGGAGGGGGGTGCACAGGCTCGGTCCCGTCCTCGGATCCCTCGGCGCGGATCCTGGGGACGTGCGCACGATATTCCTCGCTGAGACGATGGTTAACGTGGGGGGGACCTCCGCCTGATTTGGGTCGCCTTCGAGCCGGACCTCCACCATGCCCGACTTCCACGTAGCTCGCCCGGGAATTCCATCGACGCCTATCCCTTCATCAGGCGGCCCCTGCATAAATACGGCAGGGTCCCGATCTACACGGACGGCGCGGGGTGATGCGGGGATGCCTGCAGGTGGGCCGGCGTGGAGCGCGTGGTCTACGGCCGCCCCCTGAGGAACCCAATATCCGCGCAGCGCGTGCTCCAGCACGCGAAGGAGGGGACTGAGGCCTTCGACGGCCTCTTCCCTGTCGGCGAGCGATGGCTCGCGTCCGGGCGCGCCTTCGAGCGCGCTCAACCCGCTGTCCGCACTTACGTTCACGCAGGACTTCGCGTTCGAGAACGGGGACCTGAAGAGGCCCCCGCTGGTGTAGAAGGAGGAAGAGATGCCCCCGTGGCTAAACGAGACGCGCCGGATGTTGTAGCTCTAAGTGAGTGGGTATAATGAAACACGTCCCCAATTACCATGTTAAGCTAATAAGGGAGAGATCACCCCTGGATCGCGATCGCCTCCGACGGCGCGCGCCATCCCCTCATGATCCTTAATCCGCTGCAGTACACAGGAGCATGTCAGCTATCTTGGCCAGCGGCACAGTCTTCGTCCTCCTCGCCTTGATGTATTTGAAGAATGCCCGCATCTTCCTCTTCAGCGTCGCGAAGGCGTCTCGACCCTCCTCCCCACGCCGAATATCCCTTGGTGTCTGAGGTAGAGCTCGCAGAATGGCCGCGGGTGACGGATTCCTACGCACCACGGATGTGCGCGCTAGCGCGTTAGCGCGCACAGGGATCGTCGAGAGGCGCCTGCCCATTCTAGCGCTATCCATCCAAACCCCGCGGTCCTCAGGACCTTACTACGGCCTGCGGCTCTCCGGCGGCCCCACCTCAAATTCGTCGGCGCGCACGCGGCGCCGCCAGTGCGGCCCCGGCGTCGCCGCTGAACGTGGTCGACATCCTACTCTTTCAGCACCGTGGAGTGCACCCTACCCACCCGCGCCCCGTTGGCCATCTCCCGCGGAGCCCGTCCCCCTCCGCGCAGAGGTGGCATGAGAGCCCACGCGGCCCGCTGGGCCCTCACGAGGCCTGGCACGCCCGGCAATCCTAGCTCGGTGAATACCCCGGGACTCTGGCTTCACCGCGACGAGCGGTCGGGCTCCGCGCTGACCAGAAGCGCGGTCGGCTTCAAGGTTCACCGCAATGGCGAAGAGAAGACCACAACTATGAGGGCGCTGCGCTCGAAGTGAGAGTTCCTGCTGGATACTCACTTGTAAAGCACTTAGATAAACGACTATCGCGGTCTGAGCCATCGCTGCCCCTCCCGCTATCACCCGCGTCGCGCCCGGCGTACCCGATCCCATTTCAACGAGGAAGAAGAAAACGGCTAAAACTCTAAAAGCGCAGTGGCAAAGGCAGAATGACTGGCATGTTGCAATCGGCATTGGCAGGAGTAACTCGAAGCCCGCCTAGGAGAGAAACGCGTAGGCTGCCCGTATCCATTGCCCATTCGGGAGCGTCCTCCTCCGGCCGCGGGCTGGGTCCCCCTGGGGGCCCTTGAGGCCGGGTGACTCACCTCTGGGAGGACTTGTGGCTGCCCTCCGGGAGGCGCTGCCTGAGAAACTTGCGGTGCGGGGAAGCGAGAGCCGCGCTTCGCGCAAAAGTTCTCATCGTAGTGGTTCGTTGCCCCCATCCTGGACGGTTTCCGCTTCCGAACCGTCATCTTTTTTCTGCCCTTTATTTTCCCCTCTTAAATCCAGGAAAATGAGTATCACTAACAGGCCGAGTATGAATACGTAGACGGGCGGCTCCTTGAGAAAAAGTATGAGGTAGCCGACGTAAGGTATCACGTAAACCACTTCTCCTATGACCCTGTTCTGAGGAATGCCGTAGGGCGGCTCGAAGCCCACCACGTTGTCCGCCACCGGGTTGGCGTCGCCCTTCGTGACGAAGTCGAGCTGCCCGCTCTGATTATTTATGGATATGACCCTGTGGACTATGGGATCTTCTATTTCTGGATCGGTGCTTTTGTAAACTATTATTTGACCGACGTGTATTTGGGAGGCGGGCACCGACTTAACTATTATCACCCAACCTATCCTTAGCGCGGGTACCATGCTTCCTGACGTCACCACCATTATCGGCGTCGGATTGCCCATGTATGCAACAAAACCTAGGTAAAGCCCAACTACGATCAATACGGGCACCGCAATCCCCAAAACACTTCCCTTGGATACCGAAACCATTTCACACTATTCAAAAAGAGGGATTTACACGTTTTGTAACAGCTCAGGGGTGATGTCGCCCACCCTGATAACCTTCAAATCGTCGTTGTCGACCTGTACAACCGTGGACGGAGACCCATCCCTTTTTCCTCCGTCGATCGCTATCATAGCGTGCGCCCTGACGTCTTCATCGACTTCGTCAAGCGAATGGGGCGGAGGGGCGCCCGAGCGGTTAGCGCTGGTCCCCACCACTAGGCCCGACGGCGAAGCCGAAGCCACACCGATGGCCACCGGATCGGCTGGCACCCTTAAGCCCACGTGGTCCGAGCCCTGGGTTGCCATTCTAAGCCGTTCGTCCAAGAGGGGTACCACTATGGTGAGCCGACCTGGCCAAAACTTTTTCGCTAATCTCGTAGCCCTTGTGGAGAAACGCCCCACTGAGAAAGCCCGCTCCGGCGAGCTCGCGAGTATTGGGTAGGGCTTCCCCTCCCTCTTCCCCTTGAGCGCCCCTAGCTCGCTCAACGCGCGCTCATCGTAGGGATCTCCACCCACGCCGTAAACCGTATCAGTCGGGTACACCACCAATCCGCCGCTGGAAAGGGCTTTCCTTACCAACTCATCCCATTTTTCTCCGGATTTCACTATCATCAACTCGAGTCATGATACCGATTTCATGGGCTATATCCCTTTCTCGTAACAGCAGCTCATCGCGCCACGAGGTCGGCCGAACGCAACGCGGGGATTTCAGCTCCCCTCCCTTCACGAGAGGGTAATCGCACCAAAGGGTTATAAGCACCTTCGCTACTTAAAACGCGGTGATAATGACGTCGACGACGCTCATAAGCGACGAGG
This sequence comes from Candidatus Martarchaeota archaeon, assembly GCA_046534355.1. Lineage (GTDB taxonomy): Archaea > Thermoproteota > Thermoprotei_A > Marsarchaeales > UBA168 > UBA168. The sequence continues at coordinate 11,260 of JAWDNK010000009.1, read as the reverse complement.
ATATGAAGACGCTAGAGAACATTTTCAAGGAACACCTAAAGAATCCGGTTATCCTCATGACTTTTATCAGCAGTAAGGACGAGTACGGCAATGAAGAAGCAGAACTCGTCAACGAATTGACTAAGTCGAGCCCCTTGATAAAAGCGGAGGTGTCCAACGTAGAGCAGGATGAAAAGACTGCATCGAAGTTCAACATAGACAAAACACCCGCTATCAGCATAGTGGGCGACGGCTACAAGGATTATCGCGTACGTTACTTCGGGTTACCAGCCGGGCACGAGTTTTCGGCGTTCATTGACGACGTAATTGACGTCTCCAACGGTAAATCTAGGCTCAGCCCAAACGGGAAGGCGAGGGTCAAGGCGATTTCGCAGCCGGTCCACATAGAGGTATACGTAACGCCAACGTGCCCGTATTGCCCGAGGGCGGTGAGGATGGCCCATCAAATGGCCATCGAAAATCCACTGATAACCGGTGACATGGTCGAAGCCATGGAATTTCCTGACCTGGCTGACAAGTATCAGGTTATGTCAGTACCGAAGATGATAGTAAACGGCAGCTATCACTTCGTGGGTGCTTTGCCAGAACCACAGTTCATAGAACAAATAGAACTCGCTCTAAAAGGAGCTCCTCCTCCCGAGGAAGAGTGAGTGAGGAAGTTGAGAAACCTTCCCTAAGTACGTACCATCAAGCAAGAAAACTTCGGCTTCCTCTATCGAAATTATTTTTCCTTTTAAGAGTGGCCCAAGGCCATAGCCTTCATCTCCCAGGCGGGAGTTTATGGGCCTGCCCCTCAAAAAAGGGTTGAACGCAGGCATTGATATTAGCGTCGAATCGGCCGGCGTCTCACCGAACTTCTCCTTGAAGGCGGCCTCCGGGTCGCTGTAGGGCATGGACGACGAATCCAGGAAGGCCTTTGCCAACGCTTTCCCGTTGACCTTCGAAATGACCCATACCGGCTGCCTCACGCGAGCGCCCATGTTGTCTCTCAGCTCCACCGCCCAATGGTTGTGGCCTATGACTAGAAACTCGCACGAAAACAACTCAGGGGCAGGCCAGGCGTGGCCGTGGAACAAGCCCACTTCGTCCCCGTTGGCTAACTCTATAATCATACCCCTGGCGGAATGGAAGTCCACACCGGACGGTAGCATGAGCTCAAGCCCCCCATCGTGGTTACCAGGGATCACATCCACCGAGAACCCCTCCGCTATCAACCTGTCAAAGAAGTACGGTATCTGTTGCCACTCCTCCGGGTACGTCTTGCTTTCGCTCGCCTTGACGTCACCTATGAATATCAGCCTCGACGCCTTTTCCCGCCTCCCCAGCGCAATTATGGATTCCAGTAGATTTTCGTTCTGAGATGGAACGATAATTCCCTTTTCTGACAGAGCGGTCTCAAAACCCAGGTGGAGGTCGGATATGACCAGTCCTCCGTTTCCCTTGCTATCTACGATCTTGAGGGCGGGAGAACCCTGGACCGGCACTAGGGCGTTCCGCGGGCGCCTCAACTCACTTCGCTCGATGAAAGTACTGGTATTACTTCTTCCTCAACCAAGTCGAAGAATTTATCCACGTCCTTTGAGGCGAAGGCCACCACAACGCCATTCCTACCCAGACCGACGACCTGGTCAAACCGCTTGGAGCGCGCCACGGTGTACCAGATACCTCCCCTTTTAGAGAAATCCGAGTAGAGATCGGTTTCCGCTAAGGATTCACCGTAAAGGGAAAGCTTTTCCACCGTCTGTAACTGGTCAAAAAAGGTGACGACCTGATCCTCAGTCTTTTCGCCGACCAGTTTACTCATCAAAGCCGGAGGTATGGATAACGGGACTATGGTCTTATCCACGAAGATCACGTCGTTTAGCCTTTTGGCCACCGCGTTGGCCCTCCACTTCTTAGCCACTACGGTTAGGAAGGTCTTCGATCCCGCAGGAGTGAAAAGGAACGGGGCCTCATACGTCTTGGGTACGGGCACGGTATTGCCGTGCTGGTATACCTCGATGATGGAGTCATAATCGAAGAGCCCCTTTAGGCTCCCCCCTCTCAGTTGAAGCCCCTTTATCTCCGTGATGAACTTGAAATCCTCGGGCGCGCCCTTGGGTGGCTCCTCGTTGATCCTATAGCCAGCGAGCCTCTTGGCCATTTCCTCAATGGGGATGGGCTTCGTTACCAAGAAAAGCTTACCTGAGACCACCATAGTATTAACGGCCCGGCCCTTATAAACCAACGCCAAGGTCACTCTTCTCGCTTCCGCGTGCTCAGTACCTTCAGACGAGCTCTCCTACATCGCTCTGTATACCTGACCACCCTTCCCACCCTCCACTAATGCCCAAGCAACATAAACCCGATCTCTTCGTACGCCCTACAAGGGGGGCGTGCGGCCTAGACCGCCCAGAGGCCTGAAGAGGCAAGCGCAAACGTCGAACCCAAGAGGACGAGACCAAACGAAACGAGACGACCGGTATACACTGCCCGTGGCCAGATTTTTCGCGCGTTTATCTAGCCTAGCCTTGATCGCTTTCGCCGCTGTCCAACCGCGTCCAGAGCCACAACACCCCTTCCCAGCGTGTCTCCTCTGCGGAGTGGCGATACGGTTAAATGCGCGCAACTCGAAGTTGATTGAATTGCAAAGGGGCCCTCAGGCACCACCCGAAATGCTCCTAAAAGAAGTCATATTGGAAGACTTCATGTCCTACGAGTACGCACGCGTGCCCCTGAGGCCCGGTCTCAACGTCATAACTGGTCCCAATGGCTCAGGCAAGTCCTCAATCCTGTTGGGGATATCGGTGGCCCTTGGGCAGACGTACACTGAAAGGTCCAGAAAGCTGGCGGATTTAATAAGGAGAGGGGCTGAGGCGGCAAGGATCAGCATAATTTTCGATAACTCCCCAAAGGAGGGACGTCGCCCCATTCCCTTTAATAACACCGACGACTTCGTGATTTCGAGGTACATAAAGAGCGACGGCTCGAACTGGTTCGAGGCGGGAAGGAGGGAAGTCAGCAAGCTCGAACTCACATCCATATTGGGCAGGTTCGGGATAAACCCAAACGACAGCTTGATAATAATGCACCAAAACATGATAGAAAACTTCAGCTCTTCTACGCCACAGCAGGTCCTCGCGCTTTTCGAAGACGCAGTTGGCCTATCCCCTTTGAGACGTAGCCTGCTGGAGGCCAAAAAGAGGCTGGATGAGATCAAAGGGCCAAACCCGGAAGAAATAGAGAGCGGTAAAAGGAACCTGGCTTATTGGGCAGCTCTCCACGAGAAATACCAGAAAAAACTGGAACTCAAGAGGAGATTAGACCAATTGGAGGGGGAAATGGCATGGCTAAAGGTAGAAGAGGCTAAGCGGGCGCTGGACGGGTACGCGGAAAGACTCAAGAAGGTCGAGTCCGAAGTGCGGCGCCACACCTCCGAAAAGAGCGAGTTGGAGAACAGGCTCAATGAAATGAAGGAGCGGCTAGTGAAGACGAAAGAGATCGACGAGATCGACTCCTTGGTGGAACTGGCCTTCAAGGCAGGGGTTGAGACAGAGTTGATAAGGGAAATGAAAGAGAACGCGTCAGATATAAGGTCGCGCGTGTCAAAGCTCTCGTCTGAGGTTGAACAACTGACGTCCGAAGCTTCCAAGTGGCCCAGGCCAGAGAGGTTGCGCGACGAGGAGGAAATCTTACGCGACAGAAAGGAGGCTGAAGCCGTATTGGCCACGTTATCCGAAGTAGATGAGGGCGTTGAAAAGGGCTATGAGCACGTCAGCGCTGAGCTGGATGAACTTCTTCGCAAAGCGAAGGAGGTCGAAGAAAACAAAAAGGCCGTATTACAAGAAATAAGCTACAGGGAAAAACTCTGGATCGAGGGCGTGAGGAAGCTAGTCGATGAAGTAGGGGAAGGCTACAAGTACGTGCTATCTCAAGTAGAGGGCGCGGGCTACTTGAAGCTGACGGGAGTAAAAGAGGGAGGGGATCCCGAAGAAGCAGGCCTGGAGCTTTACGCGGGTTTCCGCGGCACTAACCCGGTCAAGCTAAATCCCTTCACCCACAGCGGAGGGGAAAGAAGCGTGGCCATAATGGCCTTCTTGATCTCTCTTCAGCAACACGTCCTGTCCCCGATAAGGGCGGTTGACGAGTTCGACGTGCACATGGATCCGTCCAACAAAGAAGCGATATCTCGCGTGCTCATATCCGAGCTCTCCAAGAAAAGCAACGTGGAGTACATTTACATAACCCCTGGGCCGTTACCTCCGCTGCCAGCTGGCGTACACGTCCTGCTAGTCCAAAAAGTAGAGGGAAAATCTTCGGTTTCGGAGGCGGAGCGAGTTGGAGGCCAAGGGTAGGCGGCGCGTGGTCGACGCGTTCAAAAAAGTAGAGGCAGGAGAGGCTGACCCCTTCTCGTTCGACGTCAAGGGGTCCATAAAGGAGCTTAGAGAGGAATTGGGGACGGATAAAAGTTATGAGGGATTGACCGAGGACGCCGAGGCCGTCAACGCCCTAGCTGGCATCGTTAACGCTCAAGACAGAGAGGTTGAATTCCTCGCCTCCTCATCGGTCATTAACCCGTTTATGGTAGAGAAGACCGTGGAGGCAATGCGCGCGGAAGACATCGCCAGAGCCCTGTGGCTTTCCATTAACCCATCAGCTTATCTGGACCAGGTAACAATCGAGGCTTTGGTTTACGCCGTGAAGAAGGTTAACAAGCACAAAAGGATCAAGTGGGGAAAGAGAAACGTCGCACCTCCCCCCGCTTCAAAGGCGAACTGGGCCGAAGAGTTCAAACCAAAACTAGATGCCCTAATCGAAGAGCTCAGGAAAACGGGCGAGGTCGAGTACTCGAAATTCATAAAGATGGGGAACCCGCTGGAGAGGGCTTACCTGCTGTCGTTCGCCATAAGCGACGGGTTGGTGGAACTGACTTTCGACCCCTTTGCAAACGCTGCCAAGTTAAGGGCACTTGACCACAAGGTGAAAACCAATTCGTCCGTGGTCCTTGAGTTGGAGGAGTTCACCGATGGAAAGCGAAGCACATAAGGCCATTTTGGACGAAAAGGTGAAGAAGGCTGCTCAACTGCTTCTTCTCAGACGCCATCGCGCGCCCGGAGTAAGGGAATGGGAACTGAGAAAGGTTTTGGGCGAGGACTACCCAGCAGTGCTTAAGGCACTGGATGAAAAGCTGGAGGCCCTTGGCTTGACCGTGAAAGAGGTAGAGGATGAAGGAAAACAGCGCTTCCTAATCGTAATCAAGGACAAGCCACCTGGAGAACTGGAACCGGCGATTGGTAGCTTGAACATCGACGCGGTGGCCGCCCTGGCCATGGCCCTTTCTTTCATAACTGCCCACGGGGGAAGGGCACCGCCATCCGAACTCGAAGACTTCCTTTCGACGAAAATCAGCAAGGGAAGGGCGAGGGCGTTGCTCGACAGGTTCGCCCAAGATGGCTACCTGAAAGCGGGAAGGGGGGGCGCCTATGAAATTGGCTGGAGGGCCAAGGCGGAAGTGGACCTGGACGAACTCGCGAGGGCCATCATCTCTTTTGGTTCGATATTAGGAAGCGCCTCCTCATCGCCTTCCTCTCGGCCTCCATGACATCCCGCACCAGTTCCGATTCGTTTTTCGCGCTCTCCAGTATTCTCTTGGCCTCTCCCACCTCGATCCCCCTGCCGGCGAGCACGAGCAGCGCCCTCTTGCCGTACTTTTCCACGAGGTCAGCGCTTGAACGCAACTCCGAATAAACCCTAGCCTCGCTAGCGCCCTTACTCGTGAGGGCCTTCCACACCCTTTCTTCCCCTTCCTTGCTTACCCCCAACCTCTTTGAGCCGCAAAAAGGACAAGAGGGGAAATCTGGTAGTTCGTTGGCTGCACGCGTCTCGACGTACTCCCCACAAGCCGTGCACGCGAGCGTTAAGGGCTCGAAGTAAAGCCGCTGCTTCACGCTGGCCTCGAGTAGCCTCTGCAGTCTCTCAGGAGCGACGACGTCTTCCTTTCTCATCCCCTCCTGTAAGAAATTATAGGCTTGGGCTGACGGTTCCGTCGATACGATCGACACAAGCTCCCTCCTCTCCTCCTCCTCATCTTCATCCATATCCCTATTCCTATCTTTTTGGTGCTCGTTTTCGTTTTTACCTTCACTTTCACTTTCACTTTCGCTTTGGTTTTGGTTTTGGTTTTGGTTTTGCATCTGGCTTTCCTCTTCCTTTCCACGTTCCTCTTCTCTCCTCAAGCTCTGCAGAAAGGCATGGGCTCCCTGCACGTTCACGTCAAAGGTCATCACGTCCTTCATGGCCTGCTCATGCACCACCGTTCCCTTGAGCTGGGCCGCTATCTCGTCCAATCCCACCGAGCTTATGTCGGCCTTTTTCGATATCGCGCCCATCTTTCTTCCCGCGTTTACCAAACGCCTTTTGTAGAGCCCGGTCGATTCCATGGCTTCAGCCGTAAGAGAACGCAGTTCTTCTTCGCTTAGCGATGACATCTCTCTAAGGGTAATCTCCGAAAGCCTCAAAGCCTCATCGGGAGAGATTGATCCCTCGGGCATCCTTATAGCCCACCTATAGGCGTCCTGAGTCACGTGAAGACTGAGGCCCGTCTTCTTCGAGAACACGTGCGCGAAAACCCTGGCCAGGCAGCGGTTCTCCAAAAGACCAGCGTGCGAGTGCACGATCAAGTAATTTTGCCAAACCTCGATCACCACCCGTTTGCTGGTGGGAACGACCATGCCCCGCGAGGCGGTTTGATAGACGTCGTCCACGGCGCGCGCGAGCTCAGCTTGGCTTATCCAGGGATACTCCTCGAGCAACTGCTCCACTATATGGCGTTCGCCCATACCCTTTCTCGCCCCTTCTTCCACGAAAGCGCGGATGGCTCCGACACCATGCGCCACCTCGTAGGGGACGGGTATCTCCTCTCCCTCCCAGCTGGGGATGGCGCCCAATGGGTCCTTGGCCCTTTGCACGTATACCTTGTCTTCGAAAACCTGCTTTATCTCCCAAACGCTGCCCATCTCCACGAACTTAACCCCCGGTACGCCGTTCTCCCCGACGAACGCCTCGTCGAGCACCCCCACCGGTTCCTCGCGTCCTTCAACTTCCTCTACCACCAGGAACTGCTTCTCCTCAGGTATCATGGAGAGGTTATCGAAATAAAAATCGTAAAACGGCTTCCTGTTCATGGGTTTTGATACGCTGTCGTCCGATTTCGAATAGAAGAGCAAACGGGGTTTCCGCTGGTCCATGTAGGCTATGACCTTTCTCAGGTCCGCTTCACTTAATCCCTTAAACGGATAAGACCTCCTGAAAAAGGAAAGCAGCTCTGGTACGGCCCACTTGCGCTTCCAAACGAGGAGTCCGACCAGCTGGTGCATGAGTACGTCTAGGGGGGAATCCAGGACCCTAACGGGCTCCAAAAGCCCCTTCATTAGCCTCTTCACTATTACCAAGGCTTCCAGCGTGTCATCCTCGTCCATGGTCACTATGAACCCTTTGGACGCGCTATCAAGGGTGTGGCCCGCCCTTCCAACCCTCTGAACGAGACGCGTAACCTGACGCGGGCTGTTGTGCTGGATAACAAGGTCGACGGAGCCGACGTCGATCCCTAGTTCTAGAGACGACGTGCAAATCACGCCCCTCAGCGACCCCTCCTTCATCCCCTTTTCTACGCCCAACCTAGAAGACTTAGCCAAAGAACCATGGTGAACACCGATGGGGAAGCGCTCGTCCCACATGCGGAACCTGTTGGTGAGCGCCTCAGCTACCGAGCGGGTGTTGGTGAAGAGCAAAACGGTAGACGCCTTTTCCATTTCGGCCTTCATGACCCTGAGCCTGGCGGCCACGTCGGGCAAAGTGTAAAGCTTCGCCGCCAATTTCTCGTCCTCCTCAGTGGGCGTAGGAAACGAAACGGTCAACTGGAATTTCTTTAGGGTATCAGCTCTCAATATGGTTATGGGCCTATTACCGACCAAGAACTTGCCCACCTCCTCGGGGGTGCCCACGGTGGCGGACAGGCCTATCACCTGGAAGTCCCCGACCATGCCCCTGAGCCTCTCGAGGGCGACGGCCAGCTGGGCCCCCCTCTTAGAGGAGGCGAGCTCGTGCACCTCGTCCACGACAACCCACTTGAGCGGCGATAGGTTAGAGGAAGCGCGTTTGAACACGAGTATCGCTTGAAGGGTTTCAGGAGTGGTTATCAGGAGATCCGGCGGGTTTTCATCTATTTCTCTTCTAATCCTCTGAGGGGTATCCCCGTGCCTCACCGCGACCCTTATGTCGAGTTTGGCGGACCACCAGGATATCCTGTCCATCATGTCCCTGTTAAGCGCCCTTAGCGGCGTGATGTAGAGGGCCTTTATGCCCTTGACCCTACCGGTGGAAACTATACCGGAAAGTATGGGGATGAGGGCGGCCTCGGTTTTACCGCTACCCGTGGGGGCTATCAGGAGGACGTTCTCGCCAGAGAGTACGTGGGGTATGGCGAGCTCCTGAGGAGGTGTAAGGGCACCAAACCTCTCCCTGAAAAGCTTTTCAACAGCTGGGTGAAGGCCCTCCACGCTTACCAATATGGCTTCGTCTCCAGATACTTCAGCCTTGCATCCATAAGGCTTTTCAAGAAAGCCCTTTCTTCCAGCATTCTAGAGAGTACGCGAAACGCCGTCTCTGGGCCAACGCCATAAACGGAGAGGGCCTCAACTCCCCTCAACCCGTAAACCATTAGCAGGTCAGCTCCCCTCTTAGCTTCAGAGATAACCTTGACTTCTTCTTCCGTTAACCCCTTTCCGGCAGCCCTTTTGGAGAGGGCTTCCCTTAACTGTTCCATTTTCCTTGAACCGAATACCGGCGCTAAAAACGGCGAACCACACTTTGGGCACTTCATCGGCCGGTACTCGCCCACCCGGCACTCGCACGCCACTTCCCCGCACTCCGTGCATATCAACGCGACGGGCGTCGAATCCAAAGAAGCCTTAAAAAGAGATATGGCGCTGTCCCCCGATGGCAGTTGGGCCAACTGCACAGGACGCAACGCATAAGAGGCCAACGGGCTGGGTGAGTCAGTAACCACAGCCCTCAGCTCGATCCGTCCTCCGCGTAAGCCGTCCAGAAACGCTTCGAGGTCGCGAACGGATAACCTGGTCTCGAACCCCTCCCTCAACGCTTCCTCATAGATAGGGGTCCCGGCGTAAAGAGAAGGAAACATGACTACTTGGTTTTCGTAGGGCGTGCGCTTCTCCAACGCACCGAATCTCTCTGCCACGAACTTCATTTGATAGGCAAAGGGGAACCTCTCCCTGAAGTAAGCCTTCAGAAAAGCCCCCACATCCCCCACATCTTCCATCAAGTACTCGTGGGCCTTTTGTATCAGTTCTTCCGCATCCACTGCCAGCTCCAGCACGACCCTGTAGGCGCTTGACCACCAATACCTCAAGTACTTCCTGAGTTTTGACTCCAAATAGAAACCCAACGCCCTATTCCCGAGGTCGCCCATGGGGTAATGCACGACCAAGTAATTCGAATAACCCTCGAGCACTGCGGTTGACTCCGATGGGATGGGCATACCCATCCTGGAGCAGGTAAGGTTTTCCTGCTTCACGGCGTCGGCTAACTCCTTCCCCACCTTTCCGGAGAAGTTCAAGTCCGGAGCTAACCTCATTTCAGACGCCCTCACGGCAACCTCCTTCGGTACCGGTGCCATTTCTCCATCCCACCCGGGGACCGCGGCCTGGCCCTCCGAAGGAGTCAAAATCACTTTATCGTCACCCCTCACGGGCCCCCTGATCACCTTCCACACCTTGCCCTTCAGCACTATGTCCATACCGACGTACATGCGAGTCACAACGAACTCCATGCCGAGCGATGCTATGCGCTTCCCGCTGGTGCCGTCCACGGCCGGGTATAACTTCTCGTCGTTTATCATCGATAGGTTTTTCAGGTAAGTCAACTTTCCCCTTTTGGTGACCTTGTAACCCTCCCCCTCTGACTGAATCAGACGCATTTTCTCCATGAAATCCCAAATAGACGCCAGCTGTTCATTCGACAACGTAGAAAAAGGCTTAGACCTCTTCAACAGCTCTTCGGCCCTCGACTTGCTGGAAAATCCGTCTCTGCCCCCGTCCATCCCGATACCCAAAAGCTGATTGGCGGCGACGTCCAAAGGCGCCTGAGGCAGCGATGGGGGATCGACGTATCCCTTTTCGGCCAGGTCCAAACAGGCCATCGCTTCCAGGGCGTCCTCAGGAGACACCGCTATTACCTCGGCCCTCGACACGCCCCTGAGCGAGTGCCCGCTCCTACCAAACCTCTGTAATAGGTCAGAGACCCTCCGCGGCGACATGTATTGAACCACGTAATCCACGTCGCCCACGTCTATACCCAGCTCAAGCGTTGAGGTCGCAACTATCCCCCTCAGCTTGCCCTCCTTAAATCCCTCTTCCACGTCTTCCCTTTCGATCCTAGACAATGAGCCGTGATGGACCGCCACACCGCTCAAGTGCATCAAATCATGCCCAAGTTCCTCAGCAAGGGTGCGACTGTTAACGAAAACGATAGTTTTGTGCGCGCTCAAAATCTGCTCGATCCTCCTCAACCGCTTCTCCGCAGCGCCAATCCCGGAGAAGTACTCAACTCCGTATTCTTTGACCCTTTCTCCATCCCACTTGAGGACTACCACGTCACGCGAGAAAAGGTACTTGCCCACCTCCTCGGGGGTGCCCACGGTGGCGGACAGGCCTATCACCTGGAAGTCCCCGACCATGCCCCTGAGCCTCTCGAGGGCGACGGCCAGCTGGGCCCCCCTCTTAGAGGAGGCGAGCTCGTGCACCTCGTCCACGACAACCCACTTGAGCGGCGATAGGTTAGAGGAAGCGCGTTTGAACACGAGTATCGCTTGAAGGGTTTCAGGAGTGGTTATCAGGAGATCCGGCGGGTTTTCATCTATTTCTCTTCTAATCCTCTGAGGGGTATCCCCGTGCCTCACCGCGACCCTTATGTCGAGTTTGGCGGACCACCAGGATATCCTGTCCATCATGTCCCTGTTAAGCGCCCTTAGCGGCGTGATGTAGAGGGCCTTTATGCCCTTGACCCTACCGGTGGAAACTATACCGGAAAGTATGGGGATGAGGGCGGCCTCGGTTTTACCGCTACCCGTGGGGGCTATCAGGAGGACGTTCTCGCCAGAGAGTACGTGGGGTATGGCGAGCTCCTGAGGAGGTGTAAGGGCACCAAACCTCTCCCTGAAAAGCTTTTCAACAGCTGGGTGAAGGCCCTCCACGCTTACCAA
>JAWDNK010000008.1:0-21496 GCA_046534355.1 Candidatus Martarchaeota archaeon | reverse complement strand
ACCTGGAAAGGAGGATTTCCGAACTTCGGTCGCTGGCGGACAAGGCCGACAATATGGGGGAACAGGAGGCCCATGACGGGCTTGATAGGGAGAAGAGGAGACTCTTCAAGGAGTTGACGAGATGAGATTTCGTCTTTTCACGGCATAAGATGAAGTCGTTTTGGCCTCGTCCCCGCGTTTTTGTTTACACTTTATCGGAGAATTCCCGAGCTTAATCGTCAGCGAGGTCGTTAGCGGATTGGGTTTGCTGCTTTCAGCAAACAACTTGCGGCGTTGAAAAACTGAGGACAGGTTTCGCCGTCAAGGGCGAGGAGGGGTCAGAAGGCCTAAAGCCTAAGCTACGCGGTCGTTATGTCGGTCTACTTGGTCGCCTTGGTCAACGCGTCGTTGGAGCTTGTCCCCGAGGAACTATGGTCAGGTAAGCAAGTAATGTCCAGCGCAAGGAAGCGCGGTAAAAAACCGGGGGAAATTTTGCTTGACGTATCTGTCCACGGTTGGGATATGAGCCACCTGCCGGATAGGGAGTCGAGAGGTAGACCCGACATAATACACCAATGTTTACTGGACGCCATGGATTCCCCGGCTTATTTGAGCGGCCTTTCCGACGTATTGGTGGAGCTTAGGGGAGACTCGGGTTTGATGCACTTCAAGCGTGGAGTCAGATTGCCTCGGAACTATGACCAATTTAAGGGCTTGATGGAGCAAGTTTTGCTGAACGGAAGGGCGCCCTTAAAGGGAGAACCATTGATTTGGTTGGAAAGGAAACCTCTGAAGCAATTCCTGGATGAGTTGGGATATCCCCTGCGCGTGATGGAGGTCGGAGGTGAGCCCATGAGTTTGAGCAACTTCCCAGAGGGAAACACGGCGTTCTTGGTCGGCGCTTTCCAATCCGGTGCAATGCCAGCAGACCTTGTACGTCTAGGCCCAGTTTTTTCTCTTTACGGTTCGCCTTTGACGGCCAACGCGGTTGTATCTACGATAAGCTGCATGGCTTACCTGAAGCACCTTCAGTCGCTTTCGCGAGGAGCTGTGCTTATCCTCTCCTCGTTCGCGAGTTCAAGAACTGGCGATGCTTTTAAGTTCCTCAAGAATCTTAGCTATGGAAGGCGACGGAGACCGCGCGACCCACCTAAGATATTCTGGGTTACTCGTTTTTGCGTCGAAAATAACCACTGCGTTTACTGGGCTCTACTTCATGTGGATCTTGGCGCGCAACCTTACGCAACAGGAGTTCGGGGGTGTCTACTTCATAAACGGGGTACTGGCCTTTTTTCTGTTCTTTTCAGGCGTGATACCGTATTGGTCTTCGAGGGAAGTGGCCGTGCGCAAGGGAGGGGCATACGTGTCCTTGCTTTCGAATCTTTTTCTGTCTTTGCCCTTTACCTTGGTGTACTTGGGGCTGGCCGGTATGTTTTCGGCTGAGGGACATGTCCCTTACTTGGCCGTTTTGGTGGCCGCACCTATCATAAGCTTGACCTTCCTGCTTTCCTCGACTAATGGTAGCATAAATGCTTTGAACCCCGCTTCCCTAGCTGGCACCGAGCTAGCAGGAGATCTTTTGAAGATAGTGCTGGCGTTATTTCTGGTGGTTTCTCTCAAGCTTGGTCTCGTGGGCGCCGAGGCGTCAATATCGGCCGCTTACCTGGCGAGCGCCGTTTACTCGTTTCGCTCTCTCAGGAAGTTGGCTCACGAAAACGTCATGTGGGACGTTAGGCGGGTGGCCAGATGGCTTTCCCTATCTTGGCTAATAGCGGCTTCTTCCGTGGTTTCCTACTTTTACAACGGTTTGGATAAGTTTTTACTCGGTTTGATCTCAGAACCTGCGCTTGGCGCCTATGGCATGGCCCTGCTGCTGGCAAGCCAGCTTAACCCCGTCTCCTCTATATCGACAGCTCTTTACCCCCACGTCCTGAGGGCCGGCGGTGAAGACAAGAAGGCCAGTCGTGACTTACTCGCGTTGACGCTCACCTTTTCGGTGCCCATGCTTTTTGGGTTAGTGTTTTTCTCCGTCCCCCTTTTATCGGTTTTTTCTAGGAAGTACGCGCAGCTATCCGCTCTCCCCTTGTTTTCGTTGGCAGCCGCCTACTTCATATCTTCTACGTTCTTTTCTTTTTTGGATTCGCTTATCTATGGGGGAGAACGCGTTGATATTGGGGTTCGCGATCTGTTTCGCAGTAAGTTCTTTCAAGGATTTCTCATGCAACTCGTGGTATTGGCCGTGATGATTCCCGTTATGTGGGAGGCGGGGCTGAAATTCGGCGCGCTTGGTATGTCGATTGCCGTATTGATAGGGGCTTTACTTAAGCTGCTGGGCAGGTTGCTGATAGCGGGGAAGAGGGCGAGCGGAGTTTTTCCCCACAGGACCTTTTTTAATTCTCTTGTTTCGGCCTCCCTTATGAGCGCGGTTTTAGTATGTTTGCCTCACGGTCGCTCTCTTCTGGTCATCGCTGAAGTTTTTTTGGGTGCAGCCATATACTTTGGGTTGATGTATTTGCTAGATCGCCAGTTCAGGGGTTACGCGTTTTACGTCAGGAATAAACTGGTTGGTTCAAAGCGAAGGAGGTGGGGTTCGGCCCGCGTTGAGCGGCTTCTCCTGAGTTGAGTAAGCGATAGAAAAATAGGCTGTGGGGTGTTTAAAGCTATGGAAAGCGAGGGGCCAAAGCTGGTCGTGGACGCCAGGGAGCCCGCCGATATGATTCAAGCGCTCAGGGAGCGCGGCTTGCCGGTTGAGGTTCAGCAGTTGACCGTTGGGGATTACTTCATAGATGAAGGTATGGCCGTAGAGAGGAAAACCGCGGTTGACTTCGTGAGGTCCTTGTTCGACGGCCGTCTGCTGGACCAGTGTAAGAGGCTTAAGGAAGCTTATGAAACGCCCGTATTGGTGGTGGAGGGGGATTTCGCCTCAGAGGTTTCGTGGAGGAAAAACCCACGTGCCTATTGGGGAGCCTTGGTCGCGGTCGCTGTGGAATGGGGTGTAATACCCTTCTTCACCCCCGGTATGCACCAGACCGCGGAGCTGATCACCGTACTGTTCAAAAGAAGGACCGGAAAGTCCGGCGAAAAAAAGAGGCTCGAGATAAGGCAAAGGCCCAGGGTTATGTCGCTGAGGGAAAAACAGTTATACGTGGTCGAGGGTCTACCAGGAGTGGGTGGCGAGATAGCGGAGAGGTTGCTTAGGCGTTTCGGCACGGTACGTTCGGTCATGAAGGCATCGGAAAGCGAGTTGATGTCGGTGGACGGAATAGGCGAAGTCAAGGCCTCGAGGATAGCACGGCTTCTGGACGCGGAGTTCGAGGGTAACTCCGTTGGACAGGAGAAGCTTATTGGGCGATAAAGCTGCGGGTAGGGTAGGGGGCGGCAACAAACCTCTTAACGGACGACCGTTATTGGATGATCGCTATATGGAGCCTTATGGTAAAGTCAAGGTGGCCCTGGCTCAAGTGGCACCCAAAATGGGTGACGTTGAGGGAAACTTCGGGAAAATAATCGACTTCGTAGATAGGTCTGTCTCGCAGGGAGCGGACGTCGTGGTTTTTCCCGAGTTGGCCACCGCAGGTTACCTGTCGCAGGGGATCTTTTTCGACGTCGCCGAGAAATCCAATCCTAATTTGGTCCGCGTGGCTGATGCCGCCAAAGGGATCAGCGTCGTGCTTGGGCTCGTCGAGGAAGACGATATGGGGAACCTTTACAACGCGGCTATGGTGCTGAGGGATGGACAGATAGTAAAGGGCAAGTGGATGGGGAAAGATGTAACCTCTTACCGCAAGCTTTACTTGCCAACTTATGGTATGTTCGAAGAAAGTCGCTGGTTCGCCCCGGGATCTAGCGTGCCCATTTATGATCTAGAATCGAAAACTGGTCGTTTCCGTGCCGGCGTAGTTATATGCGAGGATTACTGGCAGCCCCTCAGTGTCCGCATAGCCGCCATGAGGGGAGCTCAGGTGGTTTTCGCCATAGCTAGTTCTCCGAAGACGCTCCAAAAGCCGAAAATGACTCACTCTTTGTTGGTGGCCAGGGCAATCGAGAACGCCCTTTACGTGGTCTTCGTGAATCAGGCGGGTAGTCAAGACATGGTCAATTTCTGGGGAGGTAGTGAAGTTATAGACTTTGAGGGGAATTCGTTGGTCACGGCCCCCCTGAGAGAAGAGGCTTTGGTCTTCGCGGACTTGGATCTTTATAGGGAGAGGAAGTACAGAGAGGTTAATCCCATGCTAAGAGAGGAGAGAGGGGAAGTGATAGAGGACTACGCGCGTGCCTTTAAGGAGATGAGGGAGGGATATCCCCGATGGAACAGGAGAATAATTTTCAAAACGTCCAGGAATACCCACTACCGGATGAGCTTAAGTTCGATTGGGAAGAAGCCGAGAAGGACATAGTTAACGAGATCCGTTGGCACCTAAAGAACACCGCTGCAGAAAAAGTCGTCATGGGGCTTTCAGGTGGTGTTGACAGTTCTCTTGCCCTCTTCTTGGGTGTTAAGGCGGTTGGGGTGGAGAACGTGGTCGCACTCTTCCTTCCAGAAAGCGGCGTTACGCCCGATTATGACGCTCAAGATGCCCAAGATGTAGCTCGGTTCCTGGGAGTCAAACTGATAACCAAGGAAATATCCCCTTTGGTATCGCAGTTTCTGTTGGCTCTGCCCGAGATCGAGGGAAACCAGACAGCGCTTGCTAACGTTAAGGCTAGGATCAGAATGATCTTGCTTTATGCCGTTGCCAATTCGCTTGGTCGCGCGCAAGTCATGGGCACAAGCGATAAGTCGGAGTTGTTGCTGGGATATACTACTAAGTACGGTGACAGCGGAGCTGATTTCCTACCAATTGGCGACCTCTATAAGTCTCAAGTCAGATACATGGCCTCAAAGGTGGGATTACCCAAGAGGGTGTGGTTGAAGCCCCCATCTCCCCAATTGATAAAGGGGAAGACCGCTCAATCGGAATTGGGCCTCCCTTACGAGGTTTTAGATAGGTTGCTCTACTACAGGGTTGACCAAAGGTATCCGGAAGACGTTATATCGAGGATCGTGGGGCTGCCGCTGGAAGTCGTCAAGCGTTATTCTGATGTCGTAGTGCGCTCCGATCACAAGAGGAAAGCCCCCCCGATAGGTAAGGTCGGAGGTGCGACCATAAATATAGACTGGCGCATGCCGATCGAGTGAGTTGGGGAAGGAATTGTAAAACTTACTCGTTAAATTTCTGATGGCAATAACACAATTTTTTCTTAGCTTTGATTTTGAGCGGGCTACTTCATGTTAGCGATCGCGAACAAGCCGAGGAAGGTTATCACCACAAGGGCAATCCCAACGTACAGCATTTGTTGATAAACTTCGGGGTCTTCGACGTTTTCAGACGCCCTGTATATGAGGTAGAAACCAGATGCTCCCATCAGGAGGAAAGTGGCCATGATTATGACCTCCGCGCCCACCTCAATGTTGCCCGGATACACGTAATAAACCTGGCTACTCGAGTATATGGCAAACGGATATCCGTAATATAGCACGTAAACGCCGCCACCTATCAGGAAAGCCACGGCGAGCAACGCTAAAACCTCTGCTGCTCTCCAAAGGGAATCTGAGGTGTCAGGGGAATACAGGGTACTCAGGGCGTCCCTTATCCTATCTTTTAAACTCATGAGGTAACTGTTTCGACCGGTTAAAAGGCTTTTCTGACTCGCCACGGGACGTTCTTTAATCCGATGAGGTAGGCGGCTGCGTTTGTCAGGAAGTGTAGAAAGGGCGTCACGATTACGATCATCGCTATTGATGAGAGGCTGGGCGAAAATCCAGCCAGGTAGGCCAACCCCAATCCGCCAATCACGAAGTCAAGCTGATCCAGCAAGGGGGCTGGGTCCCCTCTTTTGAGACCGACCCGCCTTTTGAAGAATGCAGCTACCAAGTCACCGAGTAGCGCGCCAAGAGCCAAAGCGAAGGCCAGCTCGACGGTCATTAAGGAAGGGGCGCAGTAAGCTTCCGCCGTACCAGCTGCCGTTCCAGCCGTCACTCCGCCGATGAACCCCTCCCAAGTCTTACCGTCACCAAATACTCTCCGCCCGTCCCAAGCTTTCTTTCCGAAGTCGATGGCTTTTTTACCGCGTATTATTACGGGTGTACCATTGGCCACGTAAAGCGGCACTACCGCCGCCAGAGCCACGTCGATAGCGTTCAAGCCCCGATCACCTCAGTCCCCCACTCACCTACCCGGAAGCTTACCTTCGACCGGAACTTCTCCATCGTCTCTATTTCGGCTGACCGATCTCCGGCTGGAGACCTCGTCAGGTGCATAACCTCATCGCACCAATACTTGAGCGAGGATTCCGCCACGGGGCGCTCTTCACCGGTGGGCCTGGTTTGGACATCAGCCAGGAGTATGGTTGTCCGTTTCGGGTTTCCCGCGGCTAAAAGAGCGACGACTTCGGTCAACAACCTCCCCGTTTCCATAGCTCTTTTGCCGGAGGAGAGCGCAACTCTGTAAGCGTACGTGATTGTGTCTATAACCAATAAGTCAGGTCCTCCACCGAATGCGATGGTGGCCAGTTCAAAGAGGCTTTTGAATGAATCAACCTTGGCAAAATTCAACTTATCGGGTATTTTTCCCCATCCCATCGAGTTAGCTATTTCTACCGCTCTATTGAGAGAAGATGAAGTGCTGGAAAACCCATAGATCACCGCTTTTCCCGTCGATGCGGCCCCAAGGGCGGCCTCCAAAGCGACCGTTGTCTTACCCACTCCCCCTGCCCCGTATATCAAGGCGCACCGCGGGTAGCCCAGCAACTCGTATAGGCGCTTCATTAAGACGCCCTTAGATCACGCTTTAATGGTTACGGGGGCGAAAGTTCCCTTCCGTGAGGGAGGGGTAGTTCACTGGTTACGGGAGCACGCAGCCAATGGAGGCAGCGTAAGCGTTCTTAGGATGAGAAACGGTGGCGTTGGGCCTGAAACGCTTTTACGATTCCTTGTCGATGGGATGGGTGAATAGGCTTTTTTCCCATCGCGTGAAAGCACAAAAATGAATTTCGAAGAAGTGTTAAACCGTCTCAGGGCTGAAGGCTCCTTGGTCGAAGTACCGAAGCGCGATTTTCTAGGGGAGTTGAAAAGGGAAGATGGAAAGAGGGTGGTTGTCGAGGACGAGGGTATTGTAAGGCGGGTTGGAAACTTGATCCTGAATAGGCAGCAGTTAGCCCACCTACTGGGCTTACCTGACGTAGCTTCGTTGCATCACAAGCTGACTTGGGCCTTGAGGAATCCATTGCCGCTAACCGAGGCTGAGGCGTCTTCAACGGAAGAGGTAACCGAAGATGGCGTCTCGTTTATGGACATCCCAAATTTCGGAGGCAAGTCATACGTGACTGCGGGGATTATCATAGCCAGTGACGGGACGCATCTGAACTCTTCATTCCATAGGATGCTTCACTTGGGCGGGAATAAGTTCGCGGTAAGGGTAGTGCCGAGACACCTGTACAGGATACTTGAAGAGGCGCGGCAGCACCGGGAGCAGTTAAAGGTAGCAGTTGTGATAGGAGGGCCGCTTGAGTTTCTATTGGCTTCGTCCTCATCGCCACCTTTTGGCGTCTTCGAGCTTGAGGTCGCGAACGCCCTTTCTGGCGGATCCCTTCGGTATAAGAAGAGCCCAAACTTTAACCTGCCCTACCCTGCCGACTCTGAGGTATTGCTTGAGGGCGTCATCGACCCGAACGAGTTGGCACCTGAGGGGCCATTCTTTGACGTCCTTCGCACTTACGACGCGGTCAGGGCCCAGCCCGTGCTCACCATTGAAAGGGCATACCACAAAAACTCGGCTTTATTCCACGTTATTTACCCCGGTGGGCAGGAGCACCAACTTTTGATGGGTCTGCCCAAGGAAGCTAAAATCAGGGAAGCCGTGGAAAGCGCTATCTCCGGCGTCAAGGACGTCTACTTGACGCCGGCCGGGGGGACTTGGCTACACTGCGTGATCTCCATTTCGAAACAGCGCGATGGAGACGCAAAGGTTGCTATGATGGCCGCTTTCGGGGCGCATCCAAGCCTGAAGCACGTGTTGATCGTTGATGACGATATCGATGTCCGCGATCCAGCTCAACTGGAATGGGCCGTGGCTACTAGGTTCAGGGCTGACAGGGGATTGGTTGTGGTAGAGGGCGCCAGCGGATCGACGTTAGATCCCTCGGCAGATCCCGACGGTCAAAACGCGAAGATGGGCATTGATGCCACCGCGCCGATTAGGGAAAGGGATAAATACAGAGCGTCCGCCTAGAGCATGGCTTGAACGGAAAGGAGGTTGCCGAAAGAGTATTGCAGGCCTTATCGGAGGCCAAGGACGCACGCGGCCTCATACCCGTGAAGAACGCGCACGTATCTGGCGTATCTTACATGAACTTAGGTGATTACGGCCTATCCTTCCTCGAGGAACTGGCAGCAGCTGGCCTTAAGGTGGCGGTTCCAACTAGTTCGAACCCCTGCGGGATCGATAGGGAGCGTTGGGAAGAGCAAGGCGTTGATAAAGCGTTTACCGAAAAGCAACGGAGGGTGAACGCTGCGTTGGAGTCCATGGGTGTAACCCCGACTTACTCCTGTACTTTCCCATATGAGGGAGATTGGTCGAAGGACCTGCGCGTTGGAGATCACGTGGCGTGGGCTGAATCGTCGGCCGTGGTTTACGGGAACTCGGTGCTGGGGATAAGGACTAATCGCGAGGGGGGCCCTTCTGCCCTTTTTTCTGGGATTACGGGGGTAACGCCCAACTACGGCATGCACTTGGAGGAGAACAGGAAACCAACGGTGCTGGTCCGCGTGGACCCCCCGGTCCCCAGAGGGCCTCTCGAATGGGGCTTGCTCGGTAAAAAGATAGGTTCGCTCGGTGACCTGGCGAGGGTACCTTACGTGGAGGGTTTGGGAAAGGTGGCGACGAAAGGAGAGCTGAAAGCTCTCTCGGCTGCATTGGCCACTTTTGGACCCACGGATATGTTTCTTGCACCTCACATTAGCCCCGAGGCCAAGGCAGCACCGCAGGGTGTAAAGGAGGTCTACATAGATGGCGATGGGCTGGAAGAGGAAGCTAGGTCGGCGGTGGAACGGGCGGTAAAGGGCGACCTCCCAGATGCCTTCTTCTTGGGTTGCCCGCACTACGGTTCGGAGGAGCTGGTTTACTTGTCACGCATGTTTTCGAGGGTGGAACGCGTACGCGGGCAGATTTACGTATTCACCTCGGCGCATGCCCTGAGGGATCCCGCGGCAGCTTCGGCGGTCGCTTCCCTTAGGGAGAAAGGGATTAAGGTATTCAAGGATACGTGCCCGGTCTTCTCCCCCGCCCCGACGTTCTCGAAGGGGGTGGCTTCTGACTCGGTGAAGTCCTCTTTTTATCTGCCGCAGTCCAAGGGTGTTGAACCCAAGCTGATGCCCACCGTCGTGGCCTTTATGCTCGGCAGCGGCGAGCTGGAGGCGAAGTAGCGTGAAGCTAGTGGGCAAGCCCGTGGTATCGGGTGATGTAACGGGGGAGGCGCTGGTGTCGGCGCGCCCCATATCATTTTTGGGCGGAGTCGAGCCCAGTAGCGGGAAAGTAGTTGACCCCAATAGCGATGTAAAGGGAGAGGTCGTGACGGGCAAGGTCTTGATCTACCCCACGGGGAAGGGTAGTACTGTTGGGTCCTACGTCATTTATGCCATGAAAAAAATGGGTACGGCGCCGGCGGCCATGCTTCTGAAGGAAGCCGATACGGTAACCATAATAGGTTGCGTTTTGGCCGGTATTCCCTTGGTCCACGGGTTTCGCGATGAATTGCTAACGATAAGGAAAGGCGCCATCGTTAGGGTCAACGGTGGAATGGTTGAAGTAGGGGAGTCGCGAGCGTTGGTCGCTAACCCATGCGGTCGGTGCCCCATGTTCGCCTTTACTTTTCGGTAGTGCATTTGGAAGCCGTTTTCTAGGATTTTCTTGGCTGCGGCGTTCACTTTTTCCCTGTTTTCCCTGAAAGTGTAGACCCTTAGAGCCTCGTAATATCCTGTGAGGGACCCGCTGATCTTTGAAAGGCTGGAAAGGGGAACGGCTTGATTTGTTTTTTCGTCCCATACCTCTATTTCTCCCCTCATCGATTGGGATAGAGGGATTATTGGCAAAGAAGGGGTATCAACGAAGACTTCTCCCTGCTTTACTTCGGCTTCGGAAGCGATCTCTTCTTCTAAGTCCTGTGGCCGGTGAACTATGGCTTCTCTCCCTCCAATTATGGGTTTCTCGTAGGCCACCTTTAGCAGATCGCGGTTCAAAAGGCCTTTGAATAGCCTTGCGCCCAAGCTTTCCGGTTTTTCGGAAGCCGCCTTACCGAGGGCCGAAAAAGCTGAGTAATCGTCCAAATCCAGGTAAGATTGGGGATCGAAAGAAGTAAGCCCCACGTATTCCCAAAACTCGTACATTGCCCGTTCGAGCATGAGGTCTGCGGCCCTGACCGTTTTGTGATAATACACCGCCCTGAACATCTGGAATCTGGCCATCAGGAAAGATTCCAGTGAATAAAGCGAATTAGTGCCTATGAGGGCCTTATCTCCGTTAACGTAAAAGGAGCGGATCAGTCTTTGCCAGTCAAACATGCCGTAGTCGACGCCCGCGTGGATAGAGTCCCTTAGCAAGAAGTCTATCTTGTCCACATCGACTTGCCCTGCCACAAAGTCGCTTAGAAGGCGCTTGCGCCCCCTTATCGTTTCAGCTATTTCGGCCGGGTCGTAACCCATTTCTTTGATCTTGTCCGCGATATCGGTTTGCGTTATCAGGGCTTGCGTAACGGTTTCATGGTCTAAGCCCAACTTTCTTTGCATGGCGTATTCAAACGAGTGGGAAAATGGGCCGTGGCCCAGGTCGTGTAGCAAGCCGGCTAATCTCAATTTTTTCGCGTCGTCTTTATCGAGCCCTTTCTCGATCAAGTTTTCGCCTATCATCGATGCCAAATGCATCGCGCCGATCGAATGCTCAAAGCGGGTATGGGTCGCGCCCGGGTAAGCTACGTAAGCCACAGCCAGTTGCAGTATCCTGCGTAATCTCTGTACTTGGGGGGTATCTATGATCTTTTTATCATCATCGTCGAACGTGACATAGCCGTAAACTGGTTCCCTTATCTCGTAAAACATAATAAGTCATGTTTAACAGCTTTTAAAATTTTCCTAAGGGTTGTTCTGGCGGCTGCCGCCTCTCTCTTTTCTTTGCCGAAAATTTTTTTAGCTACCCAACTGCTTTACCGGTAAATAGTGTCATCCGAGGCGGAAAGAGTCAGGGTTGTAGACAATCCGTATGTTCAGATGCTTCTTACGGTGTTACGCGATAAAGGGACGGACCAGCAAACGTTCAGGGAGACTCTTCGTAGGGTGGGAGAGCTAATGGGTTATGAGCTATGCAGGTACTTGGGCACGCGCGAAGTGACCGTCGATACGCCCCTAGGTCGCGCCACGGGAGTGGACATCCCCGCGTTACGCGAGACGGTGTTGATATCCATAATGAGGGCGTCCCTTCCGCTGACCGAGGGTCTGCTCGAGGTTTTTTCATCGGCCAAAGTCGGTTTTGTTGTGGCAAAGAGGCGCGAAGCGGAAAACGGTATATCATCAATAGATACTGAGGTGTATTATGTGAACGTTCCGAACACGGAGGGTAAGATCGTTATATTGGCCGATCCCATGTTGGCTACTGGTTCCACCATAAGGCGGGTATTGCCCCGCGTGCTCGAGCATGGCAAACCTAAGAGGGAGATCATCCTGACGCTGATTTCTTCGGAGTACGGCTTGAGGAGCATAATAAGGGAGTTTCCTTCTGTTGAGGTCTATACAGCAGCCATCGATCCGCATCTGGACGAAAGGGGTTTCATCGTACCCGGATTGGGGGATGCTGGCGATCGCTCTTTTAGTTAATCTTGGGGACGGCCTTAGGTTTGCCCGCTAGCGAGACGGAAATTGAAGTGGGCCGAAGGAGACTTGAACTCCTGACCTCTGCCATGTCAAGGCAGCGTCCTACCAGACTAGACGATCGGCCCAATTTTTTGGGCCGGTTCGCTTTAACCTTATCGTTTAATTGCTGCAATTCCTTAGGGTCGGTTTCGGTATCCTTGGGACGGAGCTGTGAGAAGCGGCGGTGGATTTGACCGATAAAAACTTAAGGCACCACGAAATGTTACGCGGTATGCGGTCGTAGTCTAGCTTGGTAGGACGGTGCCCTGCCAAACGCGCAGAACGGCACTGACCCGGGTTCAAATCCCGGCGGCCGCATTGCCAAACGTATTGTGCACACCTGAGACTGGGGGTTTACTAAACCTTTTCGCGAAGAGGACACGGGACGAAGTCCTGGGATAGGCAAGGACGGTAAAGCTTAATCTGTAGCCTCTTCCTTATATTATGCCTGAGCACAAAGAGTACTTGATATCATTAAGGGATGCGCGTTTTGCCCATGGGAATAAGAAAGCGTCTCACGCGATGAGGATGTTGCGTCAGTTTCTTAAGAGGCACCTGGGTCAAGAAAAGTTTATCATAGATCCCGAGCTCAATTCCTTCATTTGGTCTAGAGGAATCAATAGGGCCCCTCGTTTGATTGAAGTCGTCCTCGATCGGGCTAAGGGCGATGAGCCTTGGGTGGTTAAGTTACGCACCGGCGGCCCTGAAGGAGCGAGCGCTAAGGAAGCCGAACAAAAACAGACGGCCGAAAGGACTTCGGGTGAATCTGTTGTCAAGGGCGACTAGCACCCTTGGGGTGACCAGAGGGCGCCTTATGGGTAGCAGTTGGGTCGGAGTGAAGGTTTTTGTCAACGATAAGTTCGCAGTGATACCTCCGTCCTTCGATAAAAAATCGATCGACACCGTCAGGGCAGCCCTTGGTACTGAAGTGGTGCCAGTTGACATTATATCAGCTGAGCTACACGGTGTGATGGTAGCTGGAAACAATAATGGGGTGATCTTTCCATATCAAGTGGATGAGCAGCAAGTTGAGGTAATAAAGAAAAATTATGACGTGAACGTGCAGATATTGAGGTCCAGTTATACGGCTCTTGGGAACTTGATCTTGGCTAACTCAAACTACGCCTTGGTATACAAGGGATTTAGCGGTGAGGAGGTCCGTCAGATTTCGGATGCGTTGGGAGTAGAGGTTGAAAGAGGTGAGCTAGGTGAGGGATTCGCCACGGTTGGATCCTTATCTGTGGTTACGGACAAAGGCTTGGCCTTGCCACCTATGTTTTCGGAGGATGAGCTCAAGGCCTTAGAAGAAAGGTTTCGCGTCAAAGGAGATATAGCGACGGTTAACATGGGTTTTCAATACCTGAGGTTGGGCCTGGTGGCCAATTCTCGCGGGGCGCTGGTGGGCGACCTGAGCACAGGTACGGAGTTGGTGGGGATAGAGCGGGCTCTTAGTTTCGATTAGCGTGTAAGATTTCCCTTTTTATGGCCGCTTTGCTGTCCGCCAGCGGCGAGGGATGACGTCGGTTGCCGAGCAGCCAGTCTCTGTTGTATAGACGCCTATACCACGCGTGAACGGTTTTTTCGACGCGCCTCGCAGATCAGCGAGCCGCCAGCATGAGCTCAGGCTTAAGTCTTAGCCCTTATATTAAACCAAATGTCCGATGTTCAACCCAACGTTTACTTAGTCGTCGGCAGGTTCAGCGATGGGTTTTACGTTCATCAGTTCAGGAAGTTTACCGTTGCCAAAAACGAGAAGCGCGCCTTGGAAAGGGTGCTTTCGGAAATAGGGAGCAAGCATCACGTGAAGCGCGGGGACATAAGGGTTGAGAGCGTCAAGAGGGTTGAAGACCCGAACGAGATAGACGACCCGCTGCTCAAGAAGATGGTTCAGAATGAGCGAGGAGAAGGATGAGTTTCAGCGGCTCAGCGATCAATACGTATACCTAGAGTCGTTGCTCAAGGCGCTGAGCGATCAGGAGCGTCTGATAGCGACTTACGTCCAAGAAACCGAAGGCGCGCTTTCGGCGTTAAAGTCTTTGAAGGAGGGTTTCCTCGCTCCCGTGGGGGCGGGCGTGTTCGTACAATCTGCTATAGCGGGGGAGAAGGTTTTCGTTTCATTGGGCCAGTCGGTGTTCGTGGAGCGCCCAAAGGACGAAGCCATTTCTTACTTAGAGAAGAGAAGGGATGAGCTGCGCAAGAGTGTAGAGGCCCTGGAGCTAAGGGAGAGGCAGACTATCGGCGCGCTTAGATCGATGGAGCCCAGGATAAGGCAATTGGCTAGCAAACTGGGACTGGCGCGAATGGTTTTTGAGGGCTTGAAAAGGGCTTTTTCTCGGTTATCTAAAAACGACGTCAAAGAAGCCCGGTCTCTTTTGTTGGAGGCCGGAGTGGCTCTGGACGTGGTTGAACAGATCGAGGAGCAGGTCAAGGAAAGGCCTTTGGCGGAGGTATTATACGGCTACCTGGCGCCCCTGGCCTCTCCCGATTTTCCAACGCTGATCAAAAGAAAGGGAAATTGGCCCTACGTAACCGTGTTTTTCGGCGTAAATGGCGTAGGGAAGACCACGGCGTTGGCAAAGGTGGGCAAGTACTTAAAGGACTCTGGTTTGAGGCCATATCTGGTGCCCGGTGATACTTTCAGGGCGGGCGCCATCGAGCAGCTAACTGCTCACGCCAATAAGCTCGCCCTCCCTTACCTCCCCTCCAAATATGGCGCCGATCCCGCCTCCCTCGTTTTCGAGGCCAAGAAGCTGAACTCTGGTAAAGAGCTGACAGTGATTCTCGTGGATACGGCTGGAAGGGTAGAAATGGACAAGAACCTCATGGATCAGATGAAGAAGATAGTGAGGGTTGGCTCTCCCGATCTGAAGGTATTGGTCGTCGACGCGCTGACTGGGAACGCCGTGCTGAAGCAGGTCGAGGGATACGAGTCTGCCGTCGGTGTTGATGCTTTTTTGGTGACCAAGGTGGACGCCGATGCGAAGGGAGGGGTTTTTCTGTCCCTTTCGCGCTACAAAAAACCTATACTGTTCATATCCAGGGGGCAAGAGTATGACTCGCTGGACCGCTTCGACCCCAAGAATTGGGTAGAAGCTTTGGTGGGCCCAGCCGCGCCGTAAATCTATATGCTTCGCGGGTTCGGGGATGCCTGGGCGCTGTAACCCCTTGATTCCTTTATCTTGAAGAACAAAGCGTTGATGCTCATCCTTCCGATGGCGAAGGCCAAAAGGACGTAGCACAAGCCTGGCTCTAATCCGAACCTAGCCATGAAAATATCGGCTATGCCCCCTCCCACGAGCGCCCCTATCCCGGTGGCTATGCCCATCAGCGAGTTGTATATTCCGAAGTACTCGCCGCGTTTGTCGTTAGGAGAGACGTCCAACATGTAGGTAAAGTTCGCGACCATGAGTAGGCCGTTGAACGCACCGCCGATGGCGTTGCCGATGTAGAGCATCCAAACCGATGTGGCGAAAGCGTAAAAAAGCGGGAAAGCAGAAAGCCCAAACTTGCCCGCTAATATGAACGGCTTTCTGCCGACCCTGTCCACCAGCGCTCCAGCGCTCCTTTGGACGGCCAATACGAAAGCCCCGTTTATGACAGATATGAGAGCCACCTGAAGCATGTTGGCCTTTACCACGTCCACTATGACGAAGGGGAAGACACCCCAAGGTAGAGACTGTACGATCATGGAGGCGAAAGAGATTTCCGTGAACGACCTGAATACTTCGTTCTCCCTGAGCGGCTCAGTAAGGGTTTTGGGTTTGAACGTTGGTTTGCGTCTGCTGGGCCTTTCCCTTATTTTCATTATGACCGCGTTGCCGGCGAAGCCCGTTATGGCCGCCAGGAGGAAAGGGATCACGTACATGCTGGAAAGGCTTTGATCATCGATCATCATGATGTAGCCCGAGATGAGGGTTGCTATCAGGGAGCCCAGCGACGCGAATATGTTTAGTGACGCAGAGACTCTACCCCTTCTCATCGGTGGGGCTACGTCACCTATCAGCGCTGAAAGCGCCGGGGTCACCATGGAGTTCATGAAAGCCTGGACTGCTATCAATAACAATAGCATTTGCGCCGTACGGGTACCTATGGCGAAAAGCCATATCACGGAAGCCCCCAATCCCCCAATCAACACGAATGGTATCTTCCTCCCGACCGCATCTGTAATGGCTCCCCAAATGAACTGGAAAAAGTTGGACACGAAGTTGGTTATGGAGGAGAGGAGCCCAAGTATGAACGCCGATGACTTGAGTTGTACCATGAGCACGTTCACGAAAGGGGATGCGAAGCCGTTACTGAAGGCTACCATCACCTGCCTGATGTAAAGGGTCTTGAGATCTGAGGCAAGCCCTTTTTTCTCGCTCATTTCCAAATCCCCTTCAAAAATCCGGTTATTTGGGTTTCAACCCCGTTTAAAAGCTAGCCGTTCACCGGCGCCAGTTCACTTTTGTGTTGATTTATTATGGAGATCACCGCGTGAGGTACAAATCCCTCCCATTTTTCCCCGTTCTTTATCATGTACCTGATTTTTGTGCCTGAGATCTCTCCCCTGTTGTACCAAGGTGGGGTTACGACCTTAACACCTCTTGTTCTGAATATTCTCTTGACCCAGTTATTCCCGGAAAACACCACCTCCAAGTCTTGGACGCGCTCGATTATGTAGTTGTACCACTTATCATCGTCCATGAAGTCTGGTATCTTCAGGAACTCTACGCGCGAGAGGTCCACGTCGTTTGTCTCTTTTAGGCTTTCCTCGATCATGCGCATCCTGGTATCGGCATCGAAAGGGTTCCTATCGGTGCCGCACTCTTGGGCGCTCCCTATTCCTATTACCAGCTTTTCGCAACGCGACGCGGCGTACTCAACAGCCCTTAGATGACCCAAGTGGAAGGGCTGAAACCTGCCCACGAGTAAGCCTACCCTATACTTTTTCAAAGCTAATCACCGATCCGGCTTTCGCTTGCAGCTGTGAGGCTGCGCTCCCTTTGCCGACTGCTAACTCGATTAACCCGTAACCCCCCGGCACCACGATAAAACCGTCCTTTGAATAATTCTCGGAATAAGTGGCATCAAGGGTTTTGTCATCCAGGGAAACCCTAACCTTGCCCCTGATCGCAAAACCATCTGACCTCAAATTGGATATCAAGTTTCCAAACCTATCAACGTGCATGACTTTGCCTTTGCAGCGCGATCTGCAACTCGACACGAATCCCCAACCCCTTAACTTTTTCAGTTTCACCCCGCCAAGCTTTATATTTGATACGTCTTGGCCGCCGGCGAGCTTGGCCGATACCTTGGCCATCACATCTCTGCCCTGGAATGTGCGGCTGGTTTCGAAGGCCTTTACGTCTACCGCGAAGAGCTCGTCGTAGCCGTTATCCCTTAACACCGGGTAAAGGAGGCCGTTGTTGGGACCCACTAACCATTTGCCCTTGCACCGAGCCGCGATGATCTCCCTGGAAGTGCCCACGCCGGGATCAACCACCGCCAATATGGTGGTCCCCTCGGGCATGAACTTGAACGCGTAATAAAGCGAGAAGGCTCCCTCCCAAACGGAGAAGGGCTCCACGCCATGGGTTACGTCGATAAAGTCGGCTTCCGGCGCCAAGGATTTTATCACTCCCTTCAGCGCCGCCACGTAATAATCGGAGTAACCGAAATCCGTGAGTAGCGCTATGAGTCCGGCCATAAGTCTTTGGCGCTCCAGGGTATTAAGCTTGCGCGGCTAGAGCAGGTCACCGCTAAATCTTAATAGCGTGGTCGTTATGGCTTTGTGGCGCTCCTTGAACAAACCCTATTACTTTATCGACGAGGAAGGCAAAAGCACTCAATTCGGTCTTGACGACATAGACTTTATAGAGGGGCTGAAGAAGTGGCCGGATTATTATCAATACTTTGTAAGCGAGGAAATGAAAAACTCCACCCACCAGACCCCGCCACACATATCGGCTCTTACCAGGTTTCAGTTGGCGAGCCTCGAACCAGCCAGCGACGTCGGAAACTTCAGATACTACCCCTTCGGGGCTATGTTAAAGGGGCTCTTGGAGGAATTCGTAAGGGACATCGCTCTCCGCGAACTCGGGGCTTATGAAATAGAGACGCCGATCCTCTACGATTATTCACTACCCGATATACACGAGCAGGCCAAGGAGTTCAGGCAAAAGGATTACCACCTAAGGGTCGGCAATAGGACTTTCCTATTGAGGTTTGCCAGCGACTTTGGCCTTTTCAGAATGATGAAGGACGCCTCTGTGAGAGAAGAGGCCCTGCCGCTTAGGATGTACGAGATATCCAAAAGCTTTCGCCTGGAAAGAAGGAGTGAGTGCGTCGGCATGAGAAGGCTTAGGGCATTCACCATGCCAGACATCCACTCTTTCTGTAAAGACCATCAGCAGGGCGAGGATGAGTTCGCTTACCTGACCAAGAAATACGACCAGCTCTTGGCGAGATTAGGGCTGCCCTATGCGCTGGTCGCAAGGATTACCAAACCCTTTGAAAAGGAAGGTCTATCCTTCTTGTCTTCGATTGCGACCGAGATGAAAAGGCCAATCATAGTCGAGATAATTCCCGGCATGAAGTACTACTGGGAAATGAAGGATGAGTTCCAGTTCATAGATTCTACCGGGAATAACCTTCAGCTCTCAACGGTTCAGCTGGATGTTAAGAACAGCGAGAGGTATGGCTTGACCTACGCGAAGAGGGATGGGAGTAGGGGAAACTACGTCATCGTACATTCCAGCTTGGGGGCCATCGAGCGCCTGTTCTCCTCCGTGATCGAACAGGCTTTCAAGGGGAAGGGTCTACCGACCCTGCCCACGTGGTTAAGCCCCGTTCAGGTAAGAATAGTGCCTGTGACGGATGAAAACCTCGGTAGGGCCACGGAAGTATGTGAAAGCCTGAGGAGGGAGGGCTTTAGGGCGTACGTCGATGACTCCGAATCCTCGTTCAATAAGAAGATCAGAGAGGCAGGGGTTCACTGGACACCTTATACGGTCGTCATCGGTAAGAAGGAGCAGGAGCAGGGGGTTCTCAGCGTTTCCGTGCGTTCGCTTTCCTCGCTGGAAAAACCCTTCGTTAAGACGATGACCGTACCGGAGCTGATAGAAACGCTGAAGAAGGAGACGTCTTCCTATCCCAGCAGGTACCCAGAGGGACCTATCCGTCTTTCACTGGTCCCGAAGTTCTGACATCGACATTTTTCAGAAAACGCATTTATTCGGACGGGTTTACCGCTTATGGACGAAGCGGTAGTGGAACAACGCAGGAGAGCAGCCCGGGAAGCCTCGGCCCTCATCGAGGATGGTATGTTGGTAGGCCTCGGGTCAGGGTCAACTTTGGAATTGTTCGTTAAGGAATTCCTGAAGGGCAAGCGCGTTGAACTGATTGCTGCCTCACGGGCAACGCAATTGCTAGTTCACTCACTCGGATTGAGGTGTTATTACTTAGAGTCGCCGGGCTCGCCGGAGGTGACCTTTGATGGGGCCGATAGGGCCGATCCTGTTTTAAACTTAGTTAAAGGAGGTGGTGCGGCTCTGCTCGGCGAAAAGCTCCTCGCGAAGAGATCGAAAAAATACGTAGTTATGATA
This sequence comes from Candidatus Martarchaeota archaeon, assembly GCA_046534355.1. Taxonomy (GTDB): domain Archaea; phylum Thermoproteota; class Thermoprotei_A; order Marsarchaeales; family UBA168; genus UBA168. The sequence goes on along the minus strand of JAWDNK010000008.1, from coordinate 1,993 downwards.
GACGCGAAGAAATTCGTTCCTAGGCTCTTCGGGGATTTCCCGCTTCCCGTTGAAATAGAGCCCATTTCTTTTCCATACGTGATAGCTACCCTTGGCGACATGGGCTTAAAGTGGAAGTTGCGCGCGGGTACCGGTAAAAACGGACCCGTGGTGACCGATAACGGCAATTGGATAGTGGATGTAGATCTTTCGGGTTACCAGGGCGATCCCCTTAGTATCGCAAGGGAGCTCAAGAGCCTCACGGGTGTTGTAGAGACGGGGCTTTTCGAGGGCTTGGTCGACGAGCTCGTGATCGGGCACGATGAAGGTGTCACCGTGATAAGGTCAGCTAAATGATGGTTCAAGACGGACTGGAGGAGTTAAGAGAGGAGGTGCTTGCCTGCAGGCGCTGTCCGCTGGCCCTAACGAGAGTCAATGCCGTGCCCGGCGAAGGCTCCACTGGCTATTTGATGCTAGTCGGGGAGGCGCCCGGTAGGGACGAAGATATGACGGGCAGGCCGTTCGTCGGTAGGGCCGGAAAACTCTTGGAGGATGCCCTACGCGAGGCTGGGCTGAAAAGGGGAGATTTATACATAACCAATGTGGTGAAGTGCCGCCCACCCAAAAACCGGAAACCCAACCAAGAAGAGATAAAGACCTGCATGCCATTTCTTGAGAGAGAGGTTGATCTGGTCAAACCCAGGGCGGTGGTGGCCATGGGCGCTACCGCGGTGAACGCTTTAACGGGCCAGAAGGCGGTTTTCTCGATTAGGGGAAAGTTTTTCAGATATCACGGGGTGCCGGTCATCGTCACTTTGCATCCCGCTTTCGCACTAAGAAATCCTAGGCTCAAGGCCTTGATAGTTTCCGACCTCGAGGAGGCAAGGCGGATAGCCGAAGCGACTTGCCCGTCGACCCGATGTGTAGCGCAAGGTGGTCGGTATCCGCCATTGGGCTCAATTGCTCTGCGTCGACCTTCCTTGCTTGGCGCGGTTAAACAGATACCAGGGGCATATGTCGTTCAAGGGGCAGGTGGCGCACAAAGGCTTCTTTGCCCTACAAACCTCCCTGCCGAACCTTATCATCGATAAGTGGGCGCTCTTTCTATCTTCGGGTTTGACTATGGCGTGTAGGTCGGATTGTATACCCTCATATTTTTGACTTTTTGTGAGGCCGAGTCTAATGCTTACGCGCCTGACGTGAACGTCTATGGGGATCAGGGGTGCCCCGAGGTGGAGCATGCAGAACACGTCAGCGGTCTTCATGCCGATGCCGGGTATTCCTAAGAGGATTTTCCGGGCCTCTTCCCAGTCAGAGGCCGCTGCCTTAGAGATGGCGCCTTGCTCGATTTCGACCTTGGCGAGAGCGATTATCGTCTTCGTCTTCTGGTTTTGAAGGCCGGCTCCCCTTATGGCGGACGCGATTTCCGAGGGTGTAGCGGCCAAAATGTTTCTGGGTGTTTGAAAAAGTCTCCTCAGCGTTTGCTCTCCTGCCCAAGCGTTCTTATCGGTGGTGTGTTGGCTGAGCACGATACCTATCAGATCAAAAAAAGGGTCGCCAACAATGGGAGGCCCTGCCCAAGGGTAGTTATTGATTATCAACGAAACTGCCTTGGTGGCCGTGCGTCTGTCGAGTAGAGGTGATTGCGAGGACATGGACTAGTCAGTTGGATTATTAATGTCAGTCGCGTTTAAGCGCGGTGGCCCTTCCCATGAATGAGATGCGGAGCTCAAGCCCTTGTTTAGCTCTTGGTCTCAAGAGCGGTTTAACCTTATGGGGTCAAGAGGTGAAACTCTCCTTTATGAGGGGATGGATAGACCGCTTGTGAGGATTTTATAGCCGATCTGAACGTTGATAAGACGAACGACAAACCTCGTCCTTCGGGGCGGGGAGGGGGTCAGGGGCACTATGTCAAAGGACGCCGTTAAGGCATCGTAAACCAGCAACTTACCGGCCAGCGCGGGGGTCTTTCCAATCAATAGCGAGATAACCTCCGCCGTCTCTATTGATGCCA
>JAWDNK010000007.1:0-23128 GCA_046534355.1 Candidatus Martarchaeota archaeon | reverse complement strand
GGAGGACGTTCTCGCCAGAGAGTACGTGGGGTATGGCGAGCTCCTGAGGAGGTGTAAGGGCACCAAACCTCTCCCTGAAAAGCTTTTCAACAGCTGGGTGAAGGCCCTCCACGCTTACCAACTGATTAAAGTAGCCGGAGATTTATATGCGCTTCCGGGAAGGAGGCCAACTGTAGCCGAAACGGCGCTAGAAAAATGCGCCCGTGTACAAAGAGGGGTGGGTTACGACGTCTATGTCCTACCCGCCATAAAGGGAGATGTTTGCCGTTCTTCCATACTATCCGCCTATCCTTTCGACGAGGCTTGGCTGCCGAAAACACCGATGCCCACCGCGTCCACTCGGCGCGCAAGGCGAGTGCAATTTCACCGGGGGGTCCGAAAGCCCCTTTAGTCGCGGTTGATTCCATGCGCACCCGCGCTGGTTCCGGTGCAAGAGCACCGAATATTAGCAGGTCTTGAGGGATGCCGGCTCAGTTTCAGGGGATAACATTTATCCCCTAAAGGACAACGGCTTTCGTGGCCGTCCATCTTCCGTCTGATGCGGGTATCGGTACGGGAACAGATTTGGGTACCGGAACGGTTGAAAGGGGAATAATCCTCAAGCCCTCCGTGTTCGACCAAACATATGTTCCGATGAAGCTAGTAGGTAGAGAGAAGCACTTGGGTGAAATGAACAGGGCTTGGAGGGTTTTATACGGGGAAGAATCTGACAAACCGTTTCGGGTTGTGCTGACGGGGAAGGCTGGCGTGGGGAAGACCGCGCTTTCGATGAGGTTCGCGCGGCAGCTTCACGTAGACTCGCTTACGAATGGGGCAAAACCGGTCTTGACCGCGTTCGTAGACTTGATAAACGACCGTAGTGTTTACTCTATAATCAGGGACGTTTACAGACAGGTGCTGTACCTCGGTAGCACGAGGCTGACTTCCCAAAAGAACATGCAGGCCGAGCTGTTCCGGTATCTGAGCGAGAGCAATTCCTCCCTCCTGGTAGTCGTCGAGCACGGCGAGGCTTTATTCAACGGTCCGCTGATGAAGGCATACGGTTTCGATGAACTGAGCGAAGAACTGTTCGGGCCACCAGAGGGACCCGGGGCAAACTTCAACGTGATAATAAATAGCCGTGCGCAGCTGCTGAACATGGGTAAGTACACTTTCTCCATGCAGCTCCCCGCTTACTCCCAAGATGAAGTAGTTCAAATACTCAAGGAAAGGTGCGACGAAGGGGTAAGACCGGGATCGTATGACGAAGAGGTGTTGGACTCGGTCGCGACCAGGAGCGAAGGCAATCTCAAGAAGGCCATTAGCGCTCTTGGCGCCATTTTCACGGAGGCCGAAAAGCGCAAATTGGAAAAAATAGACAAGGAGTTCGCCGAGACGGTGATGAACAGCGGAAGCGTGAGTTACCACTCATCCCTCTCTAACATTTCCCGCCACGAAAAGTTGTTCCTGCTAGCCATAGCTAAGGCGATAAAAAGCAGAGGGGACAAGACGACGTCGACGAGCGAGGCGGAAAGCATGTACAGGAACCTCTGCGGGAAATACGGAGAGATACCGAAGAGGCACACCACGGTTTGGGGGACCATGAACGCGCTCGCATCAGTCGGCCTCATAAGCAAGGTCAAAAGCGGAAAAGGCAGAAGGGGAAAAACCACGATAATATCGCTCAAGGAAGCGGGACCTGATGACATAATATCGGAACTCGAAAAACTGCTTTCCCGCGCCATATGAATCATGCGACGTTTGCAAAAAGTGGAAGGAGCACCGGCGGGAACCGACCGATAACCTTTTGTGGCTTATTCGCCTAATCCTTGGCCGCGGTGGTGTAAGGGCAACACGTCGGCCTGTGGAGCCGACTTTCTGGGTTCGAGTCCCAGTCGCGGCCCAGCGGTTCACTTCTTCGCTTCCCTTCTCCAGCCCAGAGCGCTCACCTTGGCGAGGAAGGCGTCGATCTGAATCTCGTCGTCGCCACCTTGGATTATCCTGAACTCGGTTTCGCCAAGCGCCTCCAAGATCTCGGCCTTGAGCTCTTCTCCCAGTTGCATGCGTATGAGGCTGTCGTGCACCTGCCTGGCCGCGTCCAAACCAGATAAGCCCTGGGATGCCATCCAATCCTTCATCCTTGACCTGGCCTTCAGAAAATCCCCCGATATCGCGAGTTTAAGGGCCTCCGCCGCGCCGCCAGCTTCTAGTTCTCCGACGACCTCTTTCACCTCTTCGACGCCGATCTTAGATGAGACGGCTGCCGCTTGAAGGATGTTGATCCCCTTCCTCAGATCGCCGGAGGCGAACTCGTAAATCAACTTGAGCGCCTCTTGGTCCACCTCCTTTCCCTCCCTCTTCGCGATATCCTCTAAGTGCTTCACAAAGGCCTCTTCCGGAATCGCGCCGAACCTAAAAATAGCGCAGCGGGACTGTATCGGCTCGATTATCTTACTGGAGTAATTACCTATCAATATGAAGCGAGACGAAGCCGAATAGAGCTCCATGGTCCTCCTAAGCGCTTCTTGCGCGTCAGTTGTCATGTTGTCCGCTTCATCCAGTATCATCACCTTGAACGGGATCTCTCCGAGCGAAACGGAGCGGGCGAACTCCTTGACCCTATCTTGTACCACCTTTATCCCCCTTTCGTCGCTGGCGTTCATTTCGAGCGTGTTCTCCCTTACGGAGTCCCCGAACAACTCGTTGACTAGGCATAGGGCGGCGGTAGTCTTACCCGTACCGGGAGGACCCACGAAGAGGCAATGGGGCATGTTCTTCTCCTTCACGAACATCTCGAGCCTCCTCACTACCTCCTCCTGGTCAACCATGTCCGAAAGCCTTTTCGGTCTATATTTTTCAACCCAAAGATTTTCGCTCATAGTTCTTTCTCCTCCCGACGTAATTAACTTTTCCAGGGCTCGGCTCGAAGATCTCGCCGTCTCTTAGGAAGGATCTGTACAGCTTATCGAACTCGGCTTCTGCCATTCCCTTGTCGGCTAAAGCTCCCTTGAAGGTCTCGAGGTCGATGTCTTCGCCCTTGCTCTCCTCCAGCAGATCTTCGAGCGTCTTCAAGAAGAGAGACGCACGGTTTTGCTGAGTGTGCGTCATGCCAGTGGTCACCGGCCCTATGTCCGGCATACCGGTTTCGGGGTCGATGCCGACCTGGCTCAAGTACATCTTCGTCAGGTTTATGGCTTCCTGAGCCTCGGTTACCCCCGCGATCTCCCTCAACCTCATCCTCGCCTCTGCCTTTGTCAGCCTGATAAGTCCTTCCAGTTGCCTGGGCGTTATGGCAACCGGCGAATCGGAAGAAACGCTTTTTTCCCTCATCTTCAGGAAGAAGTCCTGAAGGACGTTGGCCGCATCCTCGCTAAGGCTGGGGGAGACGTACCTCCTCGCGTAACTTATGTACTTCCGCAGCAAAGACGGAGGTACGGCCGGCTTCTGTTCGTTGACCATGTGCGCCTTCAAGATGTGATCAGACAGCATCTTATCTGTAGTGGAATCCGGTTTGTCCTTTATTATGTATATTAGATCGAAACGCGAAAGAATGGTGACGGGTAAGTTCACGTTGTCTCCTACCGTGCGGTCGTCCATATATCTTCCCAGTTTTGGGTTTGCCGCCGCTATCACCGATGCCCTCGTGTTGAGGGATGCCACGATGCCGGCCTTCGCTATAGACGTGACCTGCTGTTCCATGGCCTGGTGGATAGCGACCCTGTCATTCTCGTCCATCTTGTCCACCTCATCAAGGCAAGCTATGCCGCCGTCCGCGAGCACCATGGCACCGGCTTCAAGCATGAACTCGCCTTTTTGATCCTTCACCACAGCCGCTGTGAGGCCTGCCGCGCTGCTTCCCTTGCCAGAAGTATATATTCCCCTGGGCGCCAGCTTCGCGGCGAACTGCAGTAGTTGGCTCTTTCCCACCCCTGGGTCACCGATCAAAAGCACGTGTATGTCCCCGCGGATGCGGGTCCCGTCCGGAGCGTAGACGGGCTGAGAACCAAACATCGAAAGCGCTATGGCTTCCTTCACGTAACCTAGGCCGTAAATCTGGGGCGCGATTGAGGAGAGGATTTTTTCCTTGATGTCGGGTTGGGATGCCAGCTCCTTTATGGCCTTGACGTCCTCGTCGGTTATCTGGACCTCCTCGAACCCCTTATCGACCACTTCTATGTAGTTTGCCACGAAGTACGTATCAAGTATCCTGTCCTGCGGGTCGTTTGGGCTTGGCTCGCCTTCCAAAACACCAACCACGTCAACCCTGTCGCCAGGTCTGGCCACGTCAACTATATCGTCAAAGAGCTCCACGTCAACGTAGGTAGGCAACTGCCCAGGGGGGACCTCGTCTTGCTCCTCCTGAACGCGGATCCTCTGCCTATCGACCAGCAAGCTCTCTTTGAGCAGAAACCTGAACCTCGTTATGCCGGTTTGGTGACTGGGGCAAGACGGATTAGGACAAACCGTTGGCGGGCGCATCCTCCTCCCCTCGGTTATTTCGACGGTGGTACCGCAACTCATGCACTGATAAACGGCCTTCTGCACGTAGGGGGAAACCCTGGAAGCCCTGACGACGACGCCCTTGAACTCCACCAGCTTCCCGAGCGCGTCGCTTCTAAGCCTCCTCATGGGAGTCTTTTCCGGCATCCCCTTGAAGCGGACGGTGAGGGAACGCAAGCTCTCCGCGTATCCAGGGCTCTCGACGGAAAGCAGGTGAGTGGCAGCGGCGTCCAGCTCCTCCCTGTGCGAGTCGAAGTCGGTCGCGATCAGCGACGCCAGAGCGCGATCGTGCGCTACTAAATCCTTGAAGTCTACGACCAGACTCTTCTCTTTCTTGGCAGCCACATCCCTGACCAGGTCCCTGTACTTCTCCCTCATCTTCAAGGGATCGCTGGGATCTGGCTCTGAAAACTCCCTTAGGAAGGCACCGAAGGCCTCTTCCACATCGACCTGGGACTGCTGTGTTCCGGTGGCCATGAAGGCATCACCCCTTTCCCTCTATGGGAGGTAAACCGGACAGAACCCTGACCAGGAAGTCCTGCCATTCTTCAACGCACCCCTTCAGATCATCGTAAAACCTCTTCTCCTCCGCGGTCATGGCCGAGTAGAACCTCGGGTCATCGCGGCCACTCATCGCCGCCTCCATTATCTTCCTCTTTCTCAGCGATAATAGCTCGCTCAGCGCCGCCCTGAGTTCCTTTTCTTCCCCTCCAGATAGCTGGTAACAAGCCCTCGCGTAAAAAAGGGGATCCAAATCCTTGAGAGTTTTTGGGTCATTCTCCTCCATCCAAGCGCTGAGGGCGACGTCTTTAGTCTTCAAACCGGTGGCTCCGATCTCCAGCTTACTCCCCAATTCCTTGACCGCCCACCTGGGCAGACTAAGCCTTGCACCTTGGACAAGCTGGACCTTGCTGCCATCCGAAAGGGTAAACGTCCCGTTTACTTTAGCGGTGGCCTCCACGGACTCCCCTTGCAACTGGGCCCAGCTCAAAACGGATACCCCCGCATACCTGTTTTCCATACAAGTTGATAGCGGGGTAGCATAAAAGGGGTGTCGCGAAAAACCATGCGGTTTATTACGCGCTGACTTCTCTTTCCGCCCCCCTTCCCGCGCCCGAAGGGCGAGACTTGTCGTTCTATCTATTTCCATCGGCGGTTCGGGTCATACAGGTGGCAGGCCACGGCGTGGGCCCCGCCATTGACCTGAACCAAACGCGGCTCCTCCTTGGTGCACCTGTCGAAGGCGTACGGGCACCTCGGGCTGAACCTGCAACCGGGCGGCGGATTCAATAGGCTTGGTGCTTCCCCTTCCATGGGCTCGAGCTTCGCACCGGGCTCAAGCCTCGGCACCGATCTAAGCAACAACTTCGTGTAAGGATGCAAAGGCTTCTCGAATACTTCTTCCGTGTTCCCCGCTTCCACTATCTTCCCCGCGTACATGACGTATATCCAATCGGATATGTATCTCGCCACCAGTATGTTGTGAGTTATGAATAGGTACGTGTAATTGTACTTTTTCTTGAGCTCCACCAGTAGGTTCAACACCTGGGATTGCACCGAAGCATCGAGCGCAGAAGTCGGCTCGTCCAGTACTATGAACTCGGGGTTCGGAGCTATGGCCCTGGCTATCGCAACCCTTTGTCTTTGTCCTCCCGATAGATCACGGGCCTTCCTGTAATACACGTCGTTGTAGTTCAATCCCACGGCTTCGAGCGCCGCCTTGGCCCTGCTCTGCTTCTCATCAGCACTTAGCTTGAAAAGCGGCTCCTCAACGATCTCCCTTATGCTCATGCGGGGATCCAAACTTTCAAAGGGGTTTTGAAATACTATCTGCATCCTCTTTCTGACGTCCTTCAAGTTTTTCTCGTCCACCAGCAAACCCCCGTAGTATATCTTGCCAGAGGATGGGGTTTCCAGCGTTACCAGTATCCTTCCCAGCGTGGTTTTCCCCGAGCCACTCTCACCGACTAAAGCAGTCGTCCTATTTTTGGGGATCTCCACGCTAACGCCGTCGACGGCCTTTATGTAGCTCATCCGCTTGTGAGCCAATCTCTCCAGCAAACCGCTCTTTTCGGCCAGGAAGTACTTCTTGATGTCTTCAGCCTTAACCAGGTTCTCCTCACTGCTCAGCAGACTTGTCATAAAGGAAACACCTCACGAGTCTTCCATTGACCTGAACCAAACGCGGCTCCTCCTTGGTGCACCTGTCGAAGGCGTACGGGCACCTCGGGCTGAACCTGCAACCGGGCGGCAGATCGAAGAATGACGGGGGCATGCCCTTCAACGAGTATAACTCGTGATCTTTGTAGCTCCCTGCCGGAAAACTCTTCAATAGGCCCTGGGTGTAGGGATGCAACGGTTCTTTGATTACGCCTTCCACATCACCAAACTCCAACATCTTCCCCGCGTAGAGTATGAGTATTTTATCGGATACGGCGGAAGCTACAGCCAAGTCGTGAGTCACGAAGATCAGCGTCATCCCATAGTTCTGCTGCAGCTCCTTCATCAAAGCTATCACCTGAGCCTGTATGCTGACGTCCAGCGCAGACGTGGGCTCGTCCGCTATCATCACCCTGGGCTCGAGTAACAATCCCATGGCTATGACCACCCTTTGTATCTGCCCTCCGGATAGTTGATGCGGATACTTCAGCATCATCAAATCCGGGTCAGGAAGCTTTACGTCGGAGAGGCGCTTAAGAGCCTCCTTTTCCGCCCTTGGCACATCCAAATCTTCCCCCCTGCGCTCGTACTTGACTTGGAGAGCCTCTATCAGCTGATCCCGGACGCGTTTCACGGGGTTTAGACTGCTGAATGGGTCTTGCATGACCATGAATATGCCGGTGCCCCTGATCTCCCTCATCCTCTTTTGAGGCAATGAAAGTAGCTCTGTGTCGTAAAATCTGATCGACCCCTTCGCGGACCCAGCTGGGGGAAGAAGCCTGGTTATGGCGAAGCCGAGCGTTGACTTGCCGGACCCGCTCTCGCCTACGACGCCCACTGTCCTGCCCTCCTCGAAGTCCGCGTCCAGGCCGTCCAGCACCTTTACCATACCGAAGGGGGTCCTGTAGAACACGCTCAGATCCCTGATCGTTATGGCGTTCATCGATCGCTCACCCTCCCTGAAAGCGCGTCCTGCAAGCTGTCACCAACTAGTATGAAGCCTATGACCACCAGTAGAATAGTGGCACTTGGGAAGAGCGTGTACCACCAAGCGCTCGGGAAAAAGCTCAACCCATCGGAGGACATCGAGCCCCACTCCGGGTAGGGTGGCTGAATTCCTATCCCTAGGAAGGCCAAAGTAGAGTAGGTAAGTATCACAGTGCCGAAGTCGAGCGCCATGTAGGCCAACACGGGATCGATGGCGTTCATGAATATGTGCTTGAAGAGAACCCTGAGCTGGCTCACCCCGAAAAGCCTTGAAACCTCGACGAAGCCGCGGTATTTCAGCGTCAGCGTCTGCCCCCTGAAAAGCCTAGCGTATATCGGCCACCAGATAATCGTAAGGGATATCAACACCGAATCGAAGCCAGGACCGATCAGCATACTCAGAGCTATGGCTAGCACCAAGCCAGGGAATGCCAGAAAAGCGTCGGTTACCCTCATAAGGATCTCGTCTGTCCAGCCACCGTAGTAGCCAGCCATCACCCCCAACAAGCCTCCGATGACGACGGCTGAGAAGACCACCACCATGGCGGCAGCGGCGTCCTTTGGCGCGGCGTAAAGCAACCTGGAAAGTATGTCTTGGCCGTTCAGGTTGGTGCCGAAGGGATAAGCCAGTGATGGGGGCCTGAGGCTAAGCGCCGGATTTGGAGAGGCCAAGGGATCGTGCGGAAGGAGCACCCATCCTAGGTTAGGCCTTCTCATGTAATATGCCAACGCCTGCATGGTACCTTCCAAAGCCGACCACACCAGGAAGACCACTATGATTGCCATCCCGGTCACGGCTTCCTTCTTGTGAAACATGTAGTACCAGGTGGTCAAGTTCTGGGGGACTCCAGTGTTTGCCGCGGCGTCGACGTCCCCCCTGAAGCCAACCGCCTTTTTTATTATATCCAAAAACTTCACTCCAGCCTCACCCTCGGATCTACAAGCGCGTACAACACGTCAGCCACGAAGTTGGCGACGATAACGGATATCCCGATTATTATGGTAGTGGTCAGTATTGCAACGTAATCAAGATTTACGACGGACTGATAAAGGAAGAAACCCATGCCCTTGTAGAGAAATATGTCCTCTATTACGACCGCACCGGATATGGCGAAACCGAATTGCACGGCGGTCAAGGTGATTATCGGTATGATGGCGTTCCTGAACACGGTCCCGAAGAAAACCTTGCCGCCGCTCAAGCCTTTCATGTAAGCCAGCCTGACGTAGTCCCTGTCCAAAACCTCTATGGAACTACTTCTCATCATCCTCGTGGTCAAACCAAAACCGGTTATAGCTATGGCAAGCACTGGCAGCACCATGTGCTGAAGCAAGGAGTCGAAGTAGGACCAATCGCCTTCCAGGGCAGAGTCTATCAGCGGGTATCCAGTTATTGGCTTCGGCGGTGTGAGGAGCGGGTTTGCGACGTTCATAGAAGGTAAAAGCTTCAGGTCGTAGGCGAAGCCGAACTGCAACAGCGTAGCCCAAAGGAAAACGGGGGCAGCCCAGGACACCAAGTAAAGGGCCTTTATCCCCCAGTCGACCGCCTTGCCCCTGTAAAGGGCCGCCAAACCCCCGGTTAGAACGCCTATGACGACCTGAAGAAATATGGCCACCACCACGAACTCAAGCGTTATTGGTATGAACTTATCGAGCAACTGCATTTCTGGTACCTTGTAAAGGCTGTCCATTCCGAAATTACCGCTCAGAGCGTTGGCCAAGTAGTTCAGAAATTGCACGTAGATTGGTTGATCCAATCCGTACCTTACTATAACGGACTGTAGCTCGCTTTGCGTATAATGCGTGCTTCCGATGTAAACCTTTGCCATCGCTTCAGGTGTTGGCAGAACGACGTGGATCAGCACGAAGACCAGCAATATGAGCAACAAGAGGGTCACAAAAGCGTTGATGGCCCTCCTCACCAAGAAAAAGAAGAAGTTCGACCGCATTAACAGCACCCTTAGGAGCTCACCTTAGCGGTGTAATTGGCGTAGTACATCAGGTTGTAGTAGTATCCCGTGAAGGGGTTATAGATGACGCCCTTGAGGTAAGGCTGCTGGAACCACCACGTATAGGGCTGCGGCAACCACACGTAGGGGGCCTCGTTGTAGGTTATGTTGTAGGCCTCGGCAACGCCCTGTTCCTGCTGAGTTGTGCTGGTCTCCCATGGGAGGGTCTGGTACAAAGCGTCCAGCTTCGAATTGTTCAGCCAAGCGAGGTTGCCCGCGAGACCGCCGAACTCGGGGTCGGTCTGAACCATGAGCTGTTGGAACACTGGGTCAGGCCAGTCCGGGAACCAACCTAGCATGACCAAGGATGGGGTGCTGCTGGCGCTGGACCACGTGTCAGTAACCGAAGCGGTGACCGGGTAGAGGGAAACGCTGATGCCAACCTCGGAGAGGTCCTTTTGTATTATTTCGAACTCCGTTTCCGCGGTTGGCGTGACCGGCGTCAAGGTGTAAAGCGACATGGAGCTCAGCTCTTTTCCGTTGGGGTTCCCCAGGGTAGTGCCGTTGGGGAGGACGACGTAGAAGTCGCCCTGCTCGCCGGCCTCGTTGAGGTAATGCTCGGCCAAGGTTATGTTGAAGGAGTAGACGGGGAGGTGATCGGGGTTGTAAAGGGGCATGTCAGGGGTTATGGGACCCACGTACATGCCCGCCAGGACGGTGCCGTTGAAGGTGTAGATGGAGCTGATTATTTGGGAGTAGTTGACGGCGTGGACGAGGGCGAGCCTGAAGTCGGTTATGTTGGTGGGGAAGACCTGGGTGTTCAGCGCTATATAACCAACACCCGGCTGCATTCCCTCGTTCTCGAATATTGCGCTGAAGGGGACGTAGCTCTTGTACTGGTAACCGTCGTAGATTGAGTTAAAAGATGGGATGCTGACGTAGCTGAGCTGGGCCTCGTTGTCGTCGAACTCGGCAACCCTGTCGGCGTGGGATGCGCCGTACTCGATTATGACGTTGGGGATCTTCGCTGGAGCGATGGTCCAGGGCACGCCGCTGGCGTTGGCGGCCCAGTAGTGGGGGTTGGCCTTAAGGGTTATGCTGGACAGCTCGGAACCAACCGAGGCTATGACGTAGGGGCCGCTGCCTATCATGCCGTTGGTGTTGATGTAGGAGTTAGGCTGGCCGGCCTGAACCCCGCCGTGGGCATCCACGAAGACGGGATCGGCGAAATCACCCCACCAGCCAGACGATATATCGTAGGCGAACCAGGCATAGGGCTGGATTAGGTTGAACTCGACGGCCGAGGAGTTGAGCACCACCACGGACTGGTGCGGGTACTCCATGAGGGCCTGTACGGTGGAGTTGTGGGCGTTGAAATCGCTCAGCACCTGCGACAAAATGGCGGCCGTCTGGTTGGGCGACGGGAGGGAGGAGAGGTGGAAGGCGTACTGGACGGCGTGAGACGCGCCAACGGGGAGGAAGTAGGGCCCCTTGAACTGGGCGATTATGCCCTCGTAGTTGGAGACGCCTGGACCCTGGGCCATTATTATGGTGCGGTAGAAGCTGAACCAAGCGGTGGTGGCGTTTATTGGATCGCCGTTGCTGAAGTAGGTGCCTGGCCTCATGATGAAGACGTAGGTGGAGCCGTTCGGCTCCATGACCCAGGACTTAGCCAACACGGGGACTAGCTGCGTTATGGAAGAGCCGTTGTACCCAACTAAGCCTTGGTAAACGGCTAAGAACACCGGTTCGTCAACGACGTAGAACCCGGTTGACGGGTCCAGCGCATCCGGCGAATATATTTGACCCATGGTGCCGATATCTACCAAAGTGTTAGGCGTCGGCGGGGCTATTACAACAGATTTCGTCACCGACTTCGGGTGACTTAATACGTCCTCGTAATACAGGTAGCCGCTCGCTCCGGCAACAACAACGATGATCACCACGATAGCGGCGATCAGCGTATTCGAAAAGGATTTTTTGTTCGACATTTTACCTGTTTTGATGGTCTGTATATAAACGTTTCGACCAGTTAAGGTCGGCCTGCAGAAACAAAATCCCGATTACGACCACGTCGATTGGGCAACTTTTGATCCTAAAAAAAGGTTAGCGCGAGATAGCTGGCCTCCTCCCCGCCTTAAAGGGCGAGGCTCGTCGTCCTTTTGTCACGTCTCAGGCCGTCCTCCCTTCTGTAAGGCCGACTCCTTGGCTTGTCTAACTATTTCAGGTCCGAAGGTGGGTAGCGACGCCAGGAGGGAATCGTCCGCCCTAAGAAAATCGTCGACGGTCTTAATACCGTTCTCAAAAAGTATGCGTGCCCTGACGCGCCCTATTCCCTTCAACCCGATAATCGGGATCAGCTCCTCCCTGATACCCTCCCTTACCCTCAGCGAAAGGCGGAAATATTTTTCCCCGGCCGTGCCCCTCCTAAGCGCGGAAGACAGGCGGTATGCCGAGTAAAACAACCATTCGTAAATCTCTCTCAGCTGATATAAGTCGCCGGGCTGGACGCCGTACACCTTCTCTATGGCTTCTAGCCCCTTCTCGTCCATCCAATCCCTCAGGACTAGAGCTGTCTTCACCGCGGAGTAAGGATCTTCGCAACCCTCCAGATGAAGGCGAAACTCCCCCTCGGCGTGGCGATCCACCTCATCCAGGAAACTCTCGAGCTGCTCGCCTTCACTTTCCCGCGCCCTAACAGTCACGGAGTCCGGTGCAAGAGCTGCGGCGAAAAGGTAGAGCAACTCGGGGGTGTCCTCCTTAAAAGAGCGCAAAGCCGCCCTTAGGATGACCGCGCTGCTCGGCTTTATGTAGAGCTCCGCCGTCCTCTTCCCGAAAGCCGTAGCCTTATACCTGATCCCGTCGAACGCGATAAAACCCTCCGACTTTAGATATTCGAGAGCTTTCTCAACCCTCTCCTTCACCTCATCTTGCCCATACCGCTGACCGGACAATGTGGAGATAAAGAAATCGACCAACCCTTCGTCCCGATCTTCATAACCCGAAGACACCGAGGCTAAGGCCTGGGCCTCCAGCTCCTCTCCGTCCATCAAACGCCCCACTACTGGCTCGGGCGGACTCCTGACGTAAGCGTCGAAGAACTCTTGCGGGTCGCCCGAGTAAAAAGCGATAGCCTCCCCGTGATCGTCGAACTGTGGCCTGCCCGCTCTGCCGCAGAACTGCTTGAACTCTATGGTAGATATCGAGGTCATGCCGTAACCAGCCTCATATCTCGAAAGGCTCGATATGATCACGCGTCTGGCCGGTAGATTAACGCCGGCCGCCAAAGTGGGCGTAGCCACTATTCCCCTTATTAGGCCGTGCCGAAAGCCATCCTCGATTAGCTTCCGCTGTTCCGGCAATAGACCAGCGTGGTGAAACGCAATACCCCTATCCACGAGATTGGCCAGGGCTTTTGCTATCTCCGTGGAGTCGGAAGAAAGCACCTTCTTCGCTAGGGCCTCCAACTCCGGCCTTCCACCATACCTATCGGTAACGGGAGCGAGCTCGCCCGCTATCCGCACCGCGTTTCTCCTGCTGTTAGCGAAAACCAAAAATTGTCCTCCTTCCCTAAGGGTCGCCTCGGCAAGCCACCTGAGGTATGGGTTGCCCTCACTCCCGCCTGGCGAACGCCTTCCCCTTTCCGCATCTTCGTTGGCGTCGATCTTCAGCGTTTCTCCATCTTCATAAACCAGCGTCCCATCGCTGACCACGCCTATGCGGAGAGGAACGGGGCGCCAATCGGACACCACGGCCACGCCGCCGATCCACGCCGCTAGTTCACCCGGGTTCCCTATGGTCGCGGACATGGCAATTATCTGCGCATGCGGCAAAAGCCGCCTCAGCCTCGTTAGTACGGCTTCGAGGGTGGGGCCCCTGTCGTCGTCATTAATCAGGTGGACCTCGTCAGCGATCACCACCTTGACCTGGCTGAGCCAAGAGGGACGCTGCCTCAATAACGAATCCGCTTTTTCGTTGGTGGCTATTATCAGATTGAATGATGACAGCCACTCATCTTTCGACTCATAATCCCCGGTCGTGGCCACGACCCTAAGTCCCAGCGACTTCCACGCGGTCGACAATTCCGAGTATTTTTCGGTCGCTATCGCCTTTAGCGGGACCAGGTAAAGCGCCTTGGATGTAGGATCCTTAAGATACGCGTTGGCCACGGCTATCTCCGCTATCAGAGTCTTCCCACTAGAAGTCGGTGACGTGATTATCATATTTTTCCCCTCCAAAAGACCAGAGCGAATCGCCTGCTCCTGTGGTGGGAAGGGCTTAGCGTAGCCTCTGGCCTCTATAACGGACGCCAGCGTGCCCCCCACGAGCTCCCTCCACGACACACCAATGAGCTTATTACGACTATAAGGGTTTCACCTCACAACGTCCGCAGTGCGTTCCCCCGTGGCCACGCGTACTCGACGAAACCACGACCCAAACGCCATGGCGAAACAGGCATTTGAGCCAAAACGCGAATACCACGAGGTCGCAGAGACGCCAACAAACAATTCAAAATTATCTGGCGCGTAGATAAAAATGGTAACCCGCGTCCTGCACTTTCATTTTCACCGTTTTCCATCTTTTTCCGCGCTCGTCGCGCTTCGCGAAGCGAAAGAACTACCGGTCCGGTCAAAAACCAATTCGCTCATGCACGCTTCAATCGATGCCATCCAAGGACGAGTAAGTCGAGGGTTAGTTATATCTCCCTCCACCGAACGGCCAAAAGTCCGCGCCGGTGAGCAGCGCAAAAGGAAAAGTTTACCTGAAAAAAGGCTCCTCGCCAAGAAACCAATGCCTCGGCCGGGATTTGAACCCGGGTCCGCGGCTCGAAAGGCCGCTATCCTTGTCCGGTCTAGACTACCGAGGCAGGTATGTAGGAGAGACCTTTAAGGGCTTTTTGGGTCGAGCCCGAAAAATGTTGAGTTGAACCTAGATTTTCTTTTTATGTCCAGACAGCGCCCTTAAAAGGCGAACTACAAGATCTGACCCGCGTTGAAGCGGCAACGCGGTGAGATTAGCATCTTTCGATTTCAACTCCTCGCTAACCACAGGAGTGAGATGTCAAATCGCTTCCTAGAAGGGCGCGAGTTGCCATCACATGAACGTCTTTAGCAAGATTAAAACGGTCGGAGATTAGCACTAAGGCCGATTGTCGCCGAAACGCGAGCGGCGCCCGGAGCCTTTGGCGTAAAGAGGAGTGAACTAGACCCAATTCCTCTGCCTTAACCGGTTACATGAACTACCTCACGGGATGCAGTGCCACCGCAATGGATAAAGCCCCCAATAGGATTTGGATGAAGTAAAGCTTGAGCGATGCAGAAATCAGTTGGATAGATGATTTGGCAAAGGCCGTGATGAAGATCAAGGGCAAGCACGTCATAGCCTCCGCCATTACCACCAGTGGGCCAACGCATCTGGGCACGGTTGAGGAGTTCTTCTTCCCATCCGTGATTACAAAAAAGCTAGTGGAAACGGGGGATGACCCGGATTTCATCTTCATAGGAGACGTCATGGATGCCTTCGATTCTGTCCCTGCAGGATTAAGCCAAGAGCTTTCGGCATACCTAGGGAAGCCGCTTACCGCAGTTCCTGATCCCTACGGCTGCCACCGCAGCTTCGGCGAGCACTTCCTGCAGGATACGGTGGACTTCATGCACCGCTTGGGAGTCTTCCCGAGGGTCATCCCTGTGACTCAGCTCTACTCGGAGGGTAAATACGACCAATACGTGATCCAATACTTTTCAAACATCGAAAAGGTGAGGGAGATAATAGAGCGTACTTCACTGAAACAGCTCCCCTCATCGTGGATGGACGTAGTCATGCCCGTATGCGAGAAGTGCGGGAAAATAGCGACCACCCGGGTGACTGGCTTCGACGGAAAATACATATACTACTCCGACGACAAGGACGTGGGATACGCCAAGGGATGCGGGTACGAGGGCAAGATACCCCTGGATTCGCATGCCTGGAAAATGGCTTGGAGGCTTGACTGGCCGACCCGCCAGGCATTTTTGGGCGTAACGCTGGAAGGCGCGGGCAAAGACCATCACACCAAGGGTGGTAGCTGGGACACCGCACAAGCGGTGCACCGCGAGCTGCTAAAACGTGAGCCTCCCCTGACTTACAGATGGGGGTTTGTCCTGCTCAACGGTAAGAAAATGAGTAAGTCTCAAGGCATAGGATCGCTGGCCACCATAATGCGCTACCTTCCTCCAGAAGTATTAAAGTACTTCTTATTGAGGGTGGATATAGAAAAGGATAAAAACCTGGATGATTCCGGCGAAGGACTCCTCAAACTGATAGAAGAGTTCGAGGAAAACCTCAAGAGACCCAGAGACCCGAAGAAGAAGCTGGCAGTTCACTTTGCCTCTCCATCGGATGCTTGGGGAGTTCCATTCGTCTCTATTTTGTTGGCATATCAGATCGAGGGCAACTGGGAAGGGACGAAGAAGAGGCTGGGCATAAACAGTGACTACCTGAGGGATTACGTCAAGGCGTGGGTCGATGGAGACAAGCTTCCGCTTCAGTACAGGGTGAGTTACAGGCCAAGAAAAGTAACCGGCGGCTTGGTGTTGCAATGGCTTGCCTCGCTCCGCGGCGACGAATCTGGATTGGAGGCATCACAGAAGCTCAGGGAAGTTGCCGCCGCCAGCTCCGTATCGGTTGAAAAAGCCTTCTCTGAAGCCTACATGGCGCTAATCGGCAGACCCGACGGACCGCGGCTGGCCTCGCTGATAGATGCGATTGGCCTTGAAAAAATAAGGGAAGACCTACTGCCCAGTTGACCTATATAACTCGTTCTGAGCCCGAATTGGGGTAAAGCATTAACACGCCAGCGCACCAGTTAAGCGAACTACCTCGCCCTTACGAGTAGGGCTCCGCGACTGGCCGGCGCGCTCACCATCGGTCGGGGAAGGCGGGAAGTATCCCGCTATTGCAGTGGCGCAGACGCGGTCATCCCAGGGCGCCTCATCTTGGTCCCAGAGGGGAAAGCCCCGCCATTCCTGATGCGGCCAAGGGTCAAATCAATCGGCGTCCAGGTCAGCTCAAATTCTATCAGAGGGAAGCTACACAGCGCCTCCCTTGCCGATGAAGAAATCCGCCCCGCCTTAGCCCAAAAAGTTAAAGTTAAATCCGATAACCAGTTATAATTGCCGGGGTGGCCGAGTGGACAAAGGCGGCAGCCTCGAGAGCTGTTGGTCCTCCGGGCCTCGCGGGTTCGAATCCCGTCCCCGGCGCAGAGCGAAAGGGTTAAAGGGAGTAAAAGGGTTAGATTAAAAGTTGGCAAATTCACCCAATGGGCTGTTCGCAGCCAGGAAACTCATAAGAAATAGACGGCACTTCATGTGGAGCAAGGAGAGAATCCAACGCAGACTAACCGGCCTCAGGTACAAAACCGATCCCTTAGGCGGCTCCCCTCAGGCGCGTGGAATTGTTTTGGAGAAAGTCGGCGTAGAATCCAGGCAACCAAACTCCGCAGTCAGGAAGTGCGTCAGGGTTCAGCTGATCAAAAACGGTAAGCAGATAACCGCCTTTGTTCCCTGGGACGGAAGCTTGAACGTTATCGACGAACACGACGAAGTAGTCGTAGAGGGTATAGGGGGGTCCAGTGGAAGGTCGATGGGAGACTTGCCCGGAGTTAGATGGCGCGTGTCCAAAGTAAACGGGATAGACCTTTGGCAGTTGCTCATAGGTAAAAAGAAGAAACCGGTGAGGTGATCGTTTTTGTCTCAATCGCAAGAGAAAGGCCAGCTGGAACTCAACGTCCCCAAGTTATTTGGTCGTTGGGATGTCACGGGTATAGATGTTAAGAACAAGGGATTGGCACGGTATCTAAACCTTAGCCCGATATATATACCGCACAGCTACGGCCGTCATTCCTCTTCGAGGTTTGGAAAAGAGGGCGTCCACGTGGTCGAGAGGTTAATAAACGACATGATGAGACATGGCCGCATGGGTGGTAGAAAGGAAATAGCCATGGGTATCGTATATCAGGCTTTCTCGATAATCGAGGCCAAAACCGGCAAGAACCCCGTTGAAGTACTAGTTAGGGCCATAGAGAACGCCGCTATACTTGAGGGGACGACCAGGATCATACACGGTGGCATCCGCTACAGGGTGGCGGTCGACGTTTCGCCCATGAGACAACTCGACCTGGCCCTCCGCAATATAACCGAAGGAGCAAGGGAGGCGGCCAAGGGAAGCCCGAAACCGATAGACGAGTGCTTGGCCGATGAAATAATCGCTGCTTCGGAAAACGACGCCAGAAGCTTCGCTATACGCGCCAAACATGAAGAAGAGCAAATAGCTATGGCAGCGCGGTGACAGCAAGAAACGAAAGCGAAAACAGCCGGGTTTCCCACCCGCGGTTTTCATCTCATCTCATCTCATTTCTTTAGCTGTTTGGCCCAAAGGGCTTCACGGTGAATGCCCCCGATGTTACGACCTCCAAAACCCTACAGCGAAAGCCCTCGGCTGAGTACATGATTTTCACGTTTTCAAGTACGAGAAGCGGGTCCCCCTTGGAATGCTTAAATACCCTTTTCTAACTTTTGATGAATGTCCATCACAGAGCAAGTTGTTGAAAGTCAAGAAATGGTTCCGATCTTCCCCGTCGCCCTCGATGGAGTAGTGGCACCACTCTCCATCCGCTCGATGATCTCAGATCAAGGGAAACGCGAGGGAAAAAAAAGCCACCTCAAGACGAGAGGGGCTGCCTTAAGCGAAAACGATGAAATCCCCAACGCAGAAGGCGGTAGATGTGTGGCGCTCGAAGCCCTCGAACGCCTAGCGCAAATAAATCCTCCCATCGACGTCTCTGAACTTGGAAGTGGAGGGGTAAAGGCACAATATGTAATGGGCTCTCAAGTGCGCGATCTTAGGGACTGGGTACCTAGGCCGGCCGAGAAGGTCACAAGCGTACCGGAGAGCTTGATAAGCAAGTCTCTAGTCTGCGATCAGGTCCAGGACGAAATTATAAAAAGGAGATGCGCAACCCTTAATGAGTCGCGAACAACCCCTTGCCCATGGCGGAAATAGCTCAAAAGCATCTCGGAGGTGATTCGTTTCGCCTTCTCCCTTTGGAAAGTTCAGGGAGGATGTAATTCAGTACCTGAATAAGCAAGGGTTGGTCGGAGTAGAGACCAAGTTAGAAGTGCCCCCAAACCCCAGCTTGGGCCACCTGGCGTTGCCATTGTTCAGCCTGGGCACCACCATCCCAGCCCTACCATCGCCATTTGGTCTGATAGCTAAGGTAGCTCAGCAAAGGAACTACCTAAACTTCAAGGCAGATATACCCAAACTCGCCTCCGTTCTTTTCGCGCAGGTGAGGGAGAAAGGGATTAACTATTGTAGCTTGCTCACAGACGGTAAACGCGTCATAATCGAACACACTTCCGCTAATCCCCTTCACCCGATGCACATCGGCCACGCCAGGAACGCTTTTCTAGGGGATTCGCTCGCGAGGCTGATGAGAGCGAGAGGACACAACGTCTCCACGCACTTCTACGTGGACGACATGGGCCTGCAGGTAATGATCGCAACCATAGGTTTCAAACGCTCTCCGAAGAAGCCCGATCGGGTAAAACCGGATCACTGGATCGGCTTCGTTTACGCGGTTTCAAACATAATGTACGAATTGGCCGAGCTCAAGCCAAAACTTGCAGAAGGAAATCCGGAATATGCCGACCTGATCAAGAAAAGAGATGAACTGGCGGGTTACGCCGAATCGCTGAGGGAGAAATTTCCTGATGAATTCGACCAAATCACCTCTGCCCTTTCCGGCATGAGTCTAGAGGAGTGGAATCAAGAAATCGCCGCCATGATAAAGGGCATGGAGAGCGGAGACCCCAGCGTGACCAACCCCGTCAGGGACCTCGTCAACTTGGCCTTAGATGGGTTTAAGCAGACGCTTGGCGAAGCCGGCATTCAGTTCGACCAATGGGACTGGGAAAGCGAACAAGCATCTGGCGATGAGATGAAAGCGCTACTCAGCGCATTGTCCTCATCACCTTTCAGAATAGACTACAAGGGTGTGGTCGCCCTAGACTGTGAGTCCATCGCAAAGCAGCCAGAAGTAGCCAAGAAGATATTGCCCGAAACGAAGTTACAAAAAGAGATACCTCCAATGGTCTTAACGCGCGCAGACGGTAGCACACTCTATCAGACGCGCGATGTTCTTTATTCGCTAAGAAAATTGGCCGCTGCGGACGAAGTTTACAACGTGATAGGAGCCGAACAAACTCTCGCTCAGCTCCAAGTCAAGCTAGCGCTATTCGCCCTTAACCACCCAAAAGCAGCTCACCTACATCACGTTCCCTATGAGTTGGTTAGATTGCCCGGCAGGAGGATGGCCGGTCGCTACGGTTCCTACGTAACGCTAGATGAAGTGATGAGTCTAGCGATCACGATGGCTTCAAACGAGGTGCGTAAAAGGAACCCAGACATGGAGGAAGCCGCGCTTCTGGAAGCGGCCAAGGCAATCGGAATAGGAGCCGTCAAGTATGCCCTCATCTCGGTCAACGCGCAAAAAGTGGTGGAGTTTGAAATCGAACGCGCGCTCAACTTCGATGAGAACTCAGCCCCCTTTCTACAATACGCGGCCGTGAGATCCAGGAACGTCCTTTCCGTGGCCGAAAGGAGGGGGATAAACAAGCCGACTTCACCTGACTTCTCTAGGCTGACGGACCCAGATGAAGAAAAGCTCGTTCTGCTCTGCTCAAGACTGCCAGACACGGCAGCTTACGCGGCGGATTCGCTACACGTAGAGGCGCTGGCCTCGCACCTGATGGATATAGCGAACGCGTTCAACTCGTATTACACTCGTGTCCCCATATTGGCAGCCGGAGACGATGAAACGGTTCAGGCAAGGTTGGCCTTAGCCGAAGCCGTGTCAATGGCTTTAACCTCCGGCCTAAGTCTGTTGGGGATAGACGTACCCAAGAAAATGTGAGAGTAACCTACTCCCAGTCTTGAAGGACCGGTGTCCCGCTTGGGCTGCGCGCGATCCCCTTTCATTACCTCCCGCTTCACCTAAACCCCAGCACTAAGTTTCCACCGGGTTTCCATTTGCCAATTGGTGAACTAGCGTCTTCCAAAAATACGCTTTGCTTTTCCAGATGGTCTGCTCGCGGCGTTTGCGAGGGGCTGCCAATCACCTATCGGCGACCGCGTTTAACCCAAAGGTCCATCGGGCGGAAGCATTTTGAAAACCGCAGCGATCACGATCCATCGGGGTCCAGATCGCGATCACCCTTGGATCGCGCAGCCAACCCGATTCAGCTTTGACACAGTGTCAAGCAGGACGCCTAATCCCCCATCCCCCATTATCGCTACTGAACTGTGTCTCGGTATGGCTCCGAGGCTTCCGCCCTCAACTTTTGGACGGCCGTCCCACTGAATGCTTTCCTTTTTTTTAAAGCAGATCGCTACAGGGGTGCAGGCATGGCCGGACACGCGTCCAATCAAATCGAGTTCGCTGCCGTTTAGGCCGACTACGCGGGCGTCATCCTTTTGGATATTTCCATCAATCCCCCCAGATTAGACCCGAAACTTCATCTTTTCGCCAGATGGGATTGCGGATTTATCCAATCCCCTAGCAAAACCTTAAAAATCGAAAATTGCTTATGCTGTGCCGGCGTCTCCTAGTGGCCGATGGAGGTGGCCTGGAGCGAAATTTCACAGCCAGCCACTGGCCCGCAAGGGCCTCGTGGGTTCAAATCCCACCGCCGGCGCTCGCATAGGCGGAATTCCCAACCTTCTCGTCGCAAAAGGAAAACTAGACCAAATAAACGAAGGCCGAACAAAAAAGGGAAAAAGGCTTTCTTTGAAGTTGATTTGAAGTTGACTTGTTGGACCATGAAAGAGCTCTATGCGGTGTAGTTAGCGTAGTACATCAAGTTGTAGCGGTACCCTATGAAGGGGTTATCTACAACTCCCTTCAAGTAGGGCTGTTGCAACCAATACGTATAGGGATACGGTAGCCACATGTAAGGTGCTTCTTCATATATTATGTTATACGCTTCCGCAACTCCCTGTTCCTGCTCCGTCTTATTGGTTTCCCAGGGAAGAGTCTGGTACAAAGCCTGTAGCTTCGAATTGTTCAGCCAAGCGAGGTTGCCCGCGAGACCGCCGAACTCGGCGCTGGTCTGTGCTATCAATTGCTGATAAATCGGATCCGGCCAATCCGGACCCCACGCCAAAAGGATCAAAGCGGGTTCAGTCGAAGGTGACGACCACGTATCGGTCAGCGAAGGCGTCACTGGGTACAGCGAAGTACTTATGCCTATTTCAGAAAGGTCCTTCTGTATTATTTCGAACTCGGTCTCCACACTGGGTGTTACGGGAGCAATTGTGTAGATACTCTGAGGTGGTAACTGCTTCCCGTTGGGGTTGCCCAGGGTAGTGCCGTTGGGGAGGACGACGTAGAAGTCGCCCTGCTCGCCGGCCTCGTTGAGGTAATGCTCGGCCAAGGTTATGTTGAAGGAGTAGACGGGGAGGTGATCGGGGTTGTAAAGGGGCATGTCAGGGGTTATGGGACCCACGTACATGCCCGCCAGGACGGTGCCGTTGAAGGTGTAGATGGAGCTGATTATTTGGGAGTAGTTGACGGCGTGGACGAGGGCGAGCCTGAAGTCGGTTATGTTGGTGGGGAAGACCTGGGTGTTCAGCGCTATATAACCAACACCCGGCTGCATTCCCTCGTTCTCGAATATTGCGCTGAAGGGGACGTAGCTCTTGTACTGGTAACCGTCGTAGATTGAGTTAAAAGATGGGATGCTGACGTAGCTGAGCTGGGCCTCGTTGTCGTCGAACTCGGCAACCCTGTCGGCGTGGGATGCGCCGTACTCGATTATGACGTTGGGGATCTTCGCTGGAGCGATGGTCCAGGGCACGCCGCTGGCGTTGGCGGCCCAGTAGTGGGGGTTGGCCTTAAGGGTTATGCTGGACAGCTCGGAACCAACCGAGGCTATGACGTAGGGGCCGCTGCCTATCATGCCGTTGGTGTTGATGTAGGAGTTAGGCTGGCCGGCCTGAACCCCGCCGTGGGCATCCACGAAGACGGGATCGGCGAAATCACCCCACCAGCCAGACGATATATCGTAGGCGAACCAGGCATAGGGCTGGATTAGGTTGAACTCGACGGCCGAGGAGTTGAGCACCACCACGGACTGGTGCGGGTACTCCATGAGGGCCTGTACGGTGGAGTTGTGGGCGTTGAAATCGCTCAGCACCTGCGACAAAATGGCGGCCGTCTGGTTGGGCGACGGGAGGGAGGAGAGGTGGAAGGCGTACTGGACGGCGTGAGACGCGCCAACGGGGAGGAAGTAGGGCCCCTTGAACTGGGCGATTATGCCCTCGTAGTTGGAGACGCCTGGACCCTGGGCCATTATTATGGTGCGGTAGAAGCTGAACCAAGCGGTGGTGGCGTTTATTGGATCGCCGTTGCTGAAGTAGGTGCCTGGCCTCATGATGAAGACGTAGGTGGAGCCGTTCGGCTCCATGACCCAGGACTTAGCCAACACGGGGACTAGCTGCGTTATGGAAGAGCCGTTGTA
>JAWDNK010000006.1:0-23386 GCA_046534355.1 Candidatus Martarchaeota archaeon | reverse complement strand
CCCAGAAGGAGCGGTGGGATCATGCAGTCCTGCCATCCCTCCTGGGTGGGTGCGTCCTGACGGGGGCGGAGCGGAAGACTCCCGATGAACTCGCGAGGGAGTTGAGTGAAGCTGTGAAGCCTAAGCTCTACGCGTACCACAGGTATGCTGATGCGTACCCGCGTGCGCCTACGTAGAGCGAAACCCTCGTAGAACCCAGTTCGCTGCCTACCTCTCCCTGTGGCTTCTGCCCGGCAAACCTTCCACTCAAAACTTACAACGTGAAAGATGATGACGGATGGATTGATATTAAAATTGATGTATAAATAGTTTATCTTTTAAATGGAATAAAATCACGCCGACGATCTAGAAGACTAATACCGTGAACATGTGATCTTACCGCAAACTGATGGATGCTGTCGATTCGAAGGCCCAGGAGTACGGCGTGAAGGCCTTCGAGGTCGTCGAGCACGACACGCCCGAGTATCTTGCCTTCAACGCCGTAAAAGGTGAGAGGAACCCAAGAGGAGCAATCAACTGTCCCTTGCGGCACAAACTGCATTCCGATCTGAACCCTGCGCTGAACGTCCTGAAGAAGGCCAACGCGGCGGTTTCAACGGTAAGGAAACCGCCCTCCTTCCTGGTTGACCTCAACACAATAGCGCCCGTAAAGGGGTGTAACCCCCGAGACCTCGGAAACCCTCGCCCTTCGTGGCGGGAAGGGGGTCGGCTAATTCTAAGTCTGATTTTAACCATTTCGAGGTTAAGGGGGCGAAGTCCTTTGTGAGGAGGAGATAGATGGCCCCCTTATAGAAGGATTTTCATAGCTACTGTGCGCAATGATCTATGCCCTTCGCTACCCCGATCTAGGATGGCCGGGCTTTTCCCTAAAACGCGGGGCGGACGCCCGGTGATGAGAACTCCCCTGTGATGGCGGAATACCCGGCGGAACACCCGAGGCATTCCCCGCGCAAGCGCGTCGTTGAACCGGGAAGCCCCGTTCCCGAGGGTGGGGTAGTTCACTACTGACCCTGACCACGCCGGCCTAAAATTTTATTTAAAATCTGCGGCTCCCCTCCGTGAAGCCTCACCCAGTTGCGCTCGGGCACTTAACTTAGTTGCATCCAAGCGCGCACTCGCCCACGTCCCTTCCCCCCTTCCACCCCAGTGAGAGCGACCGCCTTAAAACTTTCACGCGCAAGTTTGCGCGGATAGAGGGGAAAACCGATGGTGGAGTTCCTCGTCCCCCGCGGTTACCCGCCGACCGCGCTAAGACCAATCTAAACAACCCTTGGGGCACTGCCGACCGACCTACCGACCGAGCACCAAATCACCAAAGCAGCGCAGCAATTCCCCCCAAACCGACTAGCTCCCTGCCTCCCTCTTCGGATAGAAGCTCCACATCTCCCCCGCTCTCCTTAACCTTCTGAATGATCTCCATAAGCCCCGCTGGAGGATCGTAAAGTAAACGGGAACTGATCAATACCACTTTAACCCTTCCTTCCTCCGCACTCTTTTCCACTTCTTCCAACCCCACCGCAACACCATGACCCGAAGACAACCCCTCGAAAATTCCCTGAATCAACTCCCTCTCCCTTAACAACCTTATCGATTGAGCGTACTCCTTCAGGTCAGGGCTGCTCAATAGCAACTCGAGCCCTTCGTCTCCTCCGTAAGAAGAAGTTATGTATTTGAAGTTCAGCTTTTTGCCTGAAAA
Source organism: Candidatus Martarchaeota archaeon (assembly GCA_046534355.1). Classification (GTDB taxonomy): domain Archaea; phylum Thermoproteota; class Thermoprotei_A; order Marsarchaeales; family UBA168; genus UBA168. Next base: position 21,690 of record JAWDNK010000006.1, on the reverse strand, counting down.
CCTCCCCTTTCTGTCAATGTGTTTTTTGAACTCCGCGAGCACCACACCCGGACCGGAAATTATGATATCCCTGATATCCCTTTTTTGCAATTCGGCGGCCATGGCAGATTCCACGTCGGAAAAGAACTCGTCAAGATGGGCGTCTTCCTCTTCCCTTTGAGAGGAAATCGACAGCAAGCGTTCGACTCCGTAACTCCATAGGACGGCCAGCGAGGCGGAACTCATATCTAGAGAGACCAATAGGGCCAAGGGCCCCTGGGCTACTCCCTTTCCGCCTTCGCGAAGGAGCTTTTCCTCCAACGCGTCGAACTCCCCATCTTTTCTTATCTCCACTTGATCCCCTACCCCAACGCTGAGGGCGTGGTGCTCGCCCCTTTGCACGGCCCACTCCATACCCTCTTCTACCCCCTCAACTCTTCCCAGGAATCTCATGCTTTCCGTGAAAGGCTGGAACTCGACCTTCTCAACTCTGACGGCCAGCTTAAGCGATAAACGCCTTTTGCCCCGTACCTCGCCCCCCTCGTCCCTGAGTTTCAATTGCCTCGAAGTCCTACCCGCAACCAAGTAACCCGGCTTTACCAACAAACTCAGACGCCAAAGATCATCGAAGCTCTCCACTGTTATAACCGCATCGCCTGCACCCTTCTTTTCGACCCTCATCGCACGGTGGCCCCCATTGGTACCCAGACCAAGCCCTGCATAACGTCCCTTCGCCGCCGACCGCCACCCAAAGGCTTCTCAGCAGCGCAGACCTCGCTCATCACGGGAAAATACGCAATCACCGTAAAAGCATCACCCCAATCTAATCTAATCTAATCTAACCCAGCTTAGTTCACCACACACTCAACCCACCGCCGTGCGCGCGAATCGAACCCCGACCGAACTCGCCACGAGGCACGCGAACGAGAAGCCCTCAAACGCTGCCTCCCGTTGTGCTACAAAAAGCGCAAACCGTAGATGCCCGCAAGACCGTTAGACCCGCTTAAAACCTAGCCTGGCCTAGCCCAACCTAACCCGGGCCGACCTCAAGAAAACCTACAGGCAAAACTCTGAAACCGACAACATAACCATCACAAACGCCGTGAATGGTTTGATATTTCGCCCAACGCAGATTTTCGAGCGCAATCTCGAGCTCACTGCCCTTGGACTATTGGGGGCGGCAGGCTGAAAGCCTCGGCTTGCGCCTCGACTCTTACACCTCCGCTCCATCGAACCCATCTTCTATGGGTGTCCTCGTGCCTGACGGCATGGTCGCCTATTTTCGGGATGGGCTTCCCGCTTAGATGCACTCAGCGGTTATCCCGCATGGCGTAGCTGCCCGGCGCTGCCCTGTCGGACAACCGGTAAACCAGAGGCCACGACGCCCTGTTCCTCTCGTACTGAGGGCGTCTTCCCCTCAGGCGACCAGCAACCCTGATAGGAGGAGGCCGACCTGTCTCACGACGGTCTAAACCCAGCTCACGATCCCCTTTAACGGGCGGACAGCCCTACCCTTGGAGGCTTATGCACCTCCAGGATGGGAAGAGCCGACATCTAGGTAGCAAACCGCGGGGTCGATGGGAACTCTCGCCCGCGACGACTCTGTTATCCCCGGGGTAATTTTTCTGACATGTTCGGCCCCCAGCGAGGGGGACACGGACGTTCGCTAGGCCAAGCTTTCGCTCTTGGATCCCTTGCCGTTGAGGATCCAATCAGGCTGGCTTTTGGCCTTGCCCTCTACGGTGGGTTTCTTGACCACCTGAGCCAACCTTTGGGCGCCTATGTTTCTTTATCGTAGGCGTGCCGCCCCAGCCGAACTACCCACCTGCTGGTGTCCCCTTTGCGGGTAAGGGGCGCAATTGCGGAAGAACGGTGTTCCATTGCCGCTTCGGCCTTGCGGCCACATTGCTCCCGTCTGCGCTCTACATCCACAACCGCACCTCAACAACAGGCTGTAGTAAAACTCCACGGGGTCTTTTCTCCCAGTCAGGGTTTCCTGGTCTATGCGCCAGGTCACGTAGCTTCGCTGGGCTCCGGGTTGGGACAGTGGGGACCTCGTTGATCCATTCATGCACGTCGGAACTTGCCCGACAAGGCATTTGGCTACCTTAAGAAGGTCAGAGTTACCTCCGGCTTTAAGCGGCGCTTCGCCCGGTTGAACCCGGGTTTGACGTCCCGCCATTGGCCAGGATTCAGCCCCTGTTCTCGACCTTGCGGTCTTGCAGGGACCTATGTTTTTAGTAAACAGTCAGGTCCCCCTAGTCACTGAGACCTGAAGGGCCGAGTTGCCTCAGCCCCCCAGGCACCCCTTCTCCCTAAGTTACGGGGCCAATTTGCCGAGTTCCCTAACCCAGACTCACCCAACACACCTCGGGCTTCTCACCCAGGGGCACCTGTGTCGGATCTCGGTACGGTCGTGACGCCCTCAGCGCGCCCTTTTCATGGGCCCTAAGACGCAATCGGACCACCCTTGCGGGCGGCCTTACCCCGTTCGCCGGGATCTAGCCGTTACGGCATTCCCCCGGTTTCCAGGGCAAAATGGGGCGACGGCCCCACCCGACCTATCTCAAGGCGCAGGCGCACTTCAGCGAGCTCCCACGGTACGGGGATATTAACCCGTTTCCCTTCGGCTACGCGTGTTACGCATCGCCTTAGGACCGACTCACCCTCGGCCAACGATTGGTGCCGAGGAACCCTTGCCCTTTCGGTGGAGGGGATTCTCACCCCTCTTTGCTGCTACTTCCACCAGGATTCTCACTTCACGCCGGTCCACGCGACCTCACGGCCGCGCTTCTGGCCAGCGCGAACGCCTCCCTACCAGCTCGTTATCGAGCTTCGCGATCTCGGCAGTCGGCTTAGCCCCGTCCATTTTCAGGACCTCACGCCTCGGCGAGTGAGTTTTTACACACTCCTTAGAGGATGGCTACTTCTGGGCCCACCTCCTCGCTGTTTTAGGCGTGAGATGCCTTTACAAGCACTTAGCCGACATTTTGGGGCCTTAATCGCGATCTGGGTTGTTTCCCTCTCGGCCCGCGAGCTTATCCCGCGGAACCCCACTCCGGCCATCTACACCGGTGACGAATTCGGAGTTTGACAGAGGAGAGAAACCTTTCGGTTTCCCTTCCCCTATCGGTCGCTCTACCCCGCCACCAAGCTCCGGCCAGGCTGTGCTGAGACACACTTCGGGAGGAACCAGCTATCACCGGGCTAGATTGGTCTTTTGCCCCTTGACCCAGGTCAGAGGAACAACTTGCAAGTTAGAACCCCTTCGGGCCTCCACCGAGCGTTAGCCCGGCTTCGCCCTGCCCAGGTCAAGCTCGTCCGGTTTCGGGTCTCATGAAAGCGACTTCAGGCCCTTTCAGACCCCGCCCCTCGCGGCTTTCGCCGTTGCGGGCACGTCGGTTTCCCTTCGCCTACGGGGATTAACCCCTTAAGCTCGCCGCTTCCATGAACTCCCTGGCTCGTGCTCCTAGACGAACGATGGAACCCTGGAACAGCCCTCCCTCGTACTGCCGCGTCGCCACGGCCTCCTTCGGGAGGACCTACCTTACGAGCCCCATCGCATATAACCGCCTAGTTTCAAGCTCTTTTCACCCCCCTTCCGGGGTACTTTTCAGCGTTCCTTCACAGTACTGCTTCGCTATCGGTCTTGAGACGTATTTAGCTTTGGAAGTCGCTTCCTCCCATCTTCCCACGGCAAAACTGAACCGTGGTACTCTCGAGATGACCACGCCCTCCAGTCCTTCGCCTACGGGACCATCGCCCTCTCTGGTGGGTCCTTCCAGACCGCTTCGGCTAAAACTGGCCGGGCGCTTAACGGCCATCTCACCCCACATCTCTGAACCCTTTCAGGCCAGATTCGGTTTGAGCTATCTCCCTTTGGGTCGCCCCTACTCAGGAGATCCCTGATGGTTTCTCCTCCTTCCCCTACTGAGATGTTTCCGTTCGGGGAGTTCCCTTCCCTCAACGGGATGTGCCGGGCTGTTAACCCGACACGGGAGGTCCCATTCGGGCATCCCCAGATCAAAGGCTGCATGCGCCTACCTGGGGCATATCGTCGTTTGCCACGCCCTTCCTCGGCGCTCAAGCCAAGCTATCCACTAGACGGTGTAGCAGCAGAAAGCCCTACCCTTGCGCTTACATCAACCTGCGTTAGTCTGGCGTATCAAACCATTCACGGCGTTCAACGCGAGCCGCACCAGCGGCTCACTCCCGCTATCAGTTCGAAGCCATCACGGCCTCGGACCTCACCAATCGAAGAGGGTATCCTTTGCACTTCCCTAAAATTTACTTACGGAGGTGATCCGGCCGCAGGTTCCCCTACGGCCACCTTGTTACGACTTCTCCCACCTCGTCGACCTCAGATTCGACACCACCCGAAGGTGATGCCTCATCTGAAGCCAACTCGGTTGGAGCGACGGGCGGTGTGTGCAAGGAGCAGGGACGTATTCACCGCGCGGTGTTGACACGCGATTACTAGGGATTCCAGGTTCACGAGGGCGGGTTGCAGCCCTCGATCCCAACTGAGGCAGGCTTTGAGGATTGCTTCCCCCTTACGGGGTCAAATCCCATTGTACCTGCCATTGCAGCTCGCGTGCGGCCCAGGGGTTTCGGGGCATGCTGACCTGCCGTTGCCTCCTCCTTCCTCCACCTTAATCGGTGGCGGTCTCTCCAGTGTGCCCCTTGAAGGGTCGCAACTAGAGATGGAGGTCTCGCTCGTTCCCGGACTTGACCGGACGTCTCACGATACGAGCTGGCGACGGCCATGCGCCTCCTCTCAGCGCGTCTGGCAAAGTCGTTAGCTTGGCCTTCACACTGCTGTCTCCCCTGGTGAGTTTTCCGGCGTTGACTCCAATTGAGCCGCAAGCTTCACCCCTTGTGGTGCTCCCCCGCCAATTCCTTTAAGTTTCAACCTTGCGGTCGTACTCCCCAGGCGGCGGGCTTAATGGCTTCCCTGCGTTACCGGAGCGGCCCTAAGCCGTCCCGACAACTAGCCCGCATAGTTTACGGCTGGGACTACCCGGGTATCTAATCCGGTTTGCTACCCCAGCTTTCGTCCCTCACCGTCGGACGCGTTCTAGCCGGGCGCTTTCGCCACTGGTCGTCACTCCGGGATTATAGGATTTCGCCCCTACCCCGGAGGTACCCCCGGCCTCTCCCGCTCCCTAGCCCAGCAGTATTTACAGCGCTCCGACACTTGAGATGCCGGATTTCACCATAAACTTACTGGGCCGGCTACGGACGCTTTAGGCCCAATAACCGTCCTGACCACTCGTGGAGCTGGTATTACCGCGGCGGCTGACACCAGTCTTGCCCCCCACTTATTCGCCCAGCTTCTTACACTGAGCAAAAGCGGGCCTCAGCGGCCCGCACTCGGGATGGCCCCGTCACGGTTTCCCGCATTGCGAAGGTTTCGCGCTTGGTGCGCTCCGTAGAGCCTGGGCCCTTGTCTCAGTGCCCATCTCCGGGCTCCCGCTCTCACGGCCCGTACCCGTTATAGGTTTGGTGGGCCATTACCCCACCAACTGCCTGATGGGACGCAGCCCCATCCTCGCGCGGATGAGGTCCATTTTCCCCATCCCTTTGGGTGAAGGGTTCTTCCAAAACCCTTCGCCTATCGGGAATTATCCTCAGTTTCCCGAGGTTATTCCCGTCGCGAGGGCAGGTTAGCCACGCGTTACTGAGCCGTACGCCACGTGCGCAAGGGCGCACGTCGACTTCCATGGCTTAGCCTCATCCCGATAGCAGTCAGGTCCGGCAGGATCAACCGGAGTCGACCGTGTGAAACTTAAATTTTAGGGGATATGTGCGGATACCCTCTTCCGATCTGAACCATTGTTTTTACCGGTTCAGGTCGCCATCACCTAAGCCTGACTCTCCACCGCTGGAGGCGACATTCTCATCCCCGGCCTTCCGGCCTCGGTCTTGCCGCACCGCCGCACGATGGAGGCAAGTAACTAATGGTCGGATAGATTTAAGCGCTTTGCTAAAATCCATGTGTAGTAAGCTCGGATAGTCGCCCCCCTGACACGGACGGGCCATTCGCATTCTCCGCGCGGCAACGTTAGCGCGTAGTGGCTAGGATGAAAAGGAAAAGGCATTTATTGAAGGCGCGAGTAATTCTGTAAAAAAGTTGCCAGCCAAGTTTCCCTGTCGTTTCCTGAGCTGGACCGATGTGGAGAGCATGAGCTTTGCTTTGGCAGAAAAAATAAGGCTCTCAGACTTCAAACCGGATGTGGTAGTCGCCATAGCCAGAGGCGGGCTGGTCGGAGCCCGCCTAGTAAGCGATATATTGGGCATACCGGACTTCGCCTGCTTGAGGATAGCCCACTGGGGAGAAACCGCGGTAAGGGGTAAAGAGGCTATACTCGAAAGGGGCATAGGTGGCAGCGTGGAGGGGAAAAACGTACTGTTAATCGACGACGTTACGGATACAGGAAAAAGCCTAACCGTAGCCAAGTCATATCTCGAGACGCTTCGCCCCAAGGAGATCAGGACGGCTGCCCTTCAATACCTGAGGGGCTCGTCCTTTGTACCCGATTACTACGGCGTCGAAGAAAAAGACTGGGCGTGGTTCGCATACCCATGGAACAGGTGGGAAGACATGCGCAGCTTAACGATGAAAATCCTTCAGGAAGACGGTAAGCCCCATACTGCTAAAGAAGTAGCGGAGAAATTCTTCGAGTATTACGGGGTTAAGATTTCCCCAGATGACGTAGATAGGACTTTCAGGGATTTGGAAAACAAGGGTTACGGGAAAAAACTGAGCGATGCGTTTCAGATCTCACCCAAGTGAATGCCCAAGAAGTCAAGGCTGAGGCCAAGAAGGAAAACAAGTGGGCCCGCGGCGACTTTCACCCTTTTTGGGCGGGTTTTGAACGCCGGACCTTTCGATCTCTGACCCAGCAGGTTATCAGTTTCGTCCCACAGAGGTCGAACGCTCTAACCATGCTGAGCTACGGGCCCAGCCCCTTAGGGCTTGTTGATACGGTTTTTAGCCTATAAGTTTACCTCAAACCTCCAATGCGGGTACCTCAACTGGACTTCATTCGAACTGAGCTCCCCCAGATACGCGTTGAATTTTGAGCACGAACTAAAGGCCGTAATTCGAAGTGGAGTGGTTACGACCTCACCACCAGGGGCAACGGGTTGTCCCACAACCTTGGCGCGCCTAGTCCTACCGAAACCCACCTTCCTGTATAGCCATAGCCTTTCCTGCCTGCTAAGGCCTTCCAGGCTGGGCGTGATGCCCATCTCCAGACCCGCCAAATAGCAAGACAATATAACCCGCCTCTTCGTATTGGGCTGTTGTCCTAACGAACCGCGTAGCGAAGCCGACAAGAGCCGCGCCCTGCTTTCGCATATCGGAGGAAGCCCCAGCTTCTGAATCACCTGAGGAATCCATTCCTCATCACTGAGCCACAGCTCAAACCGCGCCCTACCATCTCCCGCCTTGTTCCACTTCCAAAGCGAGCTGAGCAGATCGCTTTTGTTTATCCCTAACGCTGACGTCAGCTCCTCAGCTGACACGGGCACCCTAGTCTCCCGAGCGGATAAAAATATGGCCAGCGCAACGCGCTCGACACAACCCTTGATTTTCATTACGCGCCCATCATTCAAGTAGCGCAAACCGGTCTCACGGACGTAGTCGGGTAGTTCCAGTAACTCGCAAACCCTTACCAATTGGTCGAGACAATACGTCTTCATGACGTGCATCGTAAAGGGGCGTTAAAGTCGAGTACACCCACCAAAGAAAGTGTTTTAGCTTCGCGAATCGAGCCAGCCCGTCTAAGGCCCTTTCCCCGTGAACCGCTCCTCCCTCGCGGAAGCGGACTCTCGCCCCCCTCCCTTAACTCCCGGTGAGCGTAACACAGCGGTAAGGGGCTTGCCTTGCCATTCACCCCGTTTTTCGTAGATACAATTCCAATCCCTTTACCCCTAAAGGTTAAAACTTCCAGTTTTCATTACGCATGCTTTCATCGACCGAGATAAAAGAGCTAATCGGAAGCGACCTAGACATCGATCCTTATTCGGAGCAGGCCCTAGGTCCGTCCGGCTACGACTTGGCGCTCGCCTTCGAGACACGGATTCCTCCCCTCTCATGGACGCTCGTTTCCACCGTGGAAAGGGTAAGGCTGGGGGACTCCTTATCGGCAATATTATTTATCCGCTCCTCATTGGCACGGGAGGGATTGATCGGAAGCTTCGCCCTCGTGGACCCAGGTTTCAACGGCAACCTAACCATATCTTTATTTAACGCCAGCGATAAGGAAATAAGATTGGCAAGGGGCGAAAGGATCGTACAAATAGCCTTCTGCGCGCTCGCCAAACCTACCGACAGGCCCTACTCCGGCAAGTATCAAAACAGTCAGGGAGTAGTGAAAAGCAAAAGAGGTGATAACGTCGAAGGACCTCTACGATGAAATAAGAAGGCGCATGAACGCGGTGGACGCGCTGAGGATAATCAAACAAAGGGAAACCTATGAAACGATGTCTTCTCAGCTAGGACTCTCTCCAGCAATCATAAGCCGTTACATAAACGGAAGGGTTCTGCCGTCCTCCAGGAGGACGCAGGAAATTTTGAAGTTCGTCGAAGAAAAATATCCCCCATCGAAAATGATAGGTGAGGCGCTTAAAATAGACGAAAGCGGCGTAATAGACGACAGCGAGGCCATATCAAACCCGCCGCTGCTCCGGCTCTTGGCCATCGCATGCTCGAACCAAGTCAAAAAACACGTAGACGTGGTACTCACCGTCGCCGCAGACGGAATAGCTTTCGCCGAAGAACTCGCCAACGTTTACGGCGCGAGACTAGCTGTGGTCAAGAAGGAGCGCGAGCTCGGCATAGATAGCTTCTACGAGGAAACAGAGGTTTCGTTATCCAGCGGTATAAAGGAGGGCTTTTACTTACCGAAAAAATTACTCAAGAAAGACGAGAAAGTCCTGATAGCGGACGACTTGGCCAGGACGGGACGGACTGTGCGCGTACTCCTCAGACTGATCGAGGACGCCGGAGCGGCAGCAGTGGGAATAGCCATCATAGTTTCTACGGAGGCTGCCGTAGAATCCATACCGAAGGACGTGGAGAAATACGTGGGCCTGGAGTTAGAGCAGTGATGCGAAGGGCGGTCGCTTCACGAGCCTCCACCGCTCTGAGCTGGTGCTCGCTCCCTCAAGGGCTTACCTGGCTGGCTGGCTAGCTGGCAGGCTGGCTGGCTAGCTAGCTATTCATCCCCCTTCCAGCCACCGTCCACCCAACCTAGCTCAATCCAATACAGCAGCGGTAAACTACCCACCATCTCAGGTGGTGAATTTCGTGTCCTTGGCCCCGGTGAAGTTAAATGCGATGGAAGAAATGAACTCGGCGGTGCACATTTGGCCATTCACGGCGCGGATGTGTGGAAGGACGGGCAGCTGATGAGTGTGCTGGACTTCAGCAGTAACGTCAACCCTTTGGCGCCACCCAAGGGGTTGATGGGCGACCTGAGGAGGTCCGTAAAATTATCGAAGTATTACCCGGAGCCAGATGCGAGGTCCGCGAGATCCGCATTGGCCACTTTTCACGGCCAGAACATCCACCCCGAGAACGTGGTCGTGGGAAACGGTGCCAACGAATTAATCCACCTCGTGTTCGAGGCTGCAAAACCCGGGAAAGCGCTGATCATCGCGCCAACCTACAGCGAATACGAACACGCAGCCATCGGACACGGGCACGAACCCTATTTTCACGTCGTCTCGTATCCCTTCCGCACAAACCTCGAAGAGATATCCCTAGAGAAGGGGACGTCTTTGGTCGTCATATGCAACCCCAATAACCCAACCGGGGAACTCCTCAGAAGAGAAGACGTACTCTCGTTCCACGATAGAGTCCTTCGCTCGGGCGCTGTACTGATGGTCGATGAAGTCCACATGGATCTCTCCGATGGAGAAGGCGAAAGCGTAATCGGTGACGCCGCTAAAAGGGAAGGCTTGATCGTTTTGCGCTCGCTTACCAAGCTCCTCGGGGTGCCGGGGCTAAGGATAGGCTACAGCGTTTCTTCCATCGGCTGGGCGAAAAAAATGGACTCAGTTCGCCCCTCTTGGAACGTGAACGTATTAGCCACGGAGCTAGTTAAGCGTTGGCTGGACGCCGACTTCTTCAAGAGAAGCCAAAGCTACGCCAAGAAGGAAAGGGAATACCTGACGCGCGCCCTTGCCTCTTTAGGGCTGGAAGCCATCCCAAGTCGTGCGGATTACTTGCTGGTAAAACTCGAGGGCATTAGGTCTTGGGAACTCAAGGAGGAGCTCTTAAAAAGGGGTATCCTCATCAGAGACGCCTCCTCCATACGCGGTCTTGACGAAAACTACGTAAGGATAGGTACGCTTTCCCACAAAAAGAACGCGTTACTGATCAGCGCACTGAGGGAGATCCTCAACCAACGGCCCCTATCCTCAGCAAGTGCTTGATCACGCGCTTCTAAGCCAAAGGGAAGTAAGAACAGCTGGAGTAAACTGCCCCGCCCTTACGGACGGGGTCTCTGGTGAAAAAAGATGGAATCATTATCGAGGCGTGAACGGTTTCCTGATCGATGCTTCATCGGTATTTCTGCTCATCGCGTTATAGTTCAGCGCTGATGCGCCGAAGAGCGGCACCACGTGGAAAACCGGCCTCGTCTCCACCAACACTTTTACGCCGTAAACCGACTCGATGACCTCAGGGGTGAGGACCTCCTCAACCTCCCCTTGGGCAACTACGTGACCACGCCCGATAACGAGGACCCTATCTGAGTATTGGCCTGCCAACGTGAGGTCATGAAAAGTGGCAATCACGGCCCGGTTTCTGGAAATTGCCCTGGTCAGCTCCATTATTTCCTGCTGGGCCTTGAGGTCCAGATGGGCCGTGGGTTCGTCCATCAGAAGTAGCCTTTGCCCCTGAACTAATCCCCTGGCAAGCACCGCGCGTTGCAGCTCTCCCCCGCTGAGTTTATCGATCTGCCGATTAGCCAAATGCGGAATGCCCAACTCCCCAAGCGCTTCCATAACCATTTGGAGGTCCTCCTTGCTCTCGCCTTCCCACCTGCTAAGGTAAGGATAACGCCCCAACATGACGTAATCGACGACCCTAAGAGATGATGACGGAGGCTCTTGGGGGACCACCGAAAGGAAGGTGGCCATCTCCCTCCTGCTCAATTTCTTCCCCTCCTTTCCCTCGTACAACAGAGTTCCCTCATGGGGAAGAAAGCCGGCAATGGCCCGGATAAGCGTAGTCTTACCTGAACCGTTTGGACCCACCACTCCCAGCACCTCTCCCTGATCCACCCAAAAGCTAACGTCCTTCAGCACATATCTTCCTTCCAGCTTTACCGAAATCCCGCGACCCTCTACGACGTGCGTCAACCCTATCGCCTCACCCGTAGCGCCTCCTCTTCATTATGATGAAGAAGAAGGGCACCCCTATGAGAGCGGTGATTATACCTATGGGTATTTCCAAAGGAGCCATGGCCGTCCTCGCCAAGTCATCGCAGAGCAGCAGAAAAATCCCTCCGAGTAGCCCGCTGGTCGGCAGAAGCGCCTTGTGAGATGGACCAAAAACCATCCTGGATATGTGCGGTATCATTAAACCCACGAAACCTATGAGACCACTCACGGAAACGACGCTGGCCACCATTAGCGCGGTTACTCCCATCAGCACCACCTTTACGACTCCGACATTAACCCCAACGTAGAGCGCTTCCTCTTCCCCCAAACTTAGGGCGTCGAGCTCCCTCCTGAAAGCGTAAAGGGCCGCAGCGCAAACTACTACCACGAGAACGACGGGCGGTAGCTCCTGCCAGTTGGACTCCGCCAAGCTTCCCATCAACCAAAATATTACCTCAGGCCTTTGTGACGCGTTGACGTAAATGACGAAAGAAGAAAGGGAACCGAAGAGCAAGCTAACAGCGACACCCGAAAGCAGAAGTACACCCGAAGGCGTGCCCACAACAGACGAAGGACCCAACGAAGTAGCAATTAAATAAACGAGGAAAACCGAAAACAGGGCAAAACCGAAAGCAAGTATTTGGGGAGTATAAAACCCGAAGAAATAAAGCGATAGGCCGGAAGCCAAAGATGCCCCAAGCGCGGCTCCGCTGGATAGCCCTATTACGTAAGGCTCGGCCATGGGGTTACGAAACATGGCCTGGACCACTACTCCCCCCAACGCTAACGCTGCCCCCACCACAAGCGCCATTATCACCCTAGGTGCCCTCAAATAATAGAGTATCTCGGCGTAAAGAGGCGGAAGGCGCGGCATCCCTGGTAAAAAGCCAAACAAATAATCCACTACGTAATACAAGGGTACCTTAACGGCACCTATCCACAGCGAAAAAAGCGTTGTGAGTATCAGCACCAGAAACACAGCGCAGGCCTTCCACTTTGAGCTATACATGATGAACCCCCGCTTCGCGCCTCACCCCCACCCCCTTGAGACCCACCGCCAGGGCCGACGCCAGACCCACTCGATTTGGAGGGGGTTCCGACGCCGGTATGCTTTCTTTTGCCCCCTTGCCGCTTCATCAAATATACCAAGGCGCCGATGGCTATCACGACGATCAGGGCTATCGCGGTGTAAAGCAAGTAGTCGACCGGAGATCCAACCCTTAGGGTATTAGTTGAAGATATGGACGGGTTCGCGGCGGAAGCCGCCTCTACGGACAGCTGCCCCGTCCTAGAAGGTACATACTCGAAGGTGGCGATGCCGTCGGAAGCCGTTACGTTGTAACCCACAGTAGTACCGTTGATGAGGAACTCTATCTTCTGGCCAGCCATAGGTGACCCCGTGTAGGAAATCGCCTCAGCAGATATCGTTACGGGGCGACCCTCGAGAACCGCGTTGCTTGGGAAGGCCAGCAACTCGACCCTCGCGATCTGCGGGGCCACTATCGAAACCGGAGGCGTGACGTTCTCCGAGCCCGTACTGGCCGGGCAAGGAGGAATCGCGAACCCCCCCATGGCTGACGGGTGAAGTGCCTCGGCCAGCCAAACTATACCGTAAACCAAGCGGTATGTGGGTTGTGCGAACCAGCCCTCGTGAGGAATGACGTAAACCCTGCCGTCCTTGACAGCAGACACCCCCTGGAAAGGCATCTGATTCACCACCGAGGAATTCGCGTATTGATCGAGCACCAACACTTGTGGATCGCCAACCAGTATGGCCTCAGGGCTGAACGTGCCGTACCCCGTTATGTTAGAGGCGATGTTGTAACCCCCGGCCAGCTGAATCATGGAGTTGATAAAAGTCGAGTTTCCGGCCGTCCAGTAACCACCATACGTATCCAAGAGGTAGAACGTTTTGGTCTTGTTGCTCGGCAACCTGGCCTGAACATCCGATATGACGTCCTTCATCCAGGCAACTATTTCCTCGGCTTTCTGTTGCGTGCCGGTCGCGTTGCCCAGCAACATTATGTCCCTTTCAACTCCGGTTATGTTCTGGGGATTGAGGACCATGACTGTAAGGTTCATTTGCTCCAATTTCGCGATCTGCTGAGGGCTGTTGATGCCCGATGCTAGAACCAGTTGGGGCTTCAAACTCAGTATCTCGTCATAATCAAGTCCGGAGAAGCCTCCCACGCTCGTTAGGTTAACCACCATTGGCGCGATCGTAGCGCACACGTACTGGTTTCCAACCCCTCCCACCAAGTATTTCCCGAGACCCAGGCCGTAAGCCAGTATCGTATTGCTCGGGGCCAACGAGATTATGCGCGTGGGTTGCTGATATATGGTTATCACGTTACCGGCGTCGTCAACCAGCCTCACAGGGTAGCCGTTCGAACCCCCTTCAGCCATGACGGGGGCGTAAACCGATGCCAGGAAAAGGAAAACTAACACCAGTGATGCGATGCGCTTACCATTCAATTTTTTCACCGCGCTTAGACCGTTCGCGCATTTAAACTTTTGGATAAATTGTCCAAGTCCTGGTAGCAATGTTCCTCGCACCAGGACTTATCCCTTGGGTCGGTCAAAGGCGGGCCCAGCAGCCGATTCTCGACCACGTAGTATCTCCCACGGACGTGTTTCAACGCTTCCCTCATGACCTCCTCGTAGCGGGCCTTCGGATAACCCCTGGCCAAAGGCACCCTGAGCTCCAACTCGATCCCCTCTCCCGAAATCAGGTCCAGCGAACGCAAGAAATTCGCGAAGATAAAGGAGGCCGTTTTGGTGTCGTAACCATAAAATTCGGGTAGCTTCACGTCCGTTGCAACGTGGTCTATTAGACCCAGAACTTTTGTTAGTACCCACGGCATGGTCAAGTTCGAATTCAGGGAGACCTTGAAGCCCATGTCTTTAGCCAAACGGAAAAGGGAAACAACCTCATCTGCCTGCATAAGGGGCTCGCCTCCGGTAACGTGAAAGAAGTCCACGAGTCCGCGCGCGGAGGCGAGGTCATCGGCGAGGCGTTTTATGTCTAAATTAGAACAAACCGATGGGTCGTTTTCAGCCAGTCTCCAATTGTGGCAGAAGGGGCACCTAAGGTTACAGCCGCAAAGCCAAACCGTGAACGTCACCTTTCCCTTGACGTCCACCATGGATACGCTTTTCCATCCCGCCCCCTTCAATCCGGACCCCAAGCGCTAAACCACGTAATGCTCCCTTATCCTGAACTCCTTCTGCCTAGAGGGGTTCCAGTTCTTGAGGGGCCTGTAATAACCTATTATCCTGCTCCAAACCTCTACCTTCTCAGATCCGCATTTCGGGCACCTATCGTATATGCCAGTGAAAGTTGCACCGCACGATTTGCACACGGTTATCGCGGGCGTGTAGCTCCAGTAAACCAGGTCTGTCTGTATTAGCTTCTTGGTGAGGGCCGCCAGAGCCTCGGCATTCGGCTCCTCTCCCAAAAATATGTGCATCATAACTCCTCCCGTGAACGACCTCTGCACCATCGATTCAAGCTCTACGCGCTCGGACAAAGAGATCGACCCGTAGTAGGGGGCTATGCTTGTGCTGTATATGGGGTCGGTATCCCTAGGCAAGTACGGGAGGAGCTGCGGATAGGCCTTCACGTCCGAGCTTGCGAGCTTGGGGGCCGCCGATTCCCCGGGTACCTCCTCAACATTCCAAGGGACACCGTCTTCCCGCATCCATTCCCTGGCCTTCTCAACCGCGAAGTCCACCATCTTCTTCATCAACGAAGCTGCCTCCAACCAATCCTTTCTATTTCCTTCGTACCAAAGCCACGGTTTCTGCATGTATATGGCCGCCGCTTCTGGCAATCCGAGTATCCCTATTGTATTGAAGTGGTTTGAGGGAAACTGGGGGAGGTATTCCCTTATTCCCCAATAAAAATCCCCCTTGGCTGAAACCAGCGCGGTATACCTTTCCCTAAGCCAGTCCTCAGCTACCTTCACTTTTAGGAGGGTTTCGGCGTAACCATCCCAGAAAGCGTCGTCATCCCCGGCGGTCCTGATGGCAAGCCTGGGAAGGTTCACGTCGGTGGCATTCACCGATCCCGTGGCGTCAGGCACGGACCAAATCCCCCCGAAAGCCTGCCTTTCCATCGATCCAACGGAATCTCCCAGCGAGAAGCCCTTCGCATACGCGAGCTCGTTTTTATCTATATTGATTCTACAACACATGGCAAAGCTCGCATCGGGGTCCACCACACGGGTGTTCAACCAGTAGAAGCTTCCCTTCTTCGCGGCTGTACCGAAAAACGATTGAAAGATCTCTGAATCATCCCAGATCATCTTCGCGGTCGCCATTACAGTGGGTATGGGAAAAGTGAAGGGTTGGCCAGCGGCATCGCCGGCCGCCAACACTTCGTTTAGCGCTAACACGAACGACTTCGCTTCCCTTTCGTAAGATCCCAACTGGTCTGCTTCGACCCCCCCGATCACTCCCCGGTCTCCCTCCAGCATCTTTTTCGGCGCGTCCAACGTTAGGGTAAAGTTCGTGAAGGGGGTTTGCATACCCACGCGACTGGGGTAATTCAGGTTGAACAAAAGCCTCTGGACGTTCTGCTTCACCTCGCGAAAGGATAGCCCCTCTCCCCTTATGAAGGGCCCCGCGTACCACTCAACAGAGGATAGGGCTTGTGCTCCGGTGAAGAAATGCTGCAATGTGATCAGGTAGTTTGCAACGTGGTCAACGTAAGTATCGAAATGCCTAGCAGGCCCCGAAACAACAGTAGTGGTCTTCAGGCCCTTCACGAGCAGGTCGTGAGTCGAGTGCCCGCTGCAGTAAGGGAGGTAAACGCTCATGGGAAGCTTGTGCACGTAGATCTCGCCCTCGAGTCTAGCCCTCTTAACCTCCAACGGAAGTACGTCTTCTACCTCGCGGGCTAACGCGCTTTCCGCCAAAAAAGAAAAATAGCCAGTGGGGCCGGGATATTTGTTCGCGTTTTCCAGCACGTCCATATCGGCGCGCTTGGTATACCGCTCAAACATCGGCTCGATCTGTCCACCGACCTCGGACATGGTAAGTGGTTTTGCCCGCGCGTATTTAAGGATTTGGATAATTTATCCAATTGCTGCAGTCAGGCCGCCGTGGTGTATATTTTTTCCACCAGCATAGTGGTCCCGTCCTTTGGGCATGGGTCGCCAGGCCTCCCAACGTAATCTCCGTAAGCGAAGTCCTTGGTCAGCTGGTAACCGCAAGTGGGGCACTTATATACCGTGTATGTCTTCTCGGGCATATGGGAAACTGCATAGCCTACCCTGTAATAGTTCAAGACGGTGACGTAAATGAGGACGACCGCCGCCGCGTAACTGACCAGGGCCAACACCGCGCCAATCAAACCTTGCGTTAGGGATTGCGAACCAAAGATTATCAAAAACAATGCCAAAATTATACCTATCAAAAGGTTTGCGTACCTGGCATAAGCCGCGGGTTTCCTCTGACCTTGCTGTTCGGACATTCACGCCACCCCTATACTGTTACCGATCCCGGCCACTATTACCTCGTCACCCTCCTTGGTTTGCTCCCTAATTACCTGCTTGACCTTTTCGGCGGCCGCCGGTATCGCGTCCGCTATTTCTTTCTTCATACCTGTTATTGCCTCTTCCATGGACTCCTTCAAGATGATGGCCAACAAGGGCACGCCGTGCGTCCTGGCAGCCTCCTCTATCTTGAACTTCTCGGGCCCCGGATCCCCTATGGCGGCACCCACACCTTCCACGACGTCTCCCGAGTTATCCCCCTCCAGCTTGAGCGCTGCATCGACGGTTATTATCAGCTTCACCTTGTCACCCTCCGATTCCATCAGCCTGTAGACTCCCTCCCCCGGCTTACCAACCCTCCCTCCGGGTCCCTTAGCTTTGAGGATCAACAGGGTCCTTCCCTCGAATTCCTTCCTAGCGTAAACCGTCTTGGTGCCCTCTATCTCCTGCGTCGGCGCCCCCTGGGCTAGGGCGTGAGCTACCATGGGGCCAGCGCCGTCTCCTATGGGCTTACCCTCCAGGAAAGCATCCATGGCCTTCTCGTAGCTACGCGCTATTTCCTTGATTTGACCCAAACTCATCGCCACTTGCATCAGTATCATCCAATTGTTCTGCTTGGTACCCAAGATCAAGTAGTGCTTTATGTACCTATAAATGAAGTTAAGGGCCATAGCCGCCTCCATCGCCACCCCCAGATTAGCCTGCTCCTCGGAGGAGGCGTTGGGCGCCAACTTTGCCATCTCCTGATCAAACCGATTCTCCCTCACGTCGAGCAAATATTCGAGGCGTTTGAGCACACCGCTGGGGTCTCTGTCAACCGGTTCTATGGTGAAGAATTCCATGAAGTCCTTCACCCGTTGGCTGGGATCCATGTTTGGCTTCCCCCTCTGAACGATAGCGTTTATCAGCCTCGCAGTGGCCGCATCGCTGACCGATTTCATCTCCCTTAAGAAGCCCTCTATCTGGTTTTTCCATATCATGGATTGCAGTTTCTGGCCGTAAAACATCAAATAAATCCATGCCGCGGTGACCAACAGGTATATTATCCACCCCGTGGCACTGCTGGGCAGGAAACCGTTTGCACTCATTCTTATATCATGATGTTTAAGCGGTCTATATATAAGTGTGTATCACGACGCCGGAACGGGCGCGAGCGAAGGCGCGCTAACGGGGGGAAAGCGGATGAAGGGACTTCGCTGGACGATTTGAGATCACGCATAAATACCCGGGCTAAGTTTCCCCATCCAATGGCTTGCTTCGCTCGCGTGGTGCTGGGCGGGACCTTCGACTTCTTGCACAAGGGACATCGCCTCCTCCTAGACACCGCGTTCAGGGTCGGCGACTGGGTGACCATTGGGCTAACCACGGATGATTTCCTAAAAGACA
Source organism: Candidatus Martarchaeota archaeon (assembly GCA_046534355.1). Lineage (GTDB taxonomy): Archaea > Thermoproteota > Thermoprotei_A > Marsarchaeales > UBA168 > UBA168. Next base: position 3,430 of record JAWDNK010000006.1, on the reverse strand, counting down.
GAAAGCGCGCGGCCCACGACTTCGCCGAAAGGAGGAGTTGCCTGGAGGCGTATTTAGAGCGCATGGGATTCAAGGGAAGGTACGAAATAGTGCCCATATGGGATCCCGTAGGGCCAGCCATAGGGGATTACGACGCCATCGTGGTCAGTGAGGAAACAATTGCTGGCGCGTCAGCAGTGGACGAGGCGAGAGTCAAAGCGGGAAAGGGTAAACTAATAAAGGTGGTCGTGCCCCTGGTCCTGGCCTACGACAAAAAACCTATCTCTAGTTCCAGGATTAGAGCTGGAGAGATAGACGCGGAGGGCAAAAAACTTGAGCGACCAAATCTACGCCAAAATCGTCACCGCCGCCTCTAGGAAGAGGGAATGGCAGTTATCGGAGCTGGCGAGCGAGATAGGGATTCCGGAATCCACGTTGGCTTCTCATTTGGAGAGGCTAAGAGAAGAGGGGCTAATCTCTTACGACGTGCGGGAGGAAAAGAGGTACGCACTCACGGAAAGGGGCAGGGAATACCAAAGGAGGGGTTTGCCGGAAGTCAGGTTGGCCTTAGCGTGCTCCCAGACGCCCAACCTGACCCCAGACGAAGCCAGAAAGATCCTCGGAGAGGATGCGGGCGCTGCCATTTCCTGGGCTCTCAAAAAAAGTTACGTGAGCATGACTAGGGAGGGCGACAAAAGAGTCCTAAAACTCTTACGCGTTCCTCAACAAACAGTCGATGAGCTGATCCGCGAGAACCCGGCAGAAGCGCTTCAACGCGGTATCGCGTTGGAGAAAACTGATAGGGTATTCGTCTTCAAGGGCGTCGCGGAAAACGTGGGTGGGGAGAAGGTCATATCCAGACTCACTCACGAAGACATAATTTCAGAAAGGTGGAAGACTGAAAAGCTGAAGCCTTACGACGTAACCATATTCCCGCCCCCTTCAAGGGGTGGAAGGAAAAACTTCTTCGAGGACTTCTTGGATTGGGTACGGGATATATTGGAAGATATGGGCTTTGAGGAAGCTAGGGGGCCCTACCTGGAGGCCGAATTTTGGAATTTTGACGCGCTATTCCAGGCGCAAGACCACCCCGCTAGAGAGCTCCACGACGTCTTCTCAATACCCTATAGTACGGAGCTCGAAAACGAGGCCCTTATCAAAAGGGTTGCCGCCGAGCACGAAGCGGGCTGGCAATACGTTTGGGACCCCGCAAAAGCGGCTTCGCTGATATTGCGGTCCCAAAACACCGCCGTTTCGGCCAGGTTCCTGTCTCAGCATAACCGCGGGCCATTGAAGATGTATTCGGTGGATAGGGTTTTCAGGAAAGATGAATTAGATCAAAAGCACCACGTAGAATTCTATCAGAGCGAGGGTATCGTTGTAGATAAGAACTTGACGCTCAGAGACCTGCTTGGCTTCCTGACCGAGTTCGCGAGACAACTGGGCTTCGATGAAGTGAGATTTTACCCGAGTTACTTTCCCTTCACCGAGCCTAGCGTTGAGGGCTACGTTAAACACCCCAGGCTAGGTTGGATAGAGACGCTGCCAGGCGGCGTCTTCAGGCCCGAGGTGACCAGACCCCTTGGGGTAAGCGAACCCGTGCTCGCCTGGGGTATCGGTATAAGTAGGCTGGCCATGATAAAGTTCGACATCGATGACATAAGGCAACTCTACGAACCCGACCTTGAGCTGCTGATGAGGAAGGAGGTGTTTTGATCGCCGACTAACAGGATACCCATCGGGAAGCTGGTGCACGACGTAGGCGCACCTGAAGACGAGGTGCTATCCAACTTGTCTTCGCTTAAGGTCTCCTATGAGCTGGAAGGGGAACTAGCTCAAGTGGAGGTCACGCCGGACAGACCCGACCTATTGGGCGAGAAGGGGCTGGCCATGGCGTTGCGGGCCTACCTTGGGTTGCCGGTTTCCCCTCCTGAGACGTACCAGGAGATAACACAAGTTTTTCAAGAAGAGGAGACGGAGAACTTCAGGGGTCACTTCAACGGTTTTTTCGTATCTGGTCTAAACCTAGACGACTTAGACGTGCAGGCCTTGATGAACTTCCAAGAGGTACTTCACAAGAGTTATTGTAGGGATCGGCAGAAGGCCTCAATAGGTATACACGATGCCTCCGGCGTAACCAGGGTCGATTACGTCGTAAGAAAACTGGATCAGGTCAGGTTCATTCCCCTTGGTGGAGAATCCCCAATGACCGCTGATGAGGTCCTAAGGCAGACCGAGAAGGGAGCCGAGTACGGTAAGTTTATGCCTCCGGATTCTCAAGTAGGTCTTTTCGTGATGTCTAATCGGGGGGTGATGTCCATGCCTCCCATAATAAATTCCGAAATGACCCGCGTTACCAAAAGAACCAACAAGATCTTCGTTGACGTCGAGGGATCGGACGCCAGGACCGTAAACCTGGTGGCCGCGCTCCTGGCAAGAGAGCTGTCCGGTTACGGTTCGATCGGTCTTACCCGCGTGAACTCCACTCACGGACAGAAGACGTGCCCTGACCTGTCGTATAAGGACGCAGAGGTTGACGTGGAGGCGGCTAACTCCGCCCTAGGCACATCGCTTTCGCCAGAAGAATTGACGAAAGCGCTTAACCGCTTGGGTCACGAAGGAAGACCCTTCGGCAACAAGGTCCTCCTGAAGGTGCCCTACTATAGGTTCGATGTGTTGGGGCCCGTGGACGTGATCGAGGACGCCATGATGGGCGTAGGCCTACAGGCTCTGAAACCCACCTTGCCTAACAGTTACACCGTGGGAAAAAGGAGTAAGGATTCAAGGGAGCGTGACAAGGTAAGGGACGTAATGGCTTGGTTGGGTTACATCGAAATATCGATGACCGTCCTGACCGATGGTAAAAAGCAAAAGGAATTCTACGACTTGGATCCCCTACCTTTGAGCAATCCCGTCAGCGCCTCGTACGACTCGTTGAGGATCGGCCTCCTCCCGGATCTGTTGAGGGCAATTTTTGTCAATAAGAAAAAGGGAATGCCACTTCGCTTCTTCGAGGTAGGTTCTGTGATCGAACCCGTTGGCGACAAAGCCGTTCAAAAGTTGAACGTCGCAGCGGTGGTCAGCGATTTCTCGATTGGCTTAGAGGACGTTCAAGGAGACCTCTTGAGGCTTTGCGAGGACCTCGGCATTGACCACCGCGTCCAGCCCCGCGATTTGCCTTTCGCCATCACCGGGAGATCGGGCTCTATGCCAGACGGTTGGGTGGCGGAGCTATCTCCTAAAGTGCTACTATCTAACGGAGTGGAGTTCCCCGTCGCTGCCTTTGAACTCTCGCTGGGAACCGAATTCGTCACAAAGCTAGTTTCAAAAAGATGAGGAGTTATCCCCTTTGGGCCAGCTTTTAGGCGCCTAGCCGCGAAACGGTGGAAACCGACCTCGGTCTACGGCGTCGCTAACTCCTGGCGTCTGTGAACTACCCCACCCTGGGGAA
>JAWDNK010000005.1:0-23622 GCA_046534355.1 Candidatus Martarchaeota archaeon | reverse complement strand
CCAGCACGGCCTCATCCACGTCGGATATGGCCACCACCTCGACACCGGGTATGGTCCTGTACCTCTCGTAATGCGCCCCCGCTATGCCACCGGCACCGATAAAACCAACCCTGACCTTCTTTACCTCGTTTGAACCGGACATAGGCATCTAAATCCCCTTCACATAAGCTTTTTCCAGAAAAAGCGCGAAAACGCCTCCCGAAAAGCCGAGGCAACGTCAACAGATGTAAAAACGGCTATCTCAGGTGCGCATCCCTCGGAGCAGTGCCTTCAGCGTAACCGTGCGCTTGGACCCCACCGATATTTCGTAAGCTCCATCAGCATCGACGGGAGACAGCATTGGCCCGTCTCTCTCATCGAGCTCAGAAAGCATGAGGACTTTGGCGCGCAAGAGGCCGAAGCTAAACTTTCCACGGACCTCAGAAGGCCCTGGGTTATAGACCCTCACGATCAAGCCCTTCCCGTCCAACGATGGCTTTATGGCGCTGACGATGAGCCCCTCTGGCACATACAAAAGCCGCTTCTCCCAAGGCAAATTCGTAGGGGCATTGAATGTGGGTAGCAGCGGGTAACCCAAAATGGGCTTGCGGAAATCCTCAGCTGACCCCTCCGGCGGCATTCCCTCGAAGATTACGAGGGAATAGTCGAACTCGAGGGGCTTGAGCAACTGGGACAAGGGCGTCTCGACCTCCGGTCCCGCACCCGACCTCCTGGTCACCAAATCAGACCTGGAAAGCCAACCCACTGAACGGAATAGCGTTAGCGCAAGAGAGCTATGCCCATCGACGTCCTCTCCCCAGCACTGGTAAAGGCCGCGGCCGGAAACCATAAAGCCGGTCCCGCCGTCGGTCACCGCTGCCCATCCCTTGAAGGCGTAGTCCCTGGCGGGGGCTTCAGGCCAGCCCTTACCTTTCTCGAACTTTCCGTATTCGTGTTCCACCGAACCGAAAGCCGTCCCGGTCACCACTTTTTTGGCCCCCGGGAAAGGAAAAACAACGCGAAGCATGTGATCCTTCGCCTGGTTTTGCAACTCCACGTGAAAATCGATCCTATCAGAGCCGCTCACTAGCCTCACGGTCAAGTGGATGGGAAGCTCTACCAACTCAGTTGATCTGACGTGCCCCTTGAGACCGCGGGGGACCCTCATGACGTATTCCACAATCAGCTCTTGCCAGTCGCCGTAGGACGTCGCGCCGGCCGCTTTGACGCAATTCCTCGAATCGTAAGTCGAATCCACGTAAGGAGGTGAGTAGTTGTACTCGTCACCGGCGTCCCCGGAGTCGAGAAATAGGTTAAGCCCGGTGTATTCTCTTTTTTCGCTTTTATCAAAAACCGTAAGGGTCCCGTCCGCCGCCAGCGAAACCCTGTACCGCTCGTTTTCTATTGAGGGGGTTTCCAGCCGTTGCTCTTTTGCGCTGCCTTGGCTCACGGAATACAGCTTGAAACCGAGCGGGGGAACGTCGTGAGCCACGAAGTCGTAGGCATCGAGCCTCCCCGACAGGCCTTCCAGGCTGGTAACCTGTCTGCTGAAGAGCTTAGACGCGCTCTTGCCGTCCGTCAGCTCCCGCCGATCACCCCTGACGGGAGGGAGGTAAACCCTGACCAGTTCGTCGCGCGTGGAGTTGGTGGGGTTGAACACCAAAACGCTCAACTCTCCTACTTTTCCAACTAAAGACGGTACAATGGAATCCAGAGCGCTCTGCGCTATCCCCATGGCTGCCTCCCTTGCCCTCACGAGCCTCTCGAGGACCTGTTCGTTGACTTCATCGACACCAGTATTGCAGATGCTGTCGTGCGGCTGTGAGCGCATCACCAACTTCCACGGGTAATCCAGAGAGCGGGGATTGCCACCCATGGCCAGCTGGGCGGACGCGAGCGGCTCAGCGTATGCCTCAAGCGCCACCTCTGCCTCAAAGTTCTTTTGCTTGACGTCGGCCCTCGTCGAAACTATGCCACTGAGCACGTAGTTGAACCTGGCGCCCCTCAGTTCTCCGGAGTAATTTTCCAGCTGTTTCGGCCGCTTCTCCAGCTCCTCGACGAAGTCCTCGAGGTCACCCACGCGCACCTCAACGCCCAGGGGCTCCAGGGCCTTCAACAGCTGGGCAGATGACTGAGGCGGTTGATGATCACAGCCGTTGAAAAAGGGATAAACCGAAAAAGCCGAATCCCTCTTTAATGACTCCAGCAAAGAGCGGGCGGACTCCAGCGCCGCCCTTGGGTTGAAGTCAGAGCCATAATAGGCCTCCAGTGAAAAGGTCCTTTGGTTTATGGTAGAAAGGTAGCGCGGAGAGTAAGAACCACCCTTCAGTCCTAGCCTGTTAGCGCCACAATAGGAGCCATCCCTCAGGAACACGGCGGTTACCTTTGAGCCGTCTGGGGCCGTCCAAGTAAACTCGTTCTTTCTGTTTTCTCCCTCATCACCAACGCCCCTACTGAACACGAAGTAAGAAATATCGAAGCCCTTGAGTATCATCGGCAAGGTGGCGATGTGACCGAAGCTGTCGGGCAGGTAACCTACGTTCATCGTTCCTCCATATTGCTCCGCGACTCTTCTACCGTAAAGTAGGTTCCTGACCAGCGCCTCGCCGCTGGGTATCCACTCGTCTGGCTGGGTGTACCACGGCCCTATCCTCAGCTTTTTCCTCTTGACCAAATCAGCAAACTTTTTCTCGTTCTCGGGTCTGACTTCTAGGTAATCCTCCACCACTACAGATTGGCCATCCAGGGTAAACTTCTCCAGCTCGCCGCTTCCCAGTTCATCTATGGCTTTGTCGATGACCGTGACCAGCCATTGCCTGTAGCTCTCGAAGGGAAGATACCACTCCCTGTCCCAGTGGGTATGAGGTATGATTATTACCATTTCGCCTTTCGATCCTTGCTCGTTACCCGATGCTCCCGCGGCGCCTATCAAATGCGTCACCTCTTCAGACCCACCATCATCGCCCGTATATACCCCCGCCCGCTCCAAGCGAAATCGGGGAACCGCGTCTCAGGGACTCGAGGGCGGACAGCGTCACGGCCGCGGTCTTCAGGGCGTCCTCGTAATCAGACCTCACCAGAGTGCGATCCCCGCTCTTGACGGCGTCCAAGAAGGCCCTGTCCTCGATCTTAAATATGTCGGGCTCGCCGTTTATGGTAATTTGAACGGCGCCGTGATCCCTGTAGAGCCTGAGGTTCTGTTCCCACTTCTCGAATACGGCTGCAGTATCGTAGGCGTAGACGTTGAGGAAAACTCCCCCTAACGAGTTTGAAGAGGTAGACGAATATATATTGGCCACTGCTCCGCTCGAAAACTTGAGGTTCATGACTGCAGCGTCGTCTATGTCGTAACCCGCCGGGACACCCTTGTTAAAACCGTTGGCTGCGAAAGCCTGGACTTGGGTAACGTCTCCCGCGAAGTACCTCGCCTGGTCAACTGTGTGCGTCACCTGTTCGTGGAGCTGAGTCCCGCTTTTATCCCTGTGTATCCACCACCAGTCCCTTGCGGGCGTACCACCGATCCATCCCCCAATCATCAAAATGGGTGGGTCTTGAGAGAAGGCCTCCCGAGCGTAGTTTACCGACTTCCTGTAGCGGTTCATGTAGCCGGCGGCCGTGATCACGCCTTTTTCTTTGACGGTAGACAAAATCTTCTTTCCCAGATCTAAATCCAGGACAACAGGCTTTTCCACGAAGAAAGGGATACCGCGCTTGGCAGCTTCTACCTCCGACCCGTGCGCGAAAGGCGGCAAGAAGTAATAACACGCGTCCGGCTTCACCTTATCAAGCATCTCCCCCACCGATGGGTAGGCTTCACCCCCGTACTTTTGCGCGAAAGAGCGAGCCGCTTCCGGAACAACGTCGTAAAACCCGGCAAACTGCACGTCAGGAAAGGTGGCAACGCCTCTAGCGTGCGCCTCCGCTATTCCGCCACAACCGACGTAAACGACCTTTAACTTATCCGCCAATTTGTTGGCAGTAAGTTGCCGTGGAATAAACGTATTTCGCCGTTCAACTCGACGTTACGCGGTTACGCACCGCGAAGCGCAAAGAAGGGGGCGGGGAGAAGGTAATGCCAGTCGCTCTCGGAGCCAAACGGTTATGCGCATCATCCCAGTGGTCTAATAGGCGTAAAAAAGACCAGGAGGGTTTGGGCGACGGACCTTCGCCCCGGAGCCGGGCGAGCTGCTCGAAGCGCGTTCAGCCGTTTGTTATTCCCCGTTCAGCGTCACCGTTGAAGACGCGGCATCGCTTCTCGCTTGAGCTTCACCGCCACCGTTTTTATCTCGAAGGGAGACAACCCGAACCTGACGGTTTTTCCCTCGAACCCAAGGGGACTTTCGAAGTATTCCCCGGTTTCCAACAAGTCTACTTCGCGCGCTGATCTCACAGGAGAGGGAAAAGTGACAATGACGTCCCTCGCCGTGCCGTAAGGGTTGTAAAGCCTTGCTATTATTTCGTCACTGGCTTCGCCAAGCTTGAGTGCGGTTAGCACAATCCCCTTGGGTTCGACCTTCAAAGCGGATATCCCCTCGCATTTGAGCTCACCTGACCGCAAGAAAAGCGGGGGCTCCGCTGTCAGCTCGTAGGCCACTCTTGGCACCTCCCCAGTTTGCCAATCCCCATCATGCGGATAAAGCCAATAGGTCACCACGTGCTCCCCCACGGCGGGGTCCTCCGACTGATCGGTCCAGCGGTCCTCAAACGGATCCCTACGCCTAGGTCCCCTGAGAAGGGTGATCTTAAGCTCGTTACCCGTGTAGCTGTATCCGAACTTATAGCCCGAGATCAAGGACAAACCAAAGCGATGACCGGGTTCATCCACGTCGGCCCACCTGTGCGCTGGCACCTCTACCTTGGTGGCATCGACTTCTTCCCATGCCCGCCTGGGATACTCCATCTGTCCCTCACCAGAAGACGCATCGTCCCTAAACCTCTGTATCGCTCCGAACTGTATCCCGTACGTCGCGAAGGCCGCCGCGAACGAAAGAGGGAAAGCGGCCTTGAGAGTTGAGTATTTTTCACTCCAAAAAGCCCTGAGCACGAACTTTATGGCCGGAAGCCCCCTTATCAAAGAGACCTCTTGGACGAAGCGGGACTTCCCCCATTCCCTCTTAACCGTAATGGTACCCACAATCGGGCCTTTCGACGAAACCTCAATTGACTTATAATCGCGCAGCTCTCTCATGTCCTCCAGGTACATGTTCCAAGCGGGCTCCCCAAAGGGCGCGTTAGGGGGGATATCTTCGTAGAGCTGCAACACCCCTCCCCTTTTCGAGGTGTCAAAGAACTGCCTACCGGAGCGCTTGTCGATCAGGCTAGAAATCAACCCCGTGGCTGGGTCGAACTCAAGCCTGAAGAACTCATTTTCGATATACCAATGCCCGATGGTCACCCCGTCACCGCTGCTGGGAAGACCTTCTTGTTTGGAAGCCATGCGATCGTCGTCCACCTTTTTCAAATCAACCAATGCCAAAGGCGGTAGCTCCAGCTGCATCAACGCGGAGGCGCCGCCGTCTTCGCGCCTCAAGATTTGTGCCCGATCCCCAACGTCGCTCAACTTCGCTTTCTCCACGTCTACCTCAAGGGTGGCTTCGAAGCTCCATGGCAGAGGATTGAAGACGTAAAGGTGCGACCCGCTTTGCCGATCAGTCCCCGCCAACTCCATGGAGGCCAATGAACGGTTTTGCACCTCCAAGGCGGAACTTTCGGCCCACTTATACTCCTCGGAAAAGAGCTCATCATAAACCTCTTTGAAAGATGTACCGTCGGCTATGTCGTGAGTGGTCATGAAGAGGAAATTCTCCCACGCCTGCCTTAGCTCCGTTCTGGGATACGGGTAGGCCGACGACAAGTAGGCCAGCACGGCCAGCTTTTCCGCGTTAGTGAGGTCGGATTCCAATTTCCTCAGCGCTTTTTTCACCCTTGCCTCGGTGGTGAACGTCCCCCTGTGAGTCTTGAGGTAGAGCTCGTCGTTAACGCGAGGCAGTTCGACCGAACTCGCTCTCGACTCCAACTCTGAGAAGAAACCGTGCGCCGTGCCGAAGTCTACGACCGGGAAGTCCCGTTCCCCCCTCAAAGAAAGCGCGTCAGTTACCATGTACTTGACAACGCCTCCCCCATGATCGCCGTACCCATAAAGGTAGAGGAGCAGGTTAATCCCCTGCTCCCGTTTTAACTTCGCCAGGGCCTCCTTCATTTCGTTTTTTCTTATGGGGCCGTCATACCTCATGATGTCGTAAGAATCTCCAATAGTTAAAAATGATAACACCTCAGAACCGTCGGGCGAAGCCCAACGAAAAACGTGGTGAGGAAAGTAGACCGGTTTCTTCATCATCGAGACTTCCCAATCGAGCTTGCTGGTGAGGAAGTAGTTCAAACCAGCCTTCTTGAGTACTTGAGGCATTGTCCACGGGAACCCGAAGCTGTCCGGCAGCCAAGCTACCTTCGGATCCACTCCGAATTTCTCCTTAAAGTAGAGTTTACCGTACAAAAACTGCCTCACCATAGACTCTTCCCCGATCAGATTCGCGCTGAACTCGCTCCAGCTTCCCCCGACGATCTCCCACTGGCCCGCCTTCGCTTTTTCCTTTATCTTCTGGAAAAGGTCAGGATAATATTTCTCCAGCCAACTGTAGACTTGGGCAGAACTCTGAGCAAAGGTTAAAGAAGGAAACTCGTCCATGAGTCTCAGGAGGTAGTTCACCATACCAGCTAAAACTAAATGTATGGTCTCGTCCTTAGTCCACATGAAGGCCAAATCCACGTGAGAATGACCAAGCAACAATACCTTATCCTCGCGCTCTTTGTCAGGGTCCAATTCCCCTACGTAGGAGGAGGAAAATATATGGCTATTCATTGGCCTGCGATAATTCAGCAAAAAGTATGCGGCTTCGATCTGCTACTACTTGCATTGTTTTCAAAGCATGAACTTCCGCGAAAACTCGCTAACGAGGGCGAATTAACTACAGACTTCGCTGTGGGGCTTCCCGGTTCGTGGAGGCGCTTAAGCGGGGGCAACCAAGAGGTATTCCACCATCGTAGGGGCGTTTTCATCCGCGGTGCCTCGCCTGCGTTCCACAGGCAAAGCCTTCCTTGAGTATGGCAAGGCCGAGGCCACATCCCCGTCGGACTGCAGGACGCAAGGGGGCAGGCGAACTCTCCTCTCCTCCCCCCCCGCCTGCCCGCCCTTCCGGCAAACTAAGCTTCACCGCGGTTTGCGGCTGCAGCATACGCCGTCGGTCTTAACAAAGCGGATGACCTCCGTTAGAACGGTAGCGCTTTCCATCAAGACATCGCGGGAGAGAATGGCTCCCGCTCCTCATGTCTAAGAAACCGGCCTGAGGAGGGCATCTTAAAAAATGGGCCTCTGAGCTTAAACTTACCCTCAAATGGGCTAGCCGTCCCCGGCTCCGAGAGGCGAGGTTTCGCCCCTTTGAAACCCCCAACCTGTATAAGTCGTCGCCCGAGACCTATATCGATACCTTTTGCTGCATAGGCGGCTTCCATGATCGCGGCCGAAACGACGCCATCGCTTCCCGGCGCTATCGGTTTTCTACCGGACTCCACGGCTTGCACGAAATCCTCGATAACTGATATCTGATGCCCCTCCACTGGCCAATCCCTCCATTCGCCCTTGATATTCACGTATAATTGATGACCAGGCAGCCCGGTGACGGCCGTTCCCAAATCCCCGTAAACCTCAAGGAAGTTGAAACCGGCCCTCTGCGTCCACGCCCCCTCCACGACGCCCATCGTACCAGAAGGCCACGCCATTATCAGGGCGCCTTCATCATCTATTTCGTAAGCGGATGTAGCCCTCGAAGTCATCCCCGTCACTGATGTTGGCGGTTCTCCCTTCAACCAATAGAGCAGGTCCACGCCATGGACACCCAAATCCAGAAGGCCTCCCCCTCCCGACCGACCCTTATCGATGAACCAGTTTCCCGGTGGGAACCACTTGTCAAGCGCTGCCGAATGCGCAACCCTAATCCTCATGAAGGTGACCCGCCCCAGCGTCCCGGCGGATATCAATCCCTTCACTGCGGCGTTAATGGGAGACAACCTTGAGCCGAAGCATATACCGAAGGTCACGCGAGACGCGTAGCTGACCATTTGCTCAGCCTCCGCCCTCTTGAAGGCAAGGGGCTTCTCCACGAGGACGTGCTTTCCTCTAGAAGCCGCCTCTTTGACGTAAGTTAAGTGAAGGTTTGTAGGTGATGCTATCAGGACCGCGTCGACGCGATTAAAAAACGCGTCTAGATCGGGGAAGTACTCAACGCCATGCTTCTTTGCGGCCTCTCTGCCCCTTCCCTCATCCTCATCGTATATGGCAGCAAGCAGGCCTTTCTTCTCCAGCTCGGACGCGTACCCCTCGGCGTGCACGTGCGCCATACTCATCATGCCAAACCTTATTGCCATAAAGTACTTAGGCACCAAAAGATAAACGTAACCTCGGCATAAACTCGACAGCTAGTTATTGCTCGTCTTAAGAAGACGTCTAGCTTACGCCTCAGAGCTCTTTCCCACGATATTTTCCATCCGATTCATGCCCTTTTGAGCGAAATTGATACCCTTATGAAGCCACGCGTGTACTCATATCGTGGAGGTTAATGCTGAAACCCGTGCTGGTACCGGAACCCCTCTGGGGAGTTTCGCTGGACCACCTCTTGTACCCCGTGATTCAAGGGCAAAGAGAGGTGGCAGAAAAGCACAGCGCAGCCTTGGGTAAGCTCAGGGTAGCCAATTCTGAGAGGCTTGGATCTCATGCGCTCTGCGCGATCTGCGGTAGGAATTTCGCAGATCAGGTCGATGAAATATGGGAATTTGAGGACGGCGTGGCTACCCTAAAGGGCCTCCAGCCGGTGTGCAGGCTCTGCCGCGAGGCAAGAAATTTCAGATTCTACGGTAGGGGTAACATGTATGAAGCAATAGATTGGATGAAATATCTTGACGGGATTGGGGACGAAGAACTTGCTCAGATGCTAGGAGAGGCCTACCTCCGTTGGAAGAGGCTCAGCTCCATAACCGACTGGACGATACGCGTGGCCACGGGGGCCACGGCCATAGATCCGTCGGATGAAAAGGACCTCGAAAAAGCCTTGAACGAACTCTACTACTTGGACAAAAACGGCAAGAAGAGTCCCTCGCCTCACCGATGAAGGGATCCAAGTACCGCTAAGAAAATTTCGGAAATTCAAAACAGCAAATGAAATTCATGCCAGTTCGATACTCGCGCCCTTGCGCTGCGCGCGGAAATTATGACAACGCGGACGAACCAACGGACTATGCTAAATTTTTCCCTATCCTGACTGAGCCTTCGGGGAATCGGGGGAAGACTCGGCTGGGTTTTGCGCGCCAGGGTGAACTACCTCTCTCCCCACTTCCACCCTTCCTCTTACTTTTGCACATTGGACTTCGCTGTAATGAAGCGCTTACCGTCGAGCGGGATTGCGGGATGTTTCCCGCGGGGCTGATAGGAAGCGCCGCCGCCGTCGGGTGTCCTTTCCCATCCGGCGTTCCAAGGAAAAGCCCCGCCATTCGCGCCGTGGGCAAGGGGCAAATCGCCGCTCAGTTCAGTTACAAAGGCTTATCGCAAGGTCGCCATCCATCTCTACCGTGAGGCAATTCTTAGTCCCCATATAACCCGATAAAGTTAAATTCGAATAGAGATAGCGTGCGCGCATGGAGTACAGCTTAGACGGAGAATGGGACCTCTACTACGGGCCAGGGAGCATATCCGTCCGCGACATTCAAGATGCAAACCAAAAGCTAAAAAAAGCAATTGCCCGCGTCCCCGGCGAAACACTCCTAGACCTTCAACGGGCAGGCGAAATCCCAGATCCATACTTCGGTGATAACTTTCTTCTCCTGAGGCGTTATGAAGAATACCAGTGGTGGTACCACAAGGATTTCGAGTTCGACCAGCCCGGACTAGAAGGAGTTGATTTAGTTTTCCACGGCATCCAGGGGATCGCCGAGGTTTTTCTAAACGGTGAAAGACTGGGGCGTTGTGAAAACTCGTTCATCGAACACCGCTTCGACGTCAGCGGCAAGCTGAAGGAACTCAATTCGCTGGTGGTCAAGTTCGAACCGCCCCTAGATTGGGCAGCCAGAAAGGCGTACGATGCCATGACCTTGTCGTGGGAAGGGAGGGAGGAAGCCCTTTGGCTGAGGGTTCCGCAACACGCCTTCGGCTGGGACATAGCACCGAGGATAGTTTCGAACGGGATATGGAAAGGGGTCGACCTACAGAAAAGGCGGGAAGGAATAGAGGAGCTCTACTTCGCAACGACCGAGGCAAACGAGGAGAGCGCCACATTAGAAGTGTATTACAGGCTGTCCCAATCTCTGGTATCGCGCGTGCCGCTGACCCTGAGGATAACTTTGAATCCTAGGCGCGATGCTACGGCTCCGCCTAAGTCGTTTGAAAATCTGATCGAGTTCGTAGCGGGTCACCTAAGGCTAGAGGTCAATAAACCACTGCTTTGGTGGCCCAAGGGATACGGAGACGCAAACCTATACGACGCAAAATGCGACCTGTTCGAAGGAAATAAGTTAATCGACTCCAAAGAAGTAAAGATCGGTATAAGAACGGTCCGCCTCGAAAGATCGACGCAGAAGGGGGTTTTCAGATTCTTGATAAACGGAAGACCGATAAGGTTTAGAGGCGCGAACTGGACGCCGTTGGACGCCTTCCATTCCAGAGATGCGAACAGGTTGGCCGACGTCCTCTCGCTCTACGATGACCTAGGCTGCAACATAATAAGGTGCTGGGGAGGAGGGGTATACGAAAGCGAGGAGTTCTTCGATTTCTGCGATGAGCACGGCATAGCCGTATGGCAGGACTTCGCCATGGCGTGTGCCAGATATCCCCAGCACGAAGAGTTCCGCCGCGCGATCGAGGAAGAGGCCGTACAAGTAGTGAGGAGGCTCAGGAACCATCCCAGCTTACTGCTATGGGCTGGCGACAACGAGTGCGACTTGGCCTACGCTGCAGAAAACCTATCCCCATCTGACAACCGGCTGACCAGGGACGTGTTACCAGCAGTATGCAAGAAAAATGACCCCCATAGGCCCTACATCCCCTCATCGCCGTACGTTTCTGAGGGCCTGTCATTAACAGATTTACCCGAACAACACCTCTGGGGGCCAAGGGATTACTTCAAGAGCGATTATTACACGAAAAACAAAGCCTCGTTCATAAGCGAGATAGGTTATCATGGATGCCCGAACCCCGATAGCCTAGCGCGGTTCATCCCAAGCGACTCGCTTTGGCCTCCCGACGACCGCTTCTGGCGCGCTCATTCGGTTGAGCACTGGCTCGGGAAGAGGAGAGAGTACAGCAGGATAAAGCTGATGGTAGACCAGGAAAGGGTGTTCTTTGGAGAGGTGCCCGACAAATTAGAGGACTTCGCGCTCGCTAGTCAGATAACCCAGGCTGAAGCGCTCAAATTTTTCATAGAACGCGCAAGGCTTTCGGATAAAATTTGGGGGATAATTTGGTGGAACGTCATAGATCCCTGGCCGCAGATATCAGACTCCGTAGTGGACTACTACTTCAAGAAAAAGCTGGCCTACCACTTCATCAAAAAAGCCCAGAGACCGTTCACGATTGCCATGACCGAGCCATCGGGATGGACCGTGAGCGCAGTAGCGATAAACGACACTCTTGTCCAAGTAAGGGGGAGTTACGAGGTCGAGGTCCCCGGGGAGGGGACCTTGGCGAAGGGAACTTTCTCTGTGGGACCCGCCTCTAGGGAGGTCCTGAGCACACTGACCGTGGTCCCCTCTGAAAAGAAGCTGTTCCTAATAAGTTGGGAGATAGAAGGAAAGAAGTTCACTAATCACTACCTGATGGGGCAACCGCCCTTCGACCTAAATCAGTACCGCCAGTGGCTCAGTTACATAAGCCCATTTACCGACGATCCAACACGAAGGCTGACCTCCTCCCCGCCCTGAAAGGCGAGGCTTGTCATTCGTTTTATCTCGCTTGAAGAGCTACGAAAGCGAGCACCAATTTTGCTCGTTCTTGAAACGCTCCCGCCCATGCCGCCTGCAACTCACCTGGTTCGACGACTTCCGAGATGGGCTTCGCAAAAAACTATTTCTCGGTTCGCAACAGCAACTTTATGGTTTCAACCCCTCCCGCCCCCACCGTGATACCGTAAGCGTTGTCGACTGAAGGGGTTATGGTTTCCCCATCCCGCTCATCCATCGCAGACCGCATGGCCGACTTAACCCGAAAGGCAAACTTGAGCTCGCCGGAGAGGGGGTGAGCCGTCGGGTTCCAAAGCCTGATAACCAATCCCTTACCGTCTTCCGATGGCTTGAAAGCGGTAAGCACCAATTCAGGTGGGATTTCCACAAAGCTAGCAGAGCGAGGGATCGGCTCCTTCAAACCGTCCACGCGCAGTAACAGTGGGGGAGAGAGAAAAGCCTCAGCCTCGTTGTAGGCCGGTTCGCGGGTGTAGGGTATAACGGATATCCTGAACCTCAATTCCTTCAAAAGCTGAGAAGCCGGCGTCTCTATGTCTGGGCCAGCTCCTCCCCTTCTGACGGAAAGATCGGAGCGCGAAAGCCAACCCACCGACCTATAGAGGGTGACCATAAGCGACCTGTTCCCTTCTCCGGGTGACTCATCTGCCCAGCACTCGTAAGCCCCCGGTGCAGCGACCATGAAGCCTCTGCGCGCCTCCCCCGTGCCGGCTTCCGCCGCGCACCAGCCCTTAAACGCGTAAGAGTCACCAGGCACCTCTGCCCACCCCTCCCCACGCGGTAATTCTTTATAGGGGTGACCTACCACACCGAAGGCCGTAGCGCAAAGCACCCTCTCCATCCCGGGCATCGGGAAAGCTACCCTCAACCTGTGGTCCCGAGCGGTATTCGCGATCTTAAAGTCGATATCTATTCTTTTGATTCCTGAGATCAACCTTATCACGGCGTTGACCGGCATTTCCACCAGCTCGGCCGACCTCTTTCTACCGTCGACATGGCTAGGCACCATCATGGAAAATGAAAGGCGGAGCTCCTGCCAATCTGGAAAGCGCACGACCTCCCTTTGCTTCAGGAAACCCTTGCTGCTGATTACTGGACCCTCCGCTGGGTCGTGCGCGTACTCATCGCCGCGATCGCCTTCGTCGACCAAAAGAGCGAACCCGTTAGTCCTTTCTCCGCTAGCTTTGTCGAGAACGCTCAAAGTCCCGTCTTCCTCAGCGGAAACCGCGAAGTACTCGTTTTCTATGCCGTATATCCCCTCAACGCCGCTCCGCGTAGGACCTATAGAGGTTGGCACGGGCCCAGCAATCGGCTTATCGAACGAGTAACCGAGCGGCGGCAAGTCCCGCACCAAAAAGGCCTTAGTGATCAGGTTGCCCGTGAAGCCCTTGTCCTGCTTTTCCTCATAGGTTGGCAGACCGGGCAAGTCTTCGAGTTTCGTGACGGGTACGAACACTAGCTCCTTCCTGTGCAAGTTAACGGGATTGAACACAAAAAACATCGGCTCACCTCCTCCTCCGTTGGCCAAATGCTCAGATATGAAGCGCGCGTCGGCCATCGCAGAACCCACGGCGGCCTCCCTTGCCCTATCAAGTCTTTCCGCGACCTGCTCGTTTACCTCGTCAACGCCAGTGGAACAAATGCTATCGTGGGCCTGAGACCTTAGGACCAACTTCCAGGCGTACTCCTGCGACCTCGGTTTTCCCCCGAGGGCGAGGGCGATTGCCGAAAGCGGCTCCGAATAGGAGGTAAGCGCCCTTTCTGCCGAGAAGTTCTTCTGCTTGACATCGGCTCTCGTCGAAAGCACCCCGTAGTCAACCATTGTGTACTTGGCTCCCCTGAGCTCTCCCCTGTAAACCTTGAGGTTTGCTTCCTTGAGATCTGATGCCAGCTCCTGGGCGTAGTCCTCGACGGTCCCTACGCGGAAGTCGAAAGCCGGTAGCTTCTCTCTCAGCGCGTCCAGTATTGGCTTCAACCGCTGGGAAGACATGTGATCGCAACCATTGGGGAGTAGGATGACGTGCGAAGCCGAGCGCCTCGTTTCTTTTTCCCTTTCTAACAACGTCTCGACCTTGTTCACTGCCTCGGCCGAGTTCTGCTGGGCCGCGCCTTGGCCCTTCAAGGAGAAGAAATATTCGTTTCCGGCGGACATGAAGACCACGGAATAGGGATCCTTTATGCCCAAGGCATTGGCCCAGCAATACCCATTCCTGATAAAGACGGCCAGTACCCTTTCCCCGCCGGGGGCTTCCCAGTAAAACTCGTCGGATAATTCCTCCCCCTCTTCCCCAAGCCCACGATAAAACAAGAAAACGTTCAAACCGAATTGACTCAGGATCGTTGGGAGGGTCGCCACGTGACCGAAGGTGTCGGGCAGGTACCCGACCCTCATGGCGCGGCCGTGGGCCGAAGCCACCCGCATGCCATAAAGTAGGTTCCTGACCAGCGCCTCGCCGCTGGGTATCCACTCGTCTGGCTGGGTGTACCACGGGCCGACTGCGAGTTTTCCCATTTTTACTAAGGAGTCAAATCTGTCCTCGTTATCCGGCCTGATCTCCAGGTAATCTTCGATGGGGACGGATTGCCCATCCAAGGTGAACTTCTCGAGCTCCCCCGTGCTGAGCATTTCAATCACGGAATCGATGACCGTGACCAGCCACTGCCTATAGCTCTCGAAGGGCAGGTACCACTCCCTGTCCCAGTGAGTATGAGGAACGATGAAGACCTTCCTAAACCCTTGAGACATGTCCTTAACGCGCCAGCTGGATAAATGTTTAACGCCCGAAGAAGCCCAAAACTCAGGAGCTCCGCTACGCACTCGCTGCCCCGCATTCATCCGAGTACTGATGTAGCGGGACCAGCGGCAATCCGCTATTCCTACTCGCTGCTTCCTTATCCTTGTGCTGGGAATCTCTTCTACGCAAACTTATAAGCCGACGCCCATGGTCGGTATGAGCTACGATGGTATCATAGTGAGCCCCTCGGGTTATCGCGGGATATGGGGCAGGGGGCTCAATGAAAGCGTTGCCAAAAGAGCAGCCAAGGCTTTCGCGAGGTACGTCGGAGGGGGAGATATAATAGTCGGGCGCGATACCAGAGAAAGCGGACCCTCGTTATCCGCGGCCGTCATGGCCGGTTTGGCAGAGGTCGGCGCGGACTTCACTGATGTCGGCGTAGCGCCCACGCCAGCGATAATTTGGAAGGGCAGAACCGGGGGCTTTCGCGGGGGCGTAGTGGTTTCCGGCTCTCATAACGAACCGGAGTGGAACGGACTGAAGTTCTTCTTGAAGGGAGGACTGTGGCCCACGGAAAAAGAGGTCGAGGAGCAATACGCAATATACCTACGGGAGCACGATGACGGTAACCACGACGCGCCTGCGCATGAAGTAGTAGATTTTCTTGACGACTACGTGGAATACGCCCTGAGTAAGTTAAATTCAGAGCCGGTCGAAGCAAAGCACCCGAGGGTGGTAATCGACGCGGCCGGGGGAGCGGGGATTAGGGTTACCCCGCGTTTATTGCGCAATATGGGGGCAGAGGTATTCGTCATAAACTCGGAAGAGGGATTATTCAATAGAAGGATGGAACCAGTGCCGGAAGCGCTGGGTAGGCTTTCGGATGTAGTCCGGGAAAAGGGAGCCTCGGTGGGCTTCGCGCACGACTGCGACGCGGATAGGCTAACCCTCGCGGACGAAAAGGGCAGACCGCAATCTCCTAACATGACCCTGGCTTTCGTTGCCGAAAAAAAGCTCGAAATGGCATCTAGCAACAAAGTACTCGTGACGAACGTGGCTTCTTCCGCGCTATTTCAGGACATAGCCGACAGGAACGGCGGAAAACTCGTGCTATCGAAGGTCGGTGAGGGACACGTCGTGAGGAAAATGCTCGACGTGAACGCCCTGATAGGCGGAGAGGGGAGTTCGGGCGGCGTGATACAACCGGAGATCAACCTCACTAGGGATGGCGTGATCGCAGCGGGCACCATATTGTCTTACGTGGCGGATGGGGTATCCGTTTCGTCCTTGATTTCGTCTTTCCCCACGTATTACACGGTGAGGGACAAGGTGCCAGGCACAGCGGTAGTAGATGAGCGCATTGTAGAAGCCGTGAGGTCAACCTTCCCGGACGGCTACATAAGCACCATAGACGGGGTCCGGGTGAGCTGGAGCGGGAAGTGGGGGCTTATCAGGGCGTCCCGCACCGAGCCCGTTACGTGGATAACGGCAGAGGCAAAGAGTCAAGAAGAGGCAAGGAAACTCTACGAAATCCTAGCTAAGATAACATCGGACTACGCTACATTTCAGGGTAAGCGACGGGCGAAACAGGGGGAGGATCGGGAGACCCGGGTCTAGCTCAGAACGGAAACGCGTAAAATTGCATCCATGACGGGCCAATGGATATCCGGGAATATTGGGATAAAGTAAAGGGGTGTTGGCTAGGGAAAAATGCCGGAGGAACGCTGGGAATGCCCTTTGAGGGCAAGCGTGAACCGAATGACGTCTCCTACTACACGCAGTCGCCGGGGCAGCCGGCCCCCAACGACGACCTGGACCTACAGTTGGTGTGGCTAAAGGCGCTTGAGGAAAAGGGCTTTGGCATCACCTCAGAGACGCTTTCCGAGTACTGGACCAAGTACGTCGTGGTCGACTGGAATGAGTACGGAGTGGCGCGGGATAACCTCAAGGCAGGCCTCCTTCCACCGATTTCGGGGAAATTCAGAAACGGCTGGCAGCACAGCAACGGGGCGTGGATAAGGTCGGAGATATGGGCAAGCGTTTTCCCAGGTCAGCCGAACCTGGCAGCTAGCTACGCCCTTATGGACGGCAGCGTCGATCACGGAGATGGCGAGGGTACTTATGCCGAGCTGTTCACCGCTGCTTTAGAAAGCATGGCATATTTCGAGGGGGACGTTCAGAAGCTCATATCCGCCGCTCTTGGCTACTTGCCAGAGGGAACCGAGACTGAGAAGGCCATAAGGACTGCCCTATCTTCCTACGAAAAGGGCCTCGGTTGGAAGGAGGCTAGAGAAGCGGTTATCCGCGCCACGCAAAGGACGGGGTGGTTTCAAGCTCCAAGGAACTTGGGCTACGTGACAATCGGCTTACTTTACGGGATGGGGGATTTCGGATCATCCATATCCACCGCCGTCAACTGCGGGGACGACACCGACTGTACGGGAGCGACCGTCGGCTCCATAATGGGCATAATCAAGGGCGAAAGCGGGATCCCGGAAAAGTGGAAGTCGTACATAGGTGAAAGCATCAAAACGGTAGCGATCGGTAACTTCACACCCCCAAAGGACCTCAACGAGTTGACCAAGCGTACCGTCGCCCTCGGTTTGTCCGCAGGCGCACTTTACGGCTTCGCCGACTTGGAGAAAGGGCAACTGTTTCCCTCAAGCGAAAGGCCGAGACCGCCATCCATAGATGTCACATCGGTCACGAGGCACGGAGAGCTATTCGACGTAACGCTGGTGTACGAACGCGGGGTCGTCACGAGGCCGGAGGTCGCGCTGCCCATATCCATAAGAATCCTGAACAAGGTCGGCTGGCAAAACGCGTTCAGGCTGATCGCCGATCCCGCGCTGACGCTCCCTGAAAACGAGGTCGTTGTGGGACCCCAGCGTGAAACGTCCGTCCGGGCACTGCTTCGCAACGATGGATACGGCTTCGCCTCCCCCGTGCTCACCGTTGTACCTTCGGCATCGAGCATCCCTATTTCTATTAAGGCAACGACGTTCTCCGGTGTCGAGTCAGGGATGACCCTAAGGGCAGCCGAAAACAAGAGCGCGGAGTTCAAGGACGCGGAAGCCTTTGACGAGCTAGGAAGGCCGGCGGGGAGTGTGATTCACGCAGTAGTGACCGATGACCCCGCGCGGACTTGGCATTCCGGGACATCACCGGGACCCCATTCCGTTACGGTTAAGTTCAGCGAGCCAAAGTCGGTTTCCGAGGTGGTCGTGAACTTCGTCCCCAGAAATCCTCCGATCTCCTTTGAGGGGTACGCGGAGACCGCAGAGGGTTGGGTCAAGCTCTTCGAAGAGCTCAACTACTCAGATCCAACGGGCTACCGCGCCCAATTCCCGCCAATCTCCGTGAAGTCGTTCAAATTCCTGATAAAAAACAGCAAAAGAGAAGGCGCCGAACTGAGTCAGATCGAGATTTATTGACCGTCGGTCGGAGTTAGCAAGCAATTAGGCTTTCAAAACCCTCAGAATCGAGGGCTAGCATCCCCCTCCCGGGGTAGGTCGGACGAAAAGTCGTAGGTCCCCGAACCGACCTCGACGATCGTTTCTGACCCCTCCACTCTGGTCGCCAGTACGCCACCTTGTCCGACCACTACGGGCCTTCCCCCTTCCTTGGGGTTTACGCCTTGTAGGTATACCGAGCCCCGGGAGCCCACGGGCAAGGACACCCTAGCGCGGAAGCTGCGCCCATCCACAGACCACTGGAAATGGACGAGCCCCTTAACCGTCCTAATCGACGCCATTGCGTACTTGAGCCCCAAGTTGAGGGGCCTAAAGATCACGTGCGAGAAAGCGGGCTCATTTTCATCGACAGATATCCCGGCGACTCTCCTGTAAAACCACGAATCGACGCTACCGAACATTATGTGATTGTGGGAGTTCATGGCGCCTCCGGTCAACAGTTCCCACCTTTCCCATAGCGTGGTGGCGCCCTCCCTTATCATGTAGCCATACCCCGGATAGGAGGGCTGCACCACTAGCGAGTAAGCCAGATCCGCCCTTCCCAAATCGCTGAGCACGTCAAAAAGGTAGCGCGTGCCGATAATACCGGTGTTGAGGTGCCTGTCGTGCTCGACTTCTACGTCGTGTATGAGGTGCTTCGCTACCGCCTCCTTGTCCTTTGCCATGCCAGCCCAAAGGGCCAATACATCACAGGTCTGGCTGCCGTTCCCGGGGCCGTAGTGATCCTTGTTGTAGAATGCGGAATTAAACGCATCCGCAATCGACGCCGCCAACTCTTCGTACTTTTTGGCTTCATCTGCTCTCCCCAAAAAGGAAGCCATCTTCGATATAAGCGAAAGCGACCTGTGCAAGTACCAGGTGTCGGTCAGCTCGCGCGGCGTCTCGGGCGGAACGATGTGAGATGGAGGGCACCAATCTCCGTACTTTATTATCTTCAAGATTTTATCTGGCGCGCGAGATATCAAGAACTCAACCCACTTTTTCATGGCGTCGTAATGCTCTTTTATGGGTTTATCATCTCCGTAATAAACGTGCAACAGCCATGGGATCTCCAGGAAGGCCACTCCCCACGCCGGATCGGCGGGGTAAATCTTCCAAAACGGTGGGACGACGTCCGATATCTCCCCGTCATCTTTCTGGCTTTCCTCCATTTCGCTTACCCAGTTTTCGTAGAAAGCCGGCATCCAGAAGTTCAGGATGGCCTCCTCGGCCGTCAGCTGGGCGTCTCCCATCCAGCCCATCCTCTCATCTCTTTGGGGGCAATCCGTGGGAACGCTCATAAGATTACTGAGTTGCCCCCTCACCACCATGGAATGTATCCTGTTCAAGACGCCATCTGAACAAGAGAATCCTCCGCTGACCTCGACGTCCGAATGGACGATCTGCCTCGAGACGCTTTCTATTGAGGGGACGGCCGGTAAGCCGGTTATTTCAGCGTACCTAAAACCGTGGTAAGTGAAATGGGGAGCAAACTCTTCGACGCCTTCTCCTTTGAACGTGTAGGAATCCGTAGCCAAAGCCCCCCTGAGGTTCTTGACGTTCAAGTTCCCTTGATCGTCGAGAAGTTCGGCGTACCTTATCTTCATGGTTGTGCCCCTGGGGGCGCTCGCGCGTACTCTTACCCATCCCGTGAAGTTCTGGCCGAAATCGTACACGTAAACGCCGGGAGACGGACTATCCACCGATAGTGGCTTGTCCTCACCAACGACCCTCACGGGTGGAAATGTCTCGGCGACCAGCTTTCCCCTCGGCTGCTCCGCTGCAACGGCTGCTGACCATGAAGAGTCGTCATAGCCTGGCCTATCCCAGCCCTCGCTTTCCTGCCTGGCGTCGTAACTCTCCCCGGCATATATGTCGTCAGAGGTGATCGGCCCGGCGCTCGTCTTCCAAGTGAGATCGGAAGTTATGACCACGCTCTTCCCGTCAGTAGATGTGACCAAAAGCTGAAGCAGAAGCCCTTGTGGCGCCTTATATCCGTACCGGTCCACATACCGTCCGCGTCCCAGGATTACCCCAAAGGCGTTTTTATCCCTCAGAAGACCCGTTACGTCGTAAACGGAGTAAAGGACCCTTCTGTCATAATCGCTCCAGCCGGGATCAAGAACCCTATCGCCCACTTTCGAACCGTTCAGCCTAAGCTCGTAGTAACCAAGGCCGGTCACGAAAACGAAAGCCGAAGCGATATCCTCCCCGTTGAGGCTAAACTCCTTTCTCATCAGCTGCCCGCCCGTTATCCACGTTGCTTTCCAGTCTTCGGGATCAAGGCCCGTGACAAAGCTGGACCAGTCGCTCCATTCGCTTTCCCTACCCTCTTTATCCCACCACTTAACCCTCCACCGGTACCTTCTTCCTGGGGAAAGGGTTGGTCCGGTGTACGCCACGAACTGAGAAGCGGAGTTTACCCTGCCGCTATCCCATACCTGCTCACCGGATACCGCATCTTTAACCTCAACCCTGAAGGAGGTTTGTACCTCGTCTCTATCCTCGTGCTCCAAAGACCACGAAAGCCTCAGATCGTGCTTGGGAACCCCGAGGGGTTCTCTTGAAAACTCGCACATCAGGTCGCGCGCTTTCATCATGAAAAACAGTGCGCCGTGGGATTTAAGCGTTGGCAACGATGAAGGGGTGGAGGTCGAGGGGGAAAGAAGAAAGAAAGAAGAAAAGAAGGAAGGAAACCAAAAGACATCGCTAGCCATTGTTTTCACAATCTTTCGCACTCAGGCTAACCCTTTCGATCGGAACTGCCTGCCCCTGCCGGGTTTACGAATCAATGGTAGCAAGCTGAGTAAACAGAGATACTCCCCAGCTGAAAAAGAACCCTAGATTCGAAGAAAAGTAATTCCCTGCGTGCACTCGCAAGGCGAGCAAGTGCATGAGGCTCGCTGGTTGAACGAATCATCGCTCGTAGCGGAATACCCCAACACGCGACTTTTCTGCCCCCTTTGAGCTTTTTTCGATCTAAGAACTTGCAAATTTTTATATTGGAAAAAGAGAACTTCCCTTCACCCAGCGAACTTCTTTCGTCCATAGCAATCTTCCGATCCCCTCCCCACCCTGAAAGGCGAGGCTTGCCCATTTATTTGTCGTAATTCATCTCTACGGCCTAACGCTACCAAGCATAGGCTCCGATCAAGCGAATACTCAGGGAAGAAACTAAGACGTAATTTTCACCCTCAAAATGGTTAAAAAGGTAACAGGGATAGATCGCATGAAGGTCAAGGACGTTCTCAAATACGGTAACTTGCACCAGTTGGCTGGCGTGCTACCGCTTAGATTGACCGATGGGCCGGAGGAAGGGGTCCGCGGGGCCCTCATTCGCTCGGGATCCGGCTTGAACCTACTGGTTTTGGCCGACAGAGGTATGGACATAGGACTAGCCGAGTTCGAGGGAAAAAACCTCAATTGGAACAGCAATACCGGCTTCCTGCATCCCTCTTATTTTGAGCCCGAAGGAAAGGGGTGGTTGCGGGGTTTTTATGGTGGTTTCCTCACGACGGGCGGCCTTACCTACATGGGTGCGCCGTCCATAGACAAGGGGGAGGTACTGGGCCTCCACGGGAGGGCGTCGTACATCCCCGCGAGACGTTTTTGCGACGCATCTGGCTGGGAAGGAGATGATTACATCATAAGGGTATCCGGTGAGATAAGGGAAACGGCGATGTTTGGCCCAGATGTTTGCCTAAAGCGGGAAATCAAGGTCAAGTTCGGAGAGCGCGCCTTTACCTTAATTGACACGGTGGTAAATGAGGGATATGAAATTACCCCTTTCATGATCCTTTATCACTTTAATCTGGGCTATCCCCTGCTTTCCCCCGCATCAAAATTCGTTTCATCGTCGACGCTTTACGTCCCCAGAGACGAAGAGGCGTGGGAAGGGCACGAAGAATTCGATAAAGTCGAGCCTCCCACCAATGGGTATAAGGAAAAAGTTTACTTCCACGATTTGGCTGCGGACGATCAGGGTTTCTGCTACGCTGGTTTGGTGAACGGTGATTGGGGAGTTTCCTTCAAGTTTCAAAAACATCAATTGAGGAGACTTATTCAATGGAAGATGCTGGGTCAAGGCACGTACGTACTAGGGATAGAGCCAGCCAACTCCCTAGTCATGGGAAGGGCAGAGGAGAGGAGATGGGGGACGCTGGAGGAGCTCAAACCCGGCGAGGAAAAGAAAATCGAAATAATCGTGGAGATACTCAAGGGAAAAGATGAAGTGCAAGAATTCCAGGCCAAAATAAAAGACATAACCGACGGGCAACCCCCTAAAGTAGCTAAAGACGTCGACGAATTCGTGGAGTTGACGAAGAGAGCGCGCTGGTGAATCTGCCAGCCCGGTTCGTTTTTCTGTGGACGCCAATACCCGATAAGGCTAAAAAAGCAGCCAGTCACCCGACTTGGCTCCCGGCAAGAAGCACTCGCGGGGTCCTGCGTAGCCCGCTCCTAGGGCATCACGAAATGCCGCTATTTTTGCCAAGCGACCTAGCTCACACCAACCGATTTCTCGCCCGTGCAAAAGAACACCAGGCCATGAAAGGCAGGCCGCGCACAGATGGCGTACTCTGCCAACTTTAGCCTTACCCAGCATATAGCGCGAACCTTGGGTAAAACCTTCCCAACTGACCTCCTCCCCGCCCTGAAGGGCGGGGTTTGTCGTTCGTCTTATCAAGGCAAAAAACGCATCGCGCGAATAATCGCGCTCGTTCACGAAGCTCCGCCGGTAGCTGAATTGTTACCTCCTTTCCCGAGGCAGCTGATTGATAAATCCCGTCTATTATGTACTGCATTTTCACTATTGGCTTTGGAGGAATTGGGTTCTCTATTTCTCCCCTTACAGCGCGGACGAAGTCGTTTATCTTCTGCGTGAATGTGTCCAGACGAGGCAGGTGCTGGGGGGTTATGTTAACCATGTAGCCGTTCATGTCGGTGTAAAGGGTCAAGGGACTAAGGCCTATGCCTCCCTTTGTGCCCAGCACTAGCGGATTGCCAAGGGACTCGGCGTGCATGGCCCAAGCCTGCTTGTACACCATGACTAAGTCGTCCTCGAACCTTATGAAGGCGGCAGAGAAGTCCTCAACCTCGAACTTCGCCGGATCCCAGCCCCATATACCGGGTATTTGGCTCGCGCTTACGTCGTGGCCTATGTAGTCGGCCGTCATCCCAGAGACCGACACCGGCGTTGGATGACCTAACAGGTAAAGGGCGGTATCGAGCACGTACACGCCTATATCCAGCGTCACGCCTCCTCCGGCCAGCGATTTCTCTATGAAGGTCTTTCCCGCGTTTGAACCCCAACCTGGTATTCCCCTTCTCCTGCCACCGTCGACGGCCTCCGCGTAGTAGGGCTTTCCGAGGAAGCCCGAATCCGCGAACTTCTTGGCCGCCACCAGGGCTGGCTCGTACCTGCTCTGGAAGCCAACCATGAGTATTTTGCCGCTTTGTTG
>JAWDNK010000004.1:0-26894 GCA_046534355.1 Candidatus Martarchaeota archaeon | reverse complement strand
GATCGCCGTTGCTGAAGTAGGTGCCTGGCCTCATGATGAAGACGTAGGTGGAGCCGTTCGGCTCCATGACCCAGGACTTAGCCAACACGGGGACTAGCTGCGTTATGGAAGAGCCGTTGTAGGTCAGCAGACCCTGGTAAACTGCAGAAAACACGGGCCCGTCAACCCCATAAAAGCCCGTCGCGGGATCCAGCGCGTCGGGAGTAGTTATGACGCCTCCCGTCCCTATGTCTACTAGCGTATCAGGGTTTGGAGGGCTGATCACAACGGCGCTCTTGGTGCCGCTGCTAGTAACGGTGCTCCTCTCGCCAATAAATCTATACGTTAGGGCGCCCGCGATTATCACTATAACTAGTATAGCTACTACAAGCGATATCCTTCCTTTCGATCTGCTCGACATTTTAAGCCTAATCAGACAATATATATAAGGATTTCCGTATCATAAGCAATCTAATCCCTCGCTCCCGCGCTCAAAGAAAGCAGTGCATAACTACGACGCGCTGGTGACTTAAGAAAAAGCCGAACGAGACATCCCGATCACTTGGTATTCTTCACGACGAACTGGGGGGTTCCTTGAACACGCCTCCTTCTGCATTCTCAGTCTCTTACGCGAAACCCAGCGTACCCCCGTCACGCCAACGCCAACGCCAACGTTAAATCCAATAGCCCTCTGCCGTTTCAGGGCTTGGGAGGAGACTTGAAGACTTGCTGACCTCATCCCCGCCCTAAAGGGCGAGGTTTGTCGTTCGTCTTATCACGACGTCCTTTATGCCGAAATACCTGTTAAGCAACAACTTCAGCTTAGAAACGGTCTTCCCGCCCGTACCAATCGCCAGCCCCCTATCCTCTTCCCTGACCTTAACCACGACCTTGCCGTTTTCTTCCCTTATAGAGAGGACCCTAACGGGGGCCAGCGCGTTTCTTGTTAACCCCTCGAAAAGCGGCGAGTACTCGACTACCTCAACGCTCTTACCCAAGAGAGCAGAAGCCCTTCTCGCGTTAGCCCCTCCCTTACCTATGGCCATTGGAACATCAGCTGGGTCCACAAGAAAGATTATCCTGTTGTTCTCCTCATCAATTATGCAATCCTTCGCCGACTTCCCCGTGGCCGAATAGAATAACGACATAGCCCTTAGCTCTTGGGGCGTAAGCTTGATCTCTTTCTTTTCTATTTCCATTTTCTAACCCTTCGGATGGGACGAAAGCCGCGAAATCGCGGCTTCAGCGGTGGCCAGCGCCTTCAGAAGTGCCTTCGACGTTTTCATGGGTTTACACCTTCAAATGCATATAAGTCTTCCCGACTTGGCCTCATTTCTTGGAGGCCTTGGAGGCCAACCTCATGCGAAGGTCCACCATGCCCGTGCCCATCGGGATAGGCTGACCTACTATGACGCTCTCCGACACGCCGTGGATCTCGTCCTCTTCCCCCGCTATGGCTGCGTTGAGTAAGTGCCTGACCGTCATCTCAAAAGCCGCCCTTGCCAACGGGCTGGCCTTGTCGCCAACCACACCATGCCTTCCTATCTGCTTCACCATCCCAGAATAGGTCATCGCATCGGCCAAAAGCTCAACGTGACGCACGTCCACCTCTAAGCCAGCCTCAGACAAAGTCGACATAACCTCCTGGATTATGGCGTTCCTAGCCGCCTCTATGCCCAGCACCTCATATATCTGGTTTATGTCGTTGGTGGTTGTCCTCGTCGCGTCCACGCCCTCAATCTCCATGACCCTTGCTAAGTCCGATCCCTTTGTTATCAGCATGTAAGATTCCTTCCCGTCAGAAGATCTCGTCCTCGACAAGAAAACCCTCTGTATACCCTTTAGCCCCTTCACGTGAAGGGATAGAAGCTTCTCCCTGTAAGCAATTAGCTCGTTGTAATCCTCGACCGGTGGCGAAACCTCGAAGGTGGCACTGGTCTCGTCATCAGAGGTTATCTTGGCCCCCTTCATCCGCTTAACTATCCCAATCACGTCCTGAAAGGCGAGCTTTCTGTCCTCAAGCATCCCCGGATCGAGAGTTACCACAAGGCTTAGGTTTGCCCCGTTCACTTCGATGCTCTGAACTAAGTCGCTCAAATTCGTTTCCTCTATGTTCGTGGCCACCTCCATGGCTTTTTCCCTATCGCTCGCATATGGCTCCTCCAGATAAATCCTCATCATAGGTGTCCTCGGTGCCTTGCTGGCGTCAACTATCTCTATCAGGCGAGGCAACCCCAAGGTCACGTCGAGCTCCCTGACACCGGCATAGTGGAAGGTCCTCAGGGTCATCTGAGTACCGGGCTCTCCTATGGATTGAGCGGCTACCACCCCTACCGCCTCACCTGGCTCGACTGAAACCCTTTGGTATTCGGCTACGGCCTTATCGATCACCCTCTTCAGCTGAGAGTAGCTGAGGTTCTTGTCCTTGGCCTTCTTTTCAAGCTCATCTATAACGGATACGGGAAGTACCGCCGCTTCCCTGGCCTCCTTGATCAGTAAAGCGGGATCTCCCGCCTCCTCGGCCTCTTTCTGAGCAACAGCCTTCTCGCCGCCGGACGGAGAAAGCGCTTTTTTTCTTCTTGGCAATCAGTTCACCTCCCTGGCTGGCTGCTGCTCCGATGAAGACCCGGGCTGGACCTCCTTTAAAACTTCGTCTATCAGTTTGTCGATGTTTATCCCGATGCCGTGGTCGCTTTTGGCCGGGTCGACGCCGTCATCACCGTAGCGCACCTGTATGAGCTCGCCCTCGGCTCCCCTCACACTTCCGTCGTACTCAACGTGCAAGTCTTCAAGAGCATGTATCAGCCTGCGCTGCATATAACCGCTCTGAGAAGTCCTGACGGCGGTGTCCACAAGCCCCTCCCTCCCCGTCACCGCGTGGAAGAAGAACTCTACGGGATCAAGCCCCTCATAGAAGCTGCTCTCCACAAATCCCCTGCCCCTAGCCGACATGTCTCCGTGATCGAAAACCGGTAAGGTGCGATCTGAGTACCCGCGCACGATCCTGCCACCCCTCGAAGCTTGCTGACCCACTATTGCCGATATCTGGGTCAAGTTTAGAACGGAGCCACGCGCACCCGTCAACGCCATCATGTAAGAGTGACTTTCGTGATCCATGTTCTCCGCAGCTACTTCCCCTATTTCGTCCCTGAGCTTCGTTAGTTTGCTCATTATTGTATCCTCTATTTCCTCTTCGGCTGTTTTGCCGGCCTCGGCCTCGATCTCCCCGCGCTGATAGGCAGATATGGCCTGGTCGATGTCCTGTTCTACTTCGCGTATGCGTTTTTTCATGGCTTCCCTTACGGCAGCCGGTATCTGGAGATCCCTGAGGCCTACGGTGAAGCCGTTCTCTTCGCTGTAC
This sequence comes from Candidatus Martarchaeota archaeon, assembly GCA_046534355.1. Lineage (GTDB taxonomy): Archaea > Thermoproteota > Thermoprotei_A > Marsarchaeales > UBA168 > UBA168. The sequence goes on along the minus strand of JAWDNK010000004.1, from coordinate 23,554 downwards.
CTCAGGAAGACCTTGAAGGCCTTATCCATGAACTCCCTGCCGGCCACGACTCCCGCGTCCTTTATTATCCTGTGCAAGAGCGAATTGGGCACGGTCGCCCCTATGCTCTTCTTGTCTAAAACTCCCATGAGCAGTTCCCCATCCCTGACCAGCACAAAGCCATCCCCTGGACAGTCGTCGTACACGCAATCGCCGCAACCCACGCAAGAGTTCGCTTTGGACGAGTAATTGATGTTCTTCGGTATGAAAAGGCTAACTATCTGTTTACCTGTCCACAAAGGCCGCGGTGAGGTTATCGCCGGCGGTGGGATGGGGCCGTCATAAGCTCCAGCGTAGAGCAAATCCATTACCTCATCCCTTTCCAAGAGGACGGACTTCCTAGTAAGGAGGAAAGCGCCGGATATGAAGTCCTGTATTGCTCCCATCAAAGGCCCGCCGAACCTGGGGGACAAAATGTTGTTCTGAACCAATAAGATCTCTCTAGCCTCCGCCTCGGCTTCATTACCCTGGGGGACGTGAAGGTTCATTTCATCTCCGTCGAAGTCCGCGTTGTAGGGCGGACATACGGCGGGGTTCAGCCTAAAAGTGCGGTATGGCAGTACCCTGACCACGTGACCCATTATTGAAGGCCTGTGAAGAGAGGGTTGACGGTTGAATAGGACGACGTCCCCATCTCTGAGATGCCTCTCAACGGTGAAACCCTCCCCAAGCTCGTCGGCAATTTCGTTGGTGTCTTTGACGTAACGCAGGTCAACCATGACGCCGTTAGGCCTGATCACGTAGTTGGCCCCCGGGTAATTGTTCGGCCCGCGCCTGACAAGCTCCTTCATCTCTTCTATGTTAAGATGGGTCACCCTCTCAGGTATTGTGAGGATCTTCGCCACCTCCACGGGCACACCCACCTCGTTGATGCCTATCCAAGGATCCGGGGAAATAACCGAACGAGAAGAGAAATCCACCCTCTTTCCCAGCAGGTTGCCGCGGAACCTGCCTTCCTTACCCTTGAGCCTTTGGGCCAATGTCCTCAGCGGTCTGCCGCTTCTATGCCTAGAAGAGGGGGCCCCTTGCGTTTCATTGTCGAAGTAAGTTACCACGTGGTATTGGAGCAACTCCCAAACGTCGTCTATGACTGACTGCGGGGCACCGCTAGATATGTGCTCCTTGAGCTTCTCGTTGGCCCTGAGTATGTCGACCAACTTGTGGGTCAGGTCGTCCTCAGAGCGGAGGCCCGTCTCTAGGGTGATGGCAGGTCTCATGGATATGGGAGGGACGGGGAGATAAGTCAACACCGACCACTCAGGCCGAGCGACCTCCGGATCCCAACCTAACAGCTTCGCCTCGGCGTCTTTTATCTTCTCCAGCCTTAACCTTATCTCCGTAGGAGGTATTCTCACCAAAGAAGAGGCCTCACCCTTCTTCCCTCCCATTTGCTCGTAGAACGTAGTTGGCCTTTCGTACTCGATCGGATAGTTGGTTGCTCCGCAATGCGGGCAAACGCTCACTTGCGATGCCTTTTTTATTATGGTTTTCGAAAGCGCCTTCGCCAAGTTAGGGTTACGACCTTGGAGTTCTTCCATCTGCCTTTCGTATTCCTGGAGTTCATCGTCCGGCAGCTTTATCCTGCCGCACTCCCGGCATACCGCAGACAGAGTCTCGTGGATCTTTTTCGCCAGGCCTGGGTGGATAACGGGCCTTTCCAGGCGTATGTAACCGAAGTGCCCGGGACATTTGCCGGCCCTGGCACCGCAAGTCTCACAGCGCTGACTGGGCTCGACGGTACCGAGCCTCCTGTCCATCAGCCCTCCCGGGACTGGTAAGCCATCTTGGTCATACGTCTCAGGACTGTTTATTTCTACCACGGCCTGCTTCACTATCTTATCCGGAGAAAGCAAGCCGAACTTTATTCCCCTAACTATCTTCTTGTTGGTGAGGCTCATACTGGATCACCCGGCTCAACCTTCACGTCTATACCCATGGAAAGCATCTCCTGAACGAGTAATTTGAAAGCGTATGGCATGGTCACCGTCACGGGCTTGACCTTATCTCCACATATCGGGCAGACCCACCTATTCCTCTTGTAATCGAAGTAAGCCATGGCGCCGTCGTTTTCGCAAATCGTTACCTCAGTCTTGTCCGAAGACTCGAGCAGCCTATCAAGCAAAAGCGAGGAAGCTCCGTGAGCCACCAGGACGTCCCTCTCCATCTCCCCGAACCGAAGCCCGCCTTCCCTGGCGCGCCCCTCGGTTGGCTGGTGCGTTAATATCTGCACTAAACCCCTTGCCCTAGCGTGCATCTTATCGGCCACCATGTGATGCAGCCTCTGATAGTACGCCAAGCCGATGTAAACCTTCGCCTTTAGCATCTTTCCGGTCCTGCCGTCGTACATGACCTCCTCGCCGGTCGGGAGAAAGCCCAAGGACCTGAGCTGGGCTTCTAGCTGTTCCAAGGTCTCGCCCTCAAACGGAGTGCCGTCCTCGCGCTTTCCCCTCAGGGCAGCAGCCTTCCCTCCCATCATTTCCATTAGGTGGCCTACGGTCATCCTAGACGGGATGGCGTGAGGGTTCATTATGAGATCGGGAACGATCCCGCTCGCGGTGTAGGGCATGTCCTCCTGTGGCACGAGCAACCCGACCACGCCTTTCTGGCCGTGCCTTGAGGCGAACTTATCACCGAGCTCGGGTATTCTGTAGTCCCTAACTACGACCCTTACGAGTTTCCTCCCGTCGAGGTTCAACGTCACGTAAACCCTATCCACAATGCCGCTTTCCCCGTGCTTGAGCACCACGGAGGAGTCGTGCTTGACGACCTCGCCGCCCGTGAGCTCCCTGAACTCCTCCAAGAAACGCGAAGGACTCGTTTTCCCTATGATAACATCTCCTCCTTCCACGTCGCTATCGGGAAATACTATTCCGTCCGCCTGATCCAGCTTGCTGTATTGTGAGGCCCCGTGGTATCCCCTCACGGTTTCGTCTGGGATCCCTATTTCGTCTTCCTGACCACCCGGGTACTTCCTTTCCTCCGTTTCATACAACCGGAAAGTCGAAGAGCGCCCTAAGCCCCTTTCAACGGAAGCCTTGTTGAGTATCACGGCGTCTTCTATGTTATATCCCTCGTAAGAAAGTAGTGCCACCACAAAGTTCTGACCAGTGGGCCGCTTATTGAAGCCTACCAGTTCCTCGGTCTTGGTGGTGACGAGCGGTAATTGCGGGTAATGAAGCACGTGAGCACGGGTATCAAGCCTCTTCTGGAAGTTGATGGTGGAAACCCCTATGGCCTGCTTGGCCATGGCCGTCTGATAGGAGTTCCTGGGACTCTGGTTGTGGTTAGAGTAAGGTATGAGGCTCGCGACCACGCCCAGCAGAGCGATGGAGTCCAACTCGGAATGGGTATACTTCCCCGGCTTGGCCTCTGCCTGCTCAGGGGTCAGGGCGATCATGGAATTCTCCTCCTCTTCCGCACTCAAATACTCGACTATCCCCTTCCTCACCAGCTCCGACCAGGGCATCCTGCCCGCGCTGAGCTCTTCTTTTTCTTGGTCGGTGAGCTTCAGCTTCCCATTCTGATCGAGCACGAAAAGTGGCCTTATTATCCTACCGCCATCGGTGAAGGCGTATACCTCTGAGAACCCCTCGCCCTGTACGTAGGAAAAGCTCTCATCGAACGGTAGAGACCCCCTTCTCTTTCTTTCCCTCAGCGAAGCCACCAATCTAATGGGGTCCGGGTGGAAACCTACCAGAATGCCGTTTACAAAGACCTTAGCCCCCGTCTTCGAGGAGATCCCGGTCTTGAGAAGCGAAGTGTCCCTGTAATCCAAAAACTCCACGCCCTCTTCGTTCATCGCCTTAAGCACTGGGACAGGGTCGCGCTCCACAGAGGTTATGGCAGATATGGCCAGGTTTTTCACCAGACCGCAGTTCGGCCCTTCTGGAGATTCGTTGGGGCACATCCTGCCCCACTGGGTACCGTGGAGGTCCCTGGCCTCGAAGTGGGACTGACTCCGGGATAGGGGAGATATGACGCGGCGAAGGTGAGATATGGTTGAAAGATAATTAGTCCTATCCAATAGCTGGCTCACCCCGGTCTTATTCCCAACCCAGTTACCAGTGGCCAGGGCGTGCTGGAACCTTTGCGTGATGAGGTCTGCCCTCACCAGGCTGTTGAGGTTCGGGACTTTTTTCATGCGGCTGAAAGACCTAGAAACCTGATATTGGAAGTCCTTCACGAAAGCCGCGAAAGCCACCGCGAAAAGCTGAGCCAGCAAATCACCCGCCAGCCTAAGCCTCTTGTTGGCGTAATGGTCCTTGTCATCGGCCTTCCTCATACCCTTTGAGAACTGCAAAACTTTTTCTGCCATCAAGGCGAGGTGAACTGCCTTCCTCAGGCGATCCTCTGGGGTGGTGCCGAGGTGGGGCAAAAAGCGAGTGTCCAGTTGCTCCTCGGCCCTCCTTATCCTTATGTCTTTGGGCTGGCCCACAGCCAACCTTCCGCCTATGTAATCCAGCGCGGCTTCCTTGGAGGTTATTTCTACCGCGTCCTGCAGTGGCACTAAGAGGGAGTCCTGGATCTCCTGAGAACTGCTCACAAGGTTTACTATTTGACTGTCCTTTTCCACTCCCAACGCTTTCATTAAGACGGCGAAGGGAACCCTAACTGGAAAAGCGGTGGATTCCACAAGCATCTTTCCGTCCTTGGCCAGCAGAAGCGAGACCGGACTCCTTATCCCGTTATAGTAAGAGAAGACCTTCGCCATGTAGTCAGCTGGCATGGTGCTCGGGGCCACATCCACTAGAATCTTGTTCGAGACTAGGTCCTCTTGCGATACGATTACCCTTTCTGAACCCCCGATGATGAAATAGCCACCTGGGTCATCCGGATCTTCGCCCATCTCTATTAGCTCTTCCCTGGACTTTGTCGACAGGGGGCAAAGGCTTGACCTCAGCATGACGGGCAACCTGCCTATGTAGACTTTCTCCTTCACGATAGGGATACCCATTGCCTGGCAACTCTTCGTCACTGGCATGGCCGAAGGACCCATGGCCAAAAGGGCCCTATCCGCGTTCGGCTTCTTTTCCTCTTGCACCCTCCTCGAGACATCCCTTATTTCTACCTCAAGCATGAGGGGTAAAGAGTAATCCATGTTACGTATGCGCGCCTGCACCGGATCCAATTCCGTTATGATCGTCCTGTCGGCCTCAATGAGGTGCGGATCCCTATCAACAGAAATCTTACCGAAGCATATTTTGAGGTTTTTACCCGGGACGTCTACCCCCTCCCGGTAATAATCGACCACCTGCTGCATCAAACTGTTTAAGAAGGATTCGTAAGAATCTAGGTGCTGCCTCACCAAGCCCTTTTCTTTGACAAATGATTGAAGGGCATACCAACCTAAAGACTCCGCTTTTTCCAAATCAAACCACTACTCTATACGCGATGGCTTGACCAGCCGTAGGGCTGTTCCTTATCAGTTTTATAACGTCCCCCCTTTTAGCCTTTAAGTACTTAACCATGGGGTCTCTGGCGCTGATCTTTGGAAGATCATCGCGGCTTACCCCCAACTCCTTGAGCACGGCTTCAGCGTCATCCCTGCTCAACAAAACATGGGTTGATACTAACACATGCCTGGAAATATCTAATCTAGTCAAGTCTAAGACCCATAATGCCCACTAGGCATTTAAAAACTCTGGCCCACTAATAAATTTTTCCCCTCTTTCTTTGAGGCGAGGGACCCTCTGACCCGCATCATCGCTATCCTTTTACCCGCGTGACGCCTTAAAACCAGGCAATGAAGATGGGACAAAGCGCCGAGAAAAGCATGAGAGAAAAGCTACAACCGAGCCCCCTTGATCAAATTCAAAAAAAGTTGAAAGAAGTAGAAGCGATAGCGGAGCGCATTTCGAATCAATCTGCCTCTGACTCAGCAAAGCTGATGAAAAGAGCACAAGCACTTGCCTCCGAACTGGAATCGACCGAAAAAGAGCTGGAATCCGACTACGAAAAATCGATCATGGAACAGGCCGCCAGCGAAGCCGAAGCAGAAGCCCGGAAAATACGCGAAAGAGCAATGCAGCAGGCAGATTCGGTAAAAAAGGAGGCCCAAAAAAACGCGGAAAGGGTCGTCAAACTGGTGTTGGACACAATAATGGGCAAGACCGAAGAAAAATGAAAACGGCGAACCAAAATGAGCGCAATTCTCCGCCGGGGTGGCGTTTCCTCCACTACTCCTGACATGCGCTACGCCGCTCTAGCTCCGAAGGTAGCCTGGCTACGCTCTACACTTCTGCCCCCCGCAGCCCTAGACGCGCTGTACGGTGCCGATTTCTCCTCGGCAGTGGCCACCCTTTCAAAGACGGCTTACGGCAGCTGGATACAAGGGATATTGCAAGCCCCAACGCCGGAAAAAGTCTTCGACGCGGTTAGGACCTATCTGTTAAGTAATGAAAGGGAAATAATCCTCTCCGCGCCAGAGGGAGCTAAGGCATACTTAGAGGCTTACGTCGCGCATTGGGAGGCAGACGACATCAAGATGAAAATACTCAACTCTTTTAGGGCTGGCTATTCCCAACTCAAGGCTACGGTCGACTCCCTCCCAGCGAGCTGGAAACAAGTGAGAGACTTAATCGAACAGGTAGAGAAAGCCGGAGACACGGGCCCGCTATCAGCCGCGGTTGACCGCGCCTACGCGCAGCAATTGGTAAACGCTTTCAATCGGTTGACCGATGGCGAAAGGACTCCCCTTTACGCGTTCGTTGAAACCCTCTTGTCTTGGTCGCGGCTTAAAGCTGAACTGATAGCTAAGAAGTATTCTTTTGACCTCAGCGATTACGATTTCGGCTTCGCCGACCGGTTAAAGTTCGACAAAGAACTCGAGGGTCTTTCTCCTTCAGAGGCGCTTTCAAAAGGAGAGATCATAGTCGCCTCGATTCTACAAAAATGGGCACAAAATCAAGCTCATGCGAATCAATTCTCGCCCGCACCAGCGCAGGCCGTCTTTTACCTTAAAGAGAAAGAAGGTGCGCAGGTGGCGAGGGCGCTAATTTCGCGCCTGTATGGCGTGTCGCCAACTAAGCGACCTGTTAGCTCATGCCGTTTCTTTCGTTTTAGGTTCAGTCCCACTCGCCGCACCCCTGATGCAAGCCATGTAAGCCATCACGTCCAGAGGCTCATAGTCAGCGAGCCGACTACTCTCGAAACAGTGACCACGCTAGGCTTGTGAATCCCCTCACGGGCGGGGTTTCCCGGTTCATCGACGCGCTCACGAGGAGAACGCATAGGGTATCCCCACGTTACAAGGGCGCTCCCGTCTCCTAACGTGCCCCCAGCGTTCCGGAAGAAAACCCGGCCGACCCTTAGTTGCCAAGCCACCAGTTACGGCCAAACGACCCATGCAGGCGCTTCATAAGGGGGCTATCAATCTCCTCCTCCGCGAACTGCTCTTGCCTATAAACCCCCGAAAAGCTAAATAACGGGGTTTTAAAAATACTATGCCGTGCAAATCCAAGAAAAAGGAAAAGGCAGGAGATAACAAGCGGGCGCAATGATAAGGCGCCATTTTTATTTCTTGTAGACCCCTCATTAACTGTCCTCCTCCCCGCCCCAGAAGGGGCGACGCTTGCCTTCTTTTTGTCGGGGCTCGCCACTGATCCCGACCGACCATCGGTCACCGGGTAGTAGTTATGGCCTAAGCCACTCAGCCTTCACCTCCCTCCCCGTTATGAACCCGTCACACCGCTTGCTCCGGAAACTGCTTGGTAAATGACCCACAGTGCTGTCTTCTCAACTAAGAACCACATCCCGCAATCAACGCGCCACTCGGCGATCGGGTAAAATGACATCCCGCCCTTCATCTAAATGAAGTTTTCTAAGAGCATCCAACCATTTCACCGTTAAGAGACCCTTACATAAAAAGCTGCCACTTCCACTTCAAGCGCATATGCTTAGCGCTCCCCTAACCTGCCTTTCTGTGGTCTTAAAGCCCGCGTGACAACTAAGAATACTCCCCATACACGGGGCAGGATATCCGAAAACGAGCTACGAGTAAAGTGGCCCGCGTAAACGCCGACGTGCTTTGCTCTGCGTAGGAACCCCATGATATTTTTTGTCTCTTTTCTGACGATCCGTGAGGAAAAGCGGGCTCGGCGGGATTTGAACCCACGGCCAACGGATCTCTCCACCAACGGGTTAAGAGTCCGTCGCTCTACCGTGCTGAGCTACGAGCCCAAACTTTATCGGACCACTTTATTTAAGTATTCTGGAAGCGCGATCTCTCCTGATGAGCACACCGCTCCTGATGGGCACTCCCAGCGAATCGGCTATTGGCCGACATTTAGCCATGAGAGCGTGATAAACGGGAAGGGGGGGCTCCCCTTCAGTTAACGTTTCATAATTAGCCATTCCCTTGGTGAGCAGAAAATCGTAATCCTTCGCCTCCAATCCATCCCAAGTGAACCCCACGGCACGGGGCTCGTAATAGTATGCACGGACGTCAGCGGGCACGTCAAACCGAAGCTCCTCTTCCGTCACGTCGTTCAGCAGTGGAATCTTCTTAGCGTAAACGTCGACCCGCGCGTAGTTTGCCATGAACTTAACCAACGCCAGATCGAACACGTGTTCTCCTACATTATCGAGCACGAAAGCAACGCGCCTCGCTGAGAGCAAGTCTTTCCAAAGCCTGGGGCTTTCGTCTATGGAAAGTTCTGGCGGGTGCATCAGCAAATCCTCCTTGAATTGGTAACCCTGAACGTCGAACTCCAAACCGTTTGCGGCAACGGCCAACCTGACCAAGGCCTTGAAGGCGTCAAAGCCACCCCTTGAAACCAACTCGTTCAACCCCCCGGCGAAACGCTCGGCCACTGACATGGCCAAGGCCTTGACCTCTTTGTAAGGATCAGCGTTTCCAGTCATCGACTTCAAAGTCTGCATATCCGTGTATTCCAAGAAAGCTGGCACCGCTGATGGGTTAAAGCCGCGGTGGAGGTTGTCTATTGCAGCCAACATGGCCTTGAACTTCACCTCTTCGTTGGCCCCGCTCTTATCCAACGCGCTGAGCGCCCGGTTCAACAGGCAAGGTCCGCAGTCGGCCTTAAGCTTCGACCCGATCACCCCCTGTACTGGTCATGAAATACGCCCCTGACGATCTTTGCTGCCTATCCAATATACTTCCTTCTTTGTTAACCCTGGGCCTACCGGTCTCGGGGTCCCTTCTCATGGTTATGCCCACATCCATGAGGAACTTGTTAACTCCGTCTAACACCTTAACGGGGCTCTTGGCCTTCCCGGCCTTCCCAGGTTGTCCCTCAAACACTATCATCGAATCAGCCGTTGAGGTTAGAAGCAAGAGGTCGTGGTCCACGAGAAACGCGGTCGCCCTGCGCGATGAGACAGCCCTCCTTATGGCCTTTCCCACCCTCAGACGCTCTTCCACGTCCAAGAAAGCGCTCGGCTCATCGATCAAGTAAACGTCCGCTTTCCTCCCAAGGCAGAGCGCGACCGCCACTTTCTGCAGCTCGCCGCCGCTCAGCGAACGCGTATCGCGATTCAGCAGCCTGTCTATGCCCAAGGGTTCGTAGACCTCCGTTTTGAAAACTTCTTCCTGAAGGGCGTCCTTGACACCACTCATGACCTCCGCCACTGTCATGGGGACTGGCTTGAGCACCTGAGGCTTGTAAGATATTACAAGCCCCGCTGCAGGTTCAACCCCCTCGTCGGGCTTGATTATACCCGCTATCAGCTTGACGAAGGTAGTCTTACCGATCCCATTCCTACCCAAAATAGCGGTTATGCCACCCTCGAGGGCCGAACCCGCTTCCGCGCTCAACTGGAAATCGCCCAATTTCTTGCTCATCGATCCCCATTGGAATACCACTCTGCCGGGCTCCCCCTTCTCGAGACCAACGTCGAAGAAGTCAATACTGCCCTCTCTAAGCCTCGCGTTTTCCTCCGGGAGATACCCCCTCAAGAAGTTGTTTATGCCGTTCCGAGTCCCATAAGCCATGCTAGCCGTGCCGAAGACCCCGGGATCACCATAAACAATAGAAACGTAATCCGAAAGGTAATCCAGCACTATGAGGTCGTGCTCCACCACCGCCGCCGTCTTACCAGAGGCCACCCTTTCCCTAATTTTTTTAGCCGCCTTCATGCGCTGGAACACGTCGAGGTAGCTTGAGGGTTCGTCTATGAGGTAAACTTCGGCATCCTTGGAAAGCGCGTAAATTAGGGTCATCAGCTGTAGCTCACCACCGCTCAACTGGCGCAGCTCCCTATCCATCAAAGCCTCCAAACCGAAATCCGCTACTAGGGATAGCCCAACCTCGAGCTCCGAAGGGGAAAGACCGTTTAGCCACTGCCGGACGGTTTCGTCCATCGAGACCCCCTCGGCGGCGCCTCCTATTATCTGGGGCTTTACCGAAACCCTCATTTTCCCCCCGTACAGATCGGAGAAATACTTCTTGAGTTCGGAACCCTTGAAAAAATCCCTTACGTCAACTCCCTCAAGGCCACCGAAGTTAGGCCTCAACTGGCCGGCAAGGATCTTCATGGAAGTGCTCTTGCCCGCCCCGTTGCGCCCTATAATCCCCGTGACGTACCCCGTTTTCACCTCGGGCAAGCCGTAAAGGGCAAACGCGTTTTCACCATATCTGTGAACAAGCCTCCTACCCCAGCTATCCGGTAAGTTAACTATGGATATGGCCCCGTAAGGACACTTGTGGACGCATATACCACAGCCTATGCACGTGCTTTCGTTTATTCTGGACTTCCCATTCTCGGCGATCCAAACGGTCTTAGGTCCTATCCGGTTCACAGGGCAGAATGTGACGCAAGGCGTCCCACATGACTTAGAGTTACAAAGGTCATCATCTACGGTGGCCAGCCTCAACAAAATCCCCTATTTCGCTACTCTTCTCCTTCTCCCCACTCCTCTTCCTCTTCGCCCTCTTCTTCCTCCTCCTCTTCTTCTTGGTCTAACTCTCCAGAGCTGAAGGACTCGAGGACGTACTCTCTTTCTTCCTCGCTCTCCTTTGGAAGTTCGTCTGTCAGGAGCTTTATCTTTTTCTTGCTGTCCATCTTGGTCTTCTCGACGTAAATCTCCTCCTTTGCCAACTCCTTGTAACCACACTTCTTGCAAACCAAGTAGACCTTGCCCTTCTCTCTAATCGGGACTAAAACGCTTCCGTCCTTTGGACAAAACTTCATCTGGGATCACCACGGCAGGACGTAACCACGGCTTTGGAGTATATCAAGATTATCATCGAAAGAAGAACTCAGAAGTTATATAAAAGGTTTTACCAAAAAACGAGTGCGCAGGAAAGTCCCCATTGAGGACGTCAAGCCGACGGAAAAGTATCGGATAACCCACCGCCGAAAATCCAAGCCCACTTCTAAAAATGACTTCGTTTCCTTTCCTTCCTGACCAGGTATATCTCGTAGAGAGACGTTATGAACAGCATCATGCCAAAAGCGAAGCTGAGTCCCCAGATGGCATCCCTCACGGCATAGTAACCAAGGTAGAAGAGGGAGGTTTTGCTCTCGGTATCGATTATGTACAAATGCAATTGATAAGCGATTGGATTGTCATATTTTTGCGGGTAGAGGAAAAGCCAAACGATCGAGATCAAAAACGTGATCAATGGGTAAATCAAGTTTTTGCCTCCCCCCCTCTTGTTCAAATAATCGACCAGTGCAACGATTATCACCACGACGGCCAGCGCGCTGTTCAGCTCTGCCACGGCGTAGTTAAAGTGCGTTAGCTGCATTTCCTCAGCAGGGATGAGGACCAAATCAAGAAAACCTATCATGATATTCAATAGAGCCATGGACTTCGGCGATCCGGTTTTCAGAGTGCCCGCCGACTGAGACAATTTTTGCTTCGAGCAACTCGTGCGCAGATATATATTCCTTTCGGTGACAAAAATTAAGGCGCGTACCACCGGCACACGGCTTTTACGCGTAGATAAACCCTGACCTCCTCCCCGCCCCGAAGGGCGAGGTTCCCGAGGTCTTAGGTGTTACACCACTAACGGGAGCTACTCTGTTGTGGTCCACCGGGAAGGAGAACGGCTTCCTTACCGTTGAGATTACTGAGTTGGTGGCCTTCTTCAGGATGTTCAGCGCGCCCTTCAGGTCGGAGCGCAGTTTATGCTCCAAGGGACAGCTGACCGCTCTTCTCCCTCCTCCCTTGACTTTTGAGTGGTGGAGACGCGGTACTCAGAAGTGTTGTACTCGACGACCTCGAAGGCCTCCACGCCGCATTCTTGGGCCTTCTACTCCACCGCGCCCATCAACCCGCTGTAAGAACAAAGGTTTGAAGTGAGCTTGTTGTCCACTCATGGGCGATGTTGAGAGGGTAGCCCAAGCAGATCGCCGAGGCGTCCAGTTGACAGAGGGCCTTTATTAGGCCGGACGCGAAGCCCCTTTAAATGTGAAATAGTCCCCTCGTCTGCTCCTTGAAAAGCCTCCTCTTCTCCCTCGACAACTCGTCGCGCGCTTCGAGTTCCCCGACGACCTTTGCCCTGTCTGCCGGGGATCGTATCTCAGCGATCCTCCTCACCAGCTAGGAGTAGTCCTCCTCGGCCCTGACACCCTTGTAGAACAAACAAGTGCCGTCGCCGACGACGACGCTCGCCAGGGCGCTTATTTTATGCCCAAGTCGACTGAAGCGACCTCGTCACCCTTGGGGGGACTCGACTTGGACTGGTCGCCGTGAAGGATGTACTTCGACTTATTTTCCTTCCTCGCCGTATCAGCGCCCACCTCGACCGGGACAGAGGCGTACCAAGCGTTCTCGGTCTCGTCGCGGTGTACCTCGAACCTACCCCCTTTGCCGCCCCACTTCAGCCCGCTCGCGAAGTCGACATCCAAGCTGAAGTCCTTCAGGACCAGTTTGCGACCCCGCTCGTCTACAGCTTACCCATCTTTTGTCACCATGAAGAGCGACTTCCTGTTCTCGCTCTCCTTTTACTTCTAGTTATGCGGCGGGTTCACACGCTTCACAAAGAGTGGTCGTTTTACCTGCTTCCTCATCCTTAGGTGAGAGAAGAGGGACGTGCAGGCCTCGTCGATCTTCCGCATGGCGGCTCGCGCGTTGACACTATCCAGTCCTTCCTTTTTATCTCTCGTAGCACTCGTCCCACATCCCCTTGAGGTCTACATCGCGCTTTTGGAAGAACCCCTGCCTCCTCTCGTAATCGAGCTCGTTGAAGGGCTCGGCCGAGAGGTCCGCTAACCTCCCGAGCTCCCTTTCTTGAAAAACCGTTTGGTAGCAACGTACTGCGTTCGTCTTCCTATCCGCCTGCACGACCTCGCCGATGCCCTCCCCGGGCATCGCGGGAGAAATCGACCCCCGCCCCTCATTTCCAAGGAGTTGACCTGAGGAGGGCACTTTAGAAGAGAAACTCAGAAGTTCAAGAACCTTTCCACAATGGGGGCTACCCCTCCTCGCCCCCGAGAGAGGCGAAGTCTCCCCCTTTGAACCCCCTCACACATAAGCGGAGCACCGAAACCTCCTGGACCTTTTGGGCTTCATGGGAACCTCGACCTCAACCTTATCTTCACCGTTTTTCCGTCATAACTAAGAGGAGAGTAAGCGCGCCCATCGCCGGAGAAGAACTTCATCATCCACTCATAAAAGTGCAACCTCATACTTTGTATGAAGACCAACAAGGCTTCAAACGCCATAACAACGAAATTACCTACCGCCACGATAGCCCAAAAGCAGGCCCAACCCAATAATCCTTCACCTGCCGCGCCGTACGCAAGCCAGGCCACCAAGAATACCACCAGCATCAAGGCCAGGTGAGCCACCGCCATGGCCAGAAGCCTGAGGTACGAAAAAGTGTTAGATATGAATGCGATAGTGCTTTCGACAGCTTCCATTATTCCCTCGACAACGGTCTCCCCAAGGCCGAGTGCAGACCCCAATACCGGGGAAGCGTATAGCAAAACGAAAGGGATGAGCACCAGCGCAACCCACAGGAGGGCTCCTACGCCAGAAAAGGGCACTCTTTCCACGATTAGCGAGAAAGCAGAGGGCAACAAAACCGCTTTTGGCAACTCAGAAGAAATGGCTTGATAAACCAGACCCTTCTTCAGTTTATTCACAACTGAAAGGGCGAAGCCGGATGTCATTTGCAAAACACCAACCCCCATGGATAATATCATGAGCCTGACGACGTAGGAGCTAGTAGATGAGGCTACTGATGAGGAGGGTTGCCAAGCAGAAAAAGGCGTACCCCCAATCGGGAAGGCCGTTTGCCAATCAAATATGTGAAAGGCCAAGGGGTGAAAATCGAGGCCAAAGAATTCGCCGAAAGCCAAGCCGGAAAAGACCGCGGCTAAACCCGATAAAAGGACTATCGCGCCCAGGTCCTTCATAGGTCCCTTTCCGAATTTGTACAGGGCTGCCCCGCTAAGGGCAAGAACTAAGGCCTGTCCAGCATCGGGAAACATCAACGCGAAAAGTATTGGGAAGGTGATCGCCGTTATGAGCGTTGGGTCAACCTCCCCATATCCAGGGAGACCGAAGCTACCTACTATCACCCCGAAAGAAGATACCAAGCGCGGTAGCCTCTGCCAAGTCGGTGGCCTGTCTGAGGGTAGCGCTGGCCTATGGAAGACCAACACCCCGGGAAACTCCTTGGTGACGTCCAGGGCCTCCTTTAACCGGGCGCTGGGGACAAAACCCGTTACAACTCTGGTTTCCTCGGTAAACGGCTCACCAGATCCCGCGTCCAACGAGCGGAGTAACATTTCCGCGGTCTCGGCGGCCCTAACGGCCATGGGTGAGGCCTCAGATATGAGGGCATCCAGCTGGGAAGATAAAGAGGAGCTCTGTTGCGTTAGCTCGCGGAGCCGACCTTCGGCTTTCTCGATGGCATCCGCAGCGACCGGCGGTAACCAATCGGGGTACTGCAACTCGCGGCCCCCTTGCCGTGTGACTGCCTGCCCGACGTCCGCCTCTTTACCGCGATCCATCACCGCGATCACCGTGGTGCCACCGCTTACATCGTCGCTTATCGCGGCGCACGGCAAGGCGATACCCGTCCGTTGCCCCTCGAACCGATATACCTTGAAGGTCAGATCAGTCCCAAGCGAAGAAAAAACCGTCAAATCAAAACTTGGCGGGAAACATTTCAACGTCTCGAGCGCGGCGATCAGCTTTTTGCTTTCATCGTCCACTTGAGCTTTGGCGGATTCCAGGCGGTGTTTCTGATCAGCGTAGCGTGTCAGCCTATCCAGGAAATCGTTCAACAGGTCGTCCCACGACGAAAGCGAGACTTCTTGCTTTGTAGGGGCCGGCCCCTTGAACTCAGACGCCTTGGCCAATATCTGTTCCGCCTTTTCCCTGAGCTCGGCCGACGCCGAGGCGCCGCTCGACGGTCCAAAGTGAAGGAAACCCTTCTCCCCAAGCGCGTCCACCAATTCGCGGAGGGAGCTGGCCGGCACGACCATCTCCACGATCTCCATTGGCTCGGGAAAAAGCATGTGTGATAACAGCGCCTTACATTTAAGCGTTAAAAGTTCAGTTGAGCTAGCTAACCTCGCATTCCCTGCGTCTTCTTGCATCTCTACTGGCCCATATCGTCTCCCCTTTCGTCTTCCCTATGCTTTCGTTTTCTTTTTCTCCAGAACCGAACTGCCTTTTGCGCCTACGCGCTTCTCCTGCGCGGTGCCCTTCTTTGTCTTTCCCGCGGATCATTGCGCGGCCGTAATCGGGCTCAACGCCCATGTCGTTTAACCCCAGCGACGCGTCGCGCGGCCACGTACAGGCGTACGTATGGCTCAACGCTCGTCGTTTAACCCCTTCAAGAGCAAAGAAGTTCATCGGCGCGCTCCACTGCTGACGGTATTCCCTCATAATCTGCTTCGACCCAGAGAACACGCCCTTAGGTCGCGCTGAATTAAAGCTACTCGCCGCGCCCCAAAGCAGTTGACATTCATCGTTACTGACCTCCTCCCCGCCCCGAAGGGCGAGGTTTGTAGTTCGTCTTATCAGTTCTTTGACCGACAGGGTTAAATCAAAAGCGCCGCCTTGATACGCGACATGTGGCCAAGGGGACTCGGGAGGCTCAGCTTCTGGGGGAAGAAAGAGAAACTGGCGATCGATACCATCGTTAAGGAAGCAAAGCTAGTCTCGGATACCGTGGCGGCACTCGAGGGTGTTACGGCCGCAATAGAAAAAAGAGACTGGGACGAAGTGGAAGCCGCTAGCGAAGAGGTATCGAGACTAGAAGAGAAGGTCGACCTGATGCACAGGGAGGGGATGGTGCTTATCTCGGAGGGGGCATTCTTCGCGGGCATCCGGGAGGACGTGCTTAGGCTCATGGAGCAGCTAGACGACGTGGCCGATTTTTCAAAGGACGCGAGCAGGGTTATAGCGCAATATCCGATAAGCCACGAAACCTACGAACTGGTCTTTTCTGAGGTGAAGCCGGTCGCTTTGGTCAAAAAAGCCGAAGACGCCATGGCCATACTGATCAACGCCGTTCAGTCGCTCTTCTCAGACCCAAGGGAGGCCATCAGGCTGGCCATCGACATCGAGAGAAGGGAAGAGGAAGGTGACGAAATAAAGGCGCGCATGATCAGGAAGATATTCCTGGAACGCCAAAGGCTTGACGTTTTAACCCTTCTCGAACTGAAGGACTTCGTCCTCTGGCTAGACAACGTTTTGGACGCCGTTGAGCACTGCTCCGACGTCGTTATAATAATTTCGGCCAAGTCTGGTGTATGAGTTGATTTTATTCGCCCTTTCGTTGTTCGCCGCCTTCGCCATAGGCGCCAACAACGCGTCCGCCTGCGTTGGGGCTGTGGTAGGGGCGGGATTGATGAACCAAGAAAAAGCGCTGGCGCTGGCTGGCGCCGGCATGGCGACGGGGATCTTGCTCGAGGGCTGGAAGATGAAACCGAGCATAGTGGGTAAGTTGCTCCTGTTCTCCGACCCAAAAATAAACGCTTGCCTTTTGCTTTCTTCACTGATAGTACTCCTAATGGTTACGTTGTTCGCCATCCCCCTTTCCTTCTCCCAAGCTCTGGTCGGCGGGGCCGTAGGGATCGGCGCCCTAGAGGGGACGCTTAACTCCGGTTTCGCGCTAGTGGTGGGCTCGTCGTGGGTTTACGCGCCGCTCATGTCGATCCCCGTCGCCGCGCTGATTTACGTCTTTTTAAAAAAAGCCCTCCCAAAGGGTATTTTCCAAAGGGCGAGGGTCAACGCCTTTCTCGTCTTGGCCTCTTCCTTCTACGTTGCCTACGTGCTCGGCGCCAACACCGTCGGCCTTTTGGAGGGCTTCAGCTCGACGCCAGTAACCGTGGCCGGCCCCTCTCTAGCCCTAGCCTCATTCCTGGGGTCATTCGTGGCCGGGAAGAAGGTGACGAAGACGGTTTCCGAGGACATAGTTGGCATAAGCCCCGTGGCGTCAAGCGGAGCAAGCTTTGGTGGGGCCCTAGTGGTCGAACTGATGACGCAGTTGGCCGTACCGGTATCGGTATCGCAGATAGGCGTAGCCGCCCTTTTCGGGCCGTCGCTTGCGCATAAGGCCACCGTCTCCAACCGGTCTAAAATATTGAGGATAATTTTCGTGTGGGCCTTGGCACCAATTTTCGGCTTCGCGCTCGCCGTAGGGTTGTACTCCGTCATGCCCAACGGGCTCCCCTGGTGAGCCGAGCCGGCCCTCCGGGAAAATCTGAGCGTTTACCGTCGTTCAGCCAAGCTGAAAACCCCACCTATTTCATCAATCTCGATCGAACTCAACCTTTAACTCGAATTCGACGTGCCCCGCTTTTTTCAACTCTTCGACCAGCCCTCTATCTAGATTGGCTGCGGATTTATCGCATTTCACGGCTACCGTATCAGGACTTAAATAACCGCTCTTGCGAAAAATCATCCCCTTTTTACCGTCTAAAACAAGCCCCGGGTCCCCGAAGCCCTTTACGACGTCTACGTACTGACCAGCCGAAATCGTAAGGGTAACCCTCGCCCCTGACCTTATCTTCTCCTTTACCTCCTCGGGCAACCCGGCGGCGGTCAAATCAGATCCCACGGCCACGATGCAATCCCCCCTTTCGCTCAAGGAGCTCTCGGAGGTTATCTCGAGAGTTGTCTTGTGCGCGGCCCTCACGTTGGGATGACCGCTAGCTGAAAAACGAACCCTGAGCTCAGAAACCAACTCTTTTCACCCCGACTTCGCTTTCATCCGCGACAAGCTCTCCTTTTTATCTGGCCCAAAGCCTTCTTCAGCAGTTTCAAAATAGATAGGTTTATATAATTTTGGATATGGACGATTTGTGCGTGCATGGGCAGTAGGGTGGTTGCAAAGACCCAAGACCTCCCTTGAAAAGAGAGGGAGGGGTACGTGCACGTACAGGGGAGGAAGCGGACTGAACATGGAGGGCGCTTCCCAGAAGGAGTGGTGGGACCGCGCGGTCCTACCTTCACTCCTGGGTGGGTGCGTCCTGACGGGGGCGCAGCGGAAAGATCCCGATGAACTCGCGAGGGAGCTGAGTGAAGCCGTGAAGCCCAAGCTCTACGCGTACGAGGGGTACGCCGATGCGTACCCGCGTGCGCCTACGTAGAGCGAAACCCTAATCCAACGCTATCTCCGCGGAAGTCAACCACCGTAACCTTCCTTTATGGCCTTCAAAGAGATGAGCTCCTCCCTTTCCCTCTCCTCCAAAGTATCCGATATGAAACGGATAGTGGCCTCATACTCAGGCAAGAACACGTTTTCCAGCGCGTTAACCCTCCGCTGGGTCGTTTTCATTTCCTTCGCCAACGCCGCTATTGACCCCTCCAACTCCGCTATCCTGGAAAGGGAGGTCAGGAACTCGAGAAAAGAATCCACGAGCTCCTCTAAGGCGACGTCCTCTCCGAAAGGTGAAAACATGACCTTCCCCGTTGTCTTTGAGGAGACCTTGAGGAATGATACGGTAACGCCCATGACGCTCCTCTGCTCGCTTGAGACCGACGCAGTTAGCCTGCCCCATCCGGAAAGCTGAGGAAACGACCCTGACTCGGCAACGGCCAGCGACCACAAAGCCTTTTGAAATTTCTCTTGGGAAGCAGCCACCTGTTCCCTTAGACCCCCTACCTCGTTCTTCATTTCCGCGAGCAGAGCCTCCCGCTTCCGTTCCAATAAGTCGTGGCCTGAGCGAAGGACGGCGTGCTCCCTCTTAAGCCTTAACAGGTTAAACCGGGTAGGAGGGACCTGCATTCTATCCAACCGTTGCACCCCGCTTCATGTACTTCTTGATCTCTTCTCCGCTCACGCGGGTCAACTCATCCTCGGGCAGAAGGGATAGTGCCTGCCACCCGAGGTCGAGCGTCTCCTCGATGGTCCTATCTTGATTTTCGCCCTGCTTCAAAAAGTTCTGCTCGAAGAAGTCGCCGAACTTCAAGTACATCTTATCTTTTTCGCTCAGCCCCTCCTCCCCGACCACAGTCTCAAGAGACCTGACCTCCTTCATGCGGGCGTAGGAGGCGTAAAGCTGATTCGACAAATCCATGTGGTCTTCCCTAGTGTAGCCCTTTCCAACTCCGTCCTTCATCAGCCTAGAAAGGCTGAGCGCGATGTCTATGGGGGGATAAACGCCCTTCCTATAGAGGCCCCTATCCAGCACTATTTGCCCCTCCGTTATGTAACCAGTGAGATCGGGTATCGGGTGGGATATGTCGTCGTTGGGCATGGTCAATATGGGCAGAAGCGTGACGCTGCCCTTTTTACCTAGCACTTTCCCTGCCCGCTCATATATAGAGGCCAAGTCGGTGTACATATAACCCGGATAACCCTTCCTAGCGGGTATTTCACCCCTGGACGAACTTATTTCCCTGAGCGCGTTGCAGTAGTTCGTCATGTCCGTCAGTATGACTAGCACGTGCATCTCCTCCTCAAAGGCGAGGTACTCGGCCATGGTCAGACCAACCCTGGGGGCGGTTATCCTTTCTACGGGCGGTGAGTCGGCCAAGTTCAACACCATGGCGACGTTTGCAAGCGCACCTGATTCCTCGAAAGATTTTCTGAAATACATAGCCTCATCATGGGTTATACCGATGGCCACGAAAACCACGGCGAAACCCTCGGAGGAATTCAGTAGCTTAGCTTGTCTCGTTATTTGGGCGGCAAGCGCGTTGTGGGGTAACCCAGCTCCGCTGAATATGGGCAGCTTTTGCCCCCTGACCAAACTGTCCATACCGTCTATCCCAGAGACCCCAGTCTCTATGAACTCGCTGGGGTATTCCCTAGCCGTGGGGTTTATGGGTGAACCATTCACGTCCCTCATTTCTCTGGCGTAAGGGGCCGGCTTTCCGTCGGCGGGCTGGCCTATGCCGTCAAAAACCCTGCCGAGCAACTCCTGTGACAAACCAACTTCCAGCCCCGATCCCAGGAAGCTGACCGACGTACTCCCTATGGACAAACCAGTGGTCCCCTCGAAGACCTCGACCACCGCCACATCCCTCGAAACGTCCAAAACCCTACCGAGGCTCTTCCCTCTCTCCGAGCGCACTTCTACCAGTTCGTCATATCCCACGTCCTTTATCCCCTTCACGAAAACCAACGGGCCGTTTATCTGGGAAATCGTTGCGTAGCTGACGCTCGGTTTCACTTGCATTTTTGACTCGCCTCGGTCGATCTCCCCAATGAGGGCCTTGGGAGCCGAGCCAGCCCTCTTGACCAACTCCTCAAACGCGGCCTCCTCCGAGTAGGTAAAGCGGGCGCGCATAAGCTCGCCTACTATCGGTAACTCTTCCAACCTGGCAACTGGTATCCTCTTGTCGACGACTTCCCGTGCCGCCCGGTAAAACCCTATCACGGACTTCAGCAAAAGGTATTGCTTCTTGGGGGTAAAAAACGTATCCACGTCGTTGAACGCGTTCTGCTGCAGAAAACCCTCCCTTATCACCCTGGCCACCAGTAGCTCCAGCTTCTGATCCTCGGGGAGCGCATCAACTCCGACGAGGCGTACCAAGCTCTCCAGCTCTGTCTCCGTTTGTAGCAACCTAAACGTCTCCCTTACCAAGTCCGGCCAGTCCTCTCCCACGTTCTTTACCCACCAGCTCTCCACAGTGCCGATGTACTGAGAATAACTCGATGTCCAATTGATGGCAGGGAAATGCCTTCTATCGGCCAAGTCTTTGTCCAGCGCCCAAAACACCTGAACGAAACGCAAGCTGTTCTGGGTTACTGGCTCGGAGAAATCGCCGCCCATGGGAGAGACGGCCCCCACCACCGTGACAGACCCCTCTTTCCCTGAGAGGGTTTCCACCCTTCCGGCGCGCTCGTAAAACTCGGCAAGCCTGCTGGCGAGGTAAGGGGGGTAGCCCTCTTCTCCAGGCATCTCCTCGAGCCTCCCCGAGATCTCCCTCAGGGCTTCTGCCCAACGCGAAGTCGAATCGGCCATGAGCGCTACATTGTAACCCATATCCCGGAAGTATTCCGCAATCGTTATACCCGTGTATATGCTGGCCTCCCTGGCGGCCACGGGCATATTGCTGGTGTTAGCTATCAGCACCGTCCTCATCATCAGCGGTTTCCCACTCCTAGGGTCCTTCAACTTGGGAAAATCTCTAAGCACTTCGGTCATCTCATTTCCCCTTTCGCCGCAACCAACGTAAACCACTACATCGGCGTCAGCCCACTTAGCTAGCTGATGTTGAACTATGGTTTTGCCAGTACCGAAACCGCCCGGGATAATGCCAGAACCCCCCTTGGCCATGGGGAAAAGGGTATCTATCACCCTTTGTCCCGTTATTAGGGGCTGATCCGCGGCGAGCCTACGGCGGTAGGGCCTGGGCTCTCTGACCGGCCACCTTTGATACATGAACAACTTTTGTCCCGAATCCAGCTCCGCCACTGCCTCCTCTAAGGAGTAATCTCCCTCTGAGGCAATCCAAGTAACGGCCCCGACGGTCCCGGGCGGTGTCAGCACCCTGTGAAGCAAAATTTCGGTCTCCTGCACCTCTCCTAGCGGCTCCCCACCTTCGACCTTAGCGCCTTTGGTCACGGACGGGACGAAGTGCCACTTCTTTTTCCTGTCCAAGGGTTCGGCTCCCACACCCCTCCTTATGAAGATGCCCTCCTTTTCCTTCAACTGCGTTAGGGGGCGCTGCACCCCGTCGTAGATGGTACCCAAAAGGCCGGGCCCCAGCTCCACCGATAGAGGAGAACCAGTGCCCTCTACCCGCTCGCCTGGGCGCAGACCATATGTATCCTCATATACCTGGATGAAAGCGTGATCCCCATCTATTCTTATGACCTCCCCGACCAAGGCCTCTTCTCCGACCTTTACTATCTCGTGCATGGCCACGCCGCGGGCCTCCTCCGCTTCAACCACCGCCCCACTTACCCTATATATGCGCAAATCGATCACCGAACAGTGCCCGCTCTACCTCGTCTCTTTTCGCCGTTAGCACGCGGTCGACCAGCTGTTCCAGCGTAGCATCAAAAGAAGCCGAGCCATCCGCCGTCTCAGCCCTTAGCCCGCCCACGCAGTCGTACTTCTTCAACGTTACGCTAACCCCTATGGCAGAAGCTTCCCGCTTTATGAGGGCAAAATCCCTTTGGTTGGCGTAGACTTTCAGTTCTTTTGCGCCCAGCGCGGAAACGGCCTTTTCGAGGAGCGAAGAAATCAGCGCAGCGTAACTCGGAGAAGCCGGTATGCTCGATAGCGACGCCATGATCAGATCCCTGAGAGACCTGCGCGCCTCATCGCGAGCGCTCAAAACGAGGTCACGGGCCTCGATCAACGCCCGCGAAGCCGACGATTTCTT
This sequence comes from Candidatus Martarchaeota archaeon, assembly GCA_046534355.1. Taxonomy (GTDB): domain Archaea; phylum Thermoproteota; class Thermoprotei_A; order Marsarchaeales; family UBA168; genus UBA168. The sequence goes on along the minus strand of JAWDNK010000004.1, from coordinate 801 downwards.
CAAGGAACTAGCCTTCATATCGACCTCTTTCTTTTTCCTTTCGAGTTGATCTACCAATTGGGCGTAAACCTTGGCCAAAACGCTCTTCGCATCGGCCAACGAGTTATCGATCACCTCGTCGTAGCGCGAAAAAGCATCTGCCAGTATCTTGTTGCGGAGCGCCTCGAAGTCGCCGGTTACCTCGGGCAACTTTACCACCCACGAAATCGGATAAAGACGAGAGAAATCCCGAGTAGTCAACCTGATTTTTCTTAAGAACAACGATGGGTATGGGCGATCTGATCATCGCAGACCGCAGCTCACCTGAGAGCTCCGTCGACCATGGATCCCCCACTATGACGAATGAGTACTTGGCCGACCAAAGCATGCCGTGCAGGGTCTCGAGGGCTGACGCGCGATCCACAGGGGAAACTGCGTCAACTCCTGCCAGCGCGAAGGCCCTGGCCAAGTCTTCCGACCCCACGAAGCCCACTAGCATATCAATGGCACGTGGCACGCTATTAAGCAATTCCGTGCAAACGCTGCGGGCCCATGAACAGACCGCCCCGGTCTTCGCCTTCACGAGTTTGAGCTAACCTCCCAGGGCCTGGGAGCTAGAGACCAACCAACCCATGAAGCGGAAATCGGAGAAGATCTGGCTCCGATCGCGCCTGATCCGGTTTGCCCCGATGACGTAATCTAAGTGAACTACCCCGCCCTTACGGACGGGGCTTCCCGGTTCATCGATACGCTTACGCCTGGAATACCGCGGGTATTCCATCCCGCATCGCAGAGGCGTTCTCATCCCCGGGCGTCTCCCCT
>JAWDNK010000003.1:0-30404 GCA_046534355.1 Candidatus Martarchaeota archaeon | reverse complement strand
GTCGAGGCCAGCGACGAGGCGAGGAAGATCCTCGAGGAGGCGGGGGCGGTGGCCGAGCAGAAGCTGAAGGAGAGGTTCCCCGAGGCCCCGTCTTTGTCGGCGGAGGCCGATAAGGAAGCCAGGTGATGATAATGTATTTCGAAGAAGCTAGGGATTACCTAGGGAAAGAGGTGAGAGACCAGTACGGTCGCCGCCTGGGTACCGTCCTGGGGATCTACACGAACACCAAGGACGAGGTGACCGCCCTCGAGCTCAGCGTAGGTGACGGCCAGTTTGAGCAGGTCCCGTTCGAGGAGTTCGTGATCAACGGGGGGAACTTGACGCTGCTCAAGAGCTGGAAGGTCAAGGCTGAAGACGTCATCAAGGAATACGCGGAAGCGCTGAAGAGGGAAGAGGCCCTGCAGGAGTTGTTGAGGGCAGGGGAAATAAGCAAAGACATATTCGACGAACTGGATTCTCAATTGCAAGTGGCCATAGGGGCGCTTAAGGTAAAGCGGGACGAGCTCAAGAAGGAGTTGCAGGAGCAAGCGGCCAGGCTAGACGCTCGGAAGCACGCTCTCCTCAACTTCTTGGCCACCGCCAAAATGCAGCACAAGCTTGGAGACATAGACGATCAGGCATTCCAAGACATGGTCGCCTTTTCCAACGGGGCGCTGAACAGCCTTAGGGCTGAAAGGGAGGACCTATCGATAACGCTGGAACAGGTCAACAGGCTCGGGTTGGAACCGAAGCCCGTGGAGAAGTTGCCCGAGGCCGAGCCCAAGCCGGCCGAAAAACCCCTGGAGAAACCACCGATCAAGGAGGGGGATGAGGCCATAGTGGTCAAGATGGAAGAAGATAACGGAGGCGCTTGACATGACTGCCAACTGGGAGGAGAAGGAGAGCCTTTTCAAAAAGCTTGAAGAGCACATCAGAAGAGGGCCACCCCTCAAGGAAAGGATAAACCACGCCATTTACGTCATCAATACTCAAAAGGAAAAGTTAGAGCAGATGTCATCGAAACTGCAGGAAAGGGACAAGGAGATGTTTGGAAAAACGGTTGCGGCCATGGCTGAAGGAGATACCGCTCACGCCGCGATTTATGCCAACGAGTGCTCAGAGCTCAGGAAGATGGCCAAGGTGGTGCTGGCTAGCCAGCTCGCCTTGGAGCAGGTCGCCCTCCGCTTGGAGACGGTGGAACAATTCGGCGATCTGGCCGTGGCCATGGCTCCCATAAGGGCGGTGATGGCGGACACCAAGTCGAGGCTGGCCGGCGTGGTGCCCGAGGTGGCCAGCGAGCTGGAAGGCGTGAACGATACCCTCGGAAAGGCTTTGATAGAAGTGGGAGAGGCCGAGGGCGTGGAAGAAGGCCCCATAACCGAGAACGATGAAGCTAGGAAGATATTGGAAGAGGCCAACACCGTCGCGGAGCAGAAGGTCAAGGAAAAGTTCCCACAAATCCCCAGCGATCAGTTGCTAGAAGGTGAAGGCGTGGGGGCTACTCCCGATGTGACGGACTCAGTGGGTACCTTCGGCCCAGTTGGCGTCGAAAGCGTTAAGTCAGAGTCCTCTACGGCCCGCGAGGGTGGGGTTTCGGCACAGAATGCGGCCCCCACCGCGGCTCGCGTTTCGAGCCATACCGAAGTGGGCAATCAGTCAGGGGTAAAGCAACCAGTACTCAATCAATCACCGAAGGCACCGTTGGTGGCCTCCTCCGCGGAGAGCGACGCAGGTAAGATGAACTTCCAAAAGGTGGCGGAGCCCACGGCACAGCAACCGGCCTTCGACAAGAAGCTGCTGGACTACATAAGGTCGCACGGGGGAGAGCTCAGGATTTCCCTCGCTTCTAAGGATCTGGGAGTCCCTCCGGCCTACATAAAGGAAACCTTGGATAGGCTGAGTAGGGAAGGAAAGGTCAAGCTGGCTTGACCGAGGGCGGTTAGAAATGGCTGCCGCCGAACTTGAGCAGATGGCATTACAGTACGCGACCGAAGCGCAAAAGGCGGATCAGAGCGGGTCGAGGGAGGTAGCGATACTAAAATACCAACGCGCCGTGGACGTCCTACTTAGGTTGGTCGCCTTGTACCCCAATTCGCCGCAAAGCAGGCTTTACGTTGAAAAGGCGAACCAATACAGGGAGCGCATAAAGCAGTTAAGGGAAGGTGGGGATTATCCGACAGCTTCAAACAACGCCAATGGTGATACCGTGGTCGTCCTTGAGGAGAACCCAAAGGTATCTTGGGATAGCGTCATAGGCGTTGATACGGCTAAGGAGGCCATAATTGAATCCATAGTATACCCCCAGAGGAGGCCCGACCTTTTCCCGCTCGGTTGGCCAAAGGGCATACTTCTTTATGGCCCGCCGGGTTGCGGCAAGACTCTTCTGGCCGCGGCCGTGGCTAGCGAGATACAGGCCCAATTCTATCAAGTGGATGCTAGCGCCATAATGTCGAAATGGCTTGGGGAGTCAGAAAAGAACGTCGCCAGGCTTTTCGATAAGGCGAGGGCAGCTGCCGGGGCAGGAGAGGCGGTCATACTCTTTATAGACGAGGCCGATGCATTGGTCGGCATACGGAACGAAGAAGTGGGTGGAGAGGCCAGAGTGAGGGACGAGTTCTTGGCACAAATGGACGGCGTCAACGACAAAGGCAAGAATTCTTCGATTTACGTGGTGGCTGCTACAAATAAGCCATGGGTTTTTGATGAACCCTTCATACGCAGGTTCGAAAAGAGGATATACGTACCCCTGCCCGATCAGCGGTCACGTGTTGAGCTGTTCCGTTTTTACACCAAGAAGTTGAGGTTAGCAGACGATGTTGATTTGGATGAGTTAGCGGCCATAACGGACGGTTATTCGGGCAGCGATATAAAGGACATATGCCAATCGGCCCAAATGAAAGTGGTGAAGGAGTTCTTTGAAGAGAATGGAGCGGCCGGGCTGGTTGCGGGTTCACCGAAGGGTGAGCCGAGGCCATTGGCTATGAGTGATTTCAAAGACGTGATATCCAAAAGAAAACCTAGCGTCAGCAAGACCATGGTGGCGCTTTACGAGAAGTGGACAGCTGAACACGCGGCCCTTTAAGCCACCAAGCGGGGGTCCTGGGCGCGAAGCTGGTGGCTCTCGGATGCCAGGGGACTAGCGGCGAGGAAGAGCGGGTCACTTCGTTATAAGAACACAAGGAAGGGAATCTCCTAGGCGAAACCTAAAGCGAAATTAAAAAGTGCGCCGCGCCGAGGGCAGCAGCAGAGGCGTTGTCTCAAAATCGGATATCTAAAAAAAGTTAAAGTTAAAAAGCGATTACGTGATAACATCGACAGTTTATGGACGAAGCGGAAGTCATCGACGTAATGTCCGTGAAAGACGGTTTTAACCACGTGAACGTGATGGGGAGAGTGCTGGAGGCGTGGGAGAAGAAAGCTGTGGACACCGCGGGCGGCGTCAGATACGTAAGCGAGGCTATAATAGGGGACAGCAGCGGAAGGATAAAGGTGTCTATTTGGGGTGACAAGGCGGGTACGCTGAAGAGGGGAGAGGTGGTAATGTTGAGGAACGCTTCAGCGGTCTCTTGGCATGGTGAGGTCCAGCTCAACGTCGGGGAGTTTGCATCCGTTGAGAGGAGGGATGACGCCGAGGCGCCCGCCCCGAACGCGATTCCCGACCAAAGACCAAAAGTGTACCGTAGGCCGGAGAGGTTTTCGCGCGGTCGCCGGCGCGGCCAACCGAGTTACGGGAGAAGGTGGAAAAGGTAGAGAGGGTGCCTTCTAAACGCAGATGAGTTTTACGAAAGGCGGCGACGCCTGGAATGCAAAGGTATAGCCCGGAGCGGATTCGAACCGCTGTCAGCGGGGCCAGGGCCCGCCATGCTTGGCCTCTACACCACCGGGCTTTCGCGGCAAAAATTTCTCGGGGAGTGGATTTAAGCTTATACCGGCTATGTAAGAGTTGAGGGAGGAGCAAGGTTAAGCGGGATTCGTCTCGGTAATCGGGTGAAGCAGAACTAGTGCGCAAGCGCGCCCTCATGCAACGCCTTTTCTGCCAACTCTTTTAAGTTAACCGCGGCGTTAAAAGGAGATAACCTTGGGAATATTCAAGGCGTATGATATACGCGGTGAGTACGGCACCGAGTTAACCGTGGAGGATGCCTTAAGAGTTGGCTACTCATTCGGAGAGTGGCTCAAGGAAAGGGGTTACGCCAAGAAGAAATTGGTATCCGTCGGCGGTGACGTTAGGCTTTCCACCGCGCCCCTAAAAAGTGCGCTGATCTCGGGCTTGCTTTCTTCAGGGTTTGACGTGATCGACCTCGGCATGGTCCCCACGCCGACGCTCTACTTCTCCGTGGCTCACATGGGGCTCGATGGAGGCGCTATGATAACCGCTTCTCACTTGCCCTCAAAGTACAATGGGATTAAGTTGGTCCGCCCAGGAGGCATAGCTTTGAGTTACGAGACCGGCATAGGGGACGTTGAAAAGCTTTGTTCTGCGCCTCACACTTACGGCGCTGAGATAGGCAAACCCAAGGAGTTGGGCGGGGTTATGGATTTCTATTGGGCCTTCATAAAGCAGGCGTCTAAGCTGAGTGATTCGACCGCGCTCAGCGTGGCAGTAGACAGCGGTAACGGGACGTGCGGTTACTTCGCTGATGCGCTTAGAGGTGAGGGCTACACTGTTTATCCCCTATTTCAGGAGCCTAACGGTACTTTTCCCAATCACGTGCCTGACCCGCTGAGGGAAGAAAACCTGTTGAGCCTAAAGAAGACCGTTATTGAAAAGGGAGCCGATGTTGGCATAGCCTTCGACGGTGACGGAGATAGGATAGGGGTCGTGGATAACTTGGGGCGTCACGTGAGCTCCGATCAGCTGTTGGCCCTGTTGGCTTCTCAAGAGCTCGAGGGTAACCCTGGTGGCTTGATAGTTCATGACGTGCTCGCTTCGTCGATTGTGGATGAGGTTGTGAAGGCTAAGGGTGGAAGGGTACTCGTGAGTAGGACGGGTCACTCCTACATCAACTCTGCGGTCATAGAAAAGGGTGCGCTGATGGCAGGGGAGGTCAGCGGCCACATATATTACCTAGATGGCTATTATGGGTTCGATGATGCCTCCTTTGCAGCCCTCAAGGTCTTGGACTTGGTGGCCAAGGCAAAAGCGAGGGGACAGGACTTGGCCGAACTCGTAAACGCCCTACCGGTGGTCTACTCCTCCCCGGAGTTCAGGTTGCCCTGTCCCGAGGACAAGAAGGCGTTGGTCATATCCAAGCTGGTAGATCGCCTCTCATCGCAGGGTTATAAGCTTAGCACGATCGACGGCGTGAGGGTCGACGCGGATTTCGGATGGGGAATAGTTAGGCCATCCAATACCGAGCCGGTGCTGGCCTTGAGGTTTGAAGGGAAAGATGAGGCATCTCTCAAGAGGATCGAGTCGATATTTGCCCCAACCATCGCTGAGGTGCTGGGTGTTGACTTGCCAGCAGCCCGAACGATTTTTTTGTTCACGGCCTTGAAGTACAGCTAAGCCCGCGCTTTAACCTCATTGGGGTTTAACTTTATGGGGGTTAAGGGGGCGAAAGTCCCCCTCCGTGAGGTGGGGGATGGATAGCCCCCTTACAGGAACCTTTTTGCGTCACAGAAAGAGATATTTGTGCCTCCAAACCTAGAGAAGAAGGAGGGACTTTCCCCATGGAACGTAGGGGAGACGCCCAGGGATGAGAAGGCCTCTGCGATGCGGGATGGAATACCCGCGGTATTCCAGGCGTAAGCGTATCGATGAACCGGGAAGCCCCGTCCGTAAGGGCGGGGTAGTTCACGCTTATGAACCCATCCTCCCGCAGGGGAAGGGATGGATGGATGGATGGATGGCCCTATCTTGATTTAAAAGTCCCTTTGATCAGTCAGGCGTAAATACGTCGGTTTGAATGATTTGGTCGCCTTAAAATGGAGTTCGAGTTTAGCTTCAAAACTAGGTTAATCTTCGGGCCCGGTACTTTGTCGAGATTACCAGAGGTGGCTAGGGGGTACCACAAGGCGCTGATAGTAACCGGCAAAAAAAGCAGCAAACAAAACGGTTCTCTAGATAAGGTCAGAAGCTATCTAACCTCGGTTGGCGTCGAAAGCTTGGTTTACGATGACGTGAAGCCGAATCCGACAACCGATAGCGCGGATGAGGCCGCAGACCTCGGGCGTCGGGCCGGCGTAGACCTTTTGATTGGACTGGGAGGAGGCAGCGCCATAGATGAGGCAAAAGCGGTGAGCGTGGCCATTCCAGGGAGGCGCCCCATAATAGATTTGAACAAAGGGTGGATACCCCAAACGTCAATCCCCCTTATCGCCATCCCTAGCACGGCGGGCACGGGAACGGAAGCTGACCCCTGGTTCGTGCTTACGGACCTGAAAACGTCCCAGAAGAGAGGGTACGGTTATGGCGTGACCTTTCCCTTGGCGTCCGTAGTAGATCCTGAGTTAACCCTCACCTTGCCGAAGTTTCAAACGGCAGCGACGGGTATGGATACGTTTTATCACGCGCTAGAGGGCTATCTAAATAGGGACGCTAACCCCCTTTCAGATGGCTTGGCCATACACGCGATGGAATTGGTGAAACAAAACCTCAGTGTGGCATGTGAGCACCCAGGGGATATCGAGGCCAGGACGAATCTTTCAGCGGCTAGCGTGATGGCCGGTATGGTCGAGTTCATGCCGGGCGTTAACCTCATACATGCCCTGGCACACCCGATAGGGGCCTACACCGATGCCACTCACGGAGCTTGCCTTTCTGCGGTGGCCGTCGAGTATTTGAAGTTCGTGGCGGATGCAATGCCAGATAGGGCAAGCGTTGTGGCTAATTTGCTCGGAGAGGACCCAAAGCCGGAAAGAGCGGCCGAGGGGCTCAGCAAGCTTCTGCGGGAAGTTGGCATGGATTTCCGGCTTTCCCAGCTCGGCCTCAAGAAGGAACTCATACCAAAAGTAGCCGAAGACGCTCTGTCTTACATGGGTGGTTCAGTTTCGCGCACCCCAAGAGAGGTTTCCGAGCGGGACATAATCGGAATATTGGAGAGGTCGTTCCGAGAGCAGTAGGTGAAAGCTGGGGGATGCTTGTGGACACCCCGGATATAGAGCTTGACATCACTTCTACTCTGGAAAGCGGCCAGACTTTTTGTTGGTTCAAGGGGAAATCTGGTTGTTATCACTCCATAGTATCGGGGAAGGAAGTGCTGGCGTGTCCTGGGGTGGTCCCGGACTGGGATGAAGCTTACGAGCTTTTTAGGCTAGGCGACGATTTAAGGGAGATTTATTCCAGTATCGACAAGGACCCCTTTATCCACTCGGCGATCGACTCGTTGCGCGGGATGAGGTTAGTCAAGACGGAGCCGTGGGAAACAACGGTTTCTTTCATGGTTAGCGTGCACAATACCGTAAGAGAAATAAAGGCTTCCTTGCTCAATTTGAGGCAGGCGTTAGGTTCACCTGCGATCACGAGGGATTTCGCCGACCTGGGCTTTGAACTGAGGGCTTTTCCGACGCCGGCGCAACTGGCGAGTTCGAGCGTTGAGCAACTGGTATCTTTTGGTCTAGGCTTCAGGGCCAAGAACGTTTTGGAGTTGGCCCAGGCAACCGTAAAGGGTGATTACGATCCATATGAGCCCATAAGACTAGGATATGTTAGGGGAAGGGAGTACCTGATGAGGGTAAAGGGCATAGGGCCAAAAGTAGCGGACTGCGTGATGCTGTTTTCTGGAGGTTACATGGAGGCTTTCCCCGTGGACGTCTGGATAAGAAAAGTAGTGGGTAAGGTGTACCTTAAAGACGAAAACGCAAGGGAAGAAAAAGTCAGGGAATTCGGTTCGTCCTACTTTAAGCCTTATGCTGGATACGCGCAAGAGTACATATACGCGTACTCCAGGGGGATCAGGGCGCGCCAGCCAGGCCAGCAACCAGGTCGTTCAGCACAGCCTTTGGGTTAGAAGCCTTAGTGTAGGCCGATGCCAAAAGGACGCCCACGGTGCCCAGCTTGACGGATACTTGCACGTCCCTCCTGTTGGCTATCCCCGCCCCGCAGAGAAGCTTGCTCTTTTTCGTCACCCTTTTGAGGGCATCGACGCTGGCCGTTATTACCTCGGGTTTCGCCGTGGCCACGGAGATCGGCCCCCCTATTAGTTCTGGTGGCTCTACTGCTACGTAGTCTGGTTCAAAAGCGGCCACTGCGGCCACCTCATCTGGGGTCGCGGCACAAACCAATTGCTCAAGTCCATATTTTTTGGCCATTTCGACGACTTTCTGGGCGTAGTCGAGCGGCACCCTGTGCTCCGAGTGGTTGACCATGACGCCGTCGACACCGACGTCGAGAAGGGTGTTGAACGTTATGTGGCCGGTGTGACTTCCCTCGAAAAAGGGATCCGCTGATTGGGCAAACACTGGTATTGATACCGACTCCTTTACCATGCGAAGGTCGGCGTGTTGCGGGAGTACAACTACTTCATAACCGGTTTCTTTGGAGACCTCTTCAGCTACCTTGGCCAATTCGACGGCCTTTTTACCGGTCGCTGAAGCGTATGCCTTGAAGTTCAAATAAACCGCAGGAGTACGGGTTTTCATTTTCGCTTATCTCCGTATGCTTGCCAGCTTCTTTTTTAAGGATTCGATCATGGTTACCGGCGTGGGATCGATCCCCCTCAGGACAGCCAGGTAGATTGTCGAGAGGTCTCCCCTGAGGGTTGCGTCCATCATGCGCTGCAGCCTTCCCTCCCCCCTGCCCAGGAGTTCGCGATAACCTCCAGCGTTTCCCTTGATCTCGTCCATGGTGATCGATATGCGCTCCTTGTAGGGAGACTGCCAGTCTTCGTCGCGTATCAGCACTATGTAGAACTGTTTCAGTATCTCGTCCTTTCCATCCCATCCCTCTATCTCGTTGTGATCTAGCTCGGGGAAGAACTCGAACTTGGCGGGGGCTTTGGCGTTTTCGTTGACTTGTGTTTTGAATCTCCTGGCCACGCACTGATATTTCTCGTAGCCGTATACTACGGGCATCTTTCCAAGCATCTCGAGGGCTATCTGCTTGGATTCGTTCTTCTCTGCAGGTACTGAGGGGTCGATCTCGCTGAGCGTCTTTTGGACGTGAGAAGGGAGATCGGTGATTTCTGCCCATTCCTTCTTCCCTATTATCCATTGGTCAAACAGGGCCTTTGCCGTGGATGTTAAAAGGAATGGAAGGGCAGCGCGGGGCTGCAACCCCTTGGGAACGGGGTAAGCCGGTAACGAGTTCGAGCGCAAAAATTCGGTTAGTTGGCCACCGGAGGAAACACCAACTACGTGTGCTCCCTTTTTCAGGGCCAGCTTAGCAGCCGATAGGGTCTCCTCAGTGTTACCCGAATAGGAAACTGCCACCACAATGGTCTTGTTGTCGACGAAGCCCGGCAGGTCGTAATCTCTCCAGACGTATATGGGGACGTCAAGCGAGGGGGAAAGCCAGCCCTGTATGTAATCACCAGTTATGGCCGAGCCCCCCATTCCAGTTATGACGACCTCTTCGCCGCCCTCGCCTTTCAAGGAGGGCAGGGACTTCAGGTGGTCGTTTAGCGCCTTGGGATAAGAAAGTATGCTCTTGAGTTCCCCGCCCTTGTCCGTCGCGTAAATCGATTTCTCATCGTCTAAAACCGCAGGTTTCGCGTTCATGCGCTTATCGATGGGTGCGATTTACACCTTTGCCTTGGGTAGCTGTATGCAGCGGAGGTAGCTCACGTTTGCGCGGTGAAGATGTCCCTGACAGTTGGCGGAAATCCGTTATAAATGGGAGTTTCAAAGGGCGCGGAAAGCCTCGCTTCTCAGAGGCGGGGATGAGGTCAGCATCAGATGGGTTTGCTCTTCGAAGGAAGCTTAGATCTCCCCGAGGGTTCCATGTTTTGCACGCCGGGAATGACCTAAAAAGGGAGGCGAATTAAGCTCTGGTTAGGTGCGCGCAGATGAAAGTGGTGCTGTTTCAGGACAGCGGGGCCAGCATGCGTCCTTTGACCGACGTCGAGAGCACATACGATCTTTACTTCGGCGAGTTGAAGGTCGTCCAAGCGATCTCAGTGAAGCTCGGCGGGGTAAGGGTGAGCTTCACCGTTGACGATAAGCCCATTGGCACGATAGATGATGACGTATTACTGGTAAACTCCATGGCTTTGGGGGATGATGGGTGGTTTGGTAATGCCGTTAACCGCATACTGAGGGATGAATGGGATGGCGAGAAGGGCATGGTGGAAGGCAAGAGGCTGGTCTTTGCCCGCGTCAGTAAAGCGGACGTGAAGGCGATATCCCCCTTCTTATCCGGAGAAATAGACGAGCAAAAGGTAGGCGCCATTTGTCAGAAGGTCATGCCGATCAGGACTACGCACACGGTTTACGACGAACTGATGCGGAAGAACCAGCCGAGGGTTCTCTTGAATTTTCCGTGGGAGTTCTTGCAGGCCGGTCTAAAGGATTTGGTTTCGCGGGGGGTTCAAGGTCCCCGCCTCGCGGAAACGGTATATCTAGAGGCTTCTGAGGTAGATGAGAATTCCGTAGTGTTGGGAAAAACGGCGCTCAGGAGGGCGACCGTCAAGGGGTCAATAATAACCGGCCCTGCCATAGTTGAGGATTCCGAAATCATCAACAGTTATGTGGGCCCACACGCGGTGGTCAGGGGCGCCGTTGTCAGGGGGTTCATCGGTGATTACTCTAGGATAGAAGCGGACGTGAAAGGTGGCGTTCGCGTTGGTGCCGGCTCTGCGGTTTTGTTACCGCTTGAGAAAGATCTCCCGCCTTTGTCTTCTTGGGGTGAACAAGAGGCCGATCGGGATAAGGCCCTGGCCCGTGCGGTTAAGACCTACAGGGAGACCGGCGGGTCGGAAGAGGATGAATCCCGGGTAAAACTGATGCTCGAAAAGGCAGCTCTAAAGTACGGGCGCAAGGCGTAAAAGGGCTGAGACTTGTTCGTTGGCGCGTTTATGGCCGGCCACGAGATCGCTTACTCGAAGGATGTGCTCGCTTGGGCCTCTTCGCTGACCGGCGGTTCGAACCTTCGGGTCGTGCGCCTAGGGAGCGGCCGGCCAGTGTTCAAATACGAGGACGAGGAAAAAAATTCCGTTATAATAAAGTTCTACGGCGAAGACGGTGTCGAAGAGGCGGAGGAGTTCAGAAGGATGCACAAGGAATTCGTTAGCATATCGATGCTTAGGGATTCTGGCCTAGACAGGCCGCCGCATAGGATAGTTGAGGCATTTGGCGAGAGGGCCGACCTCGGCTTTGGTTTGGCCGAAGAGGAGGTGCGCGGTTGGCAGCTCAGTAGGTTGTTAATCGAGGCGGCCAAGCAGGGAAGGGATATATCGCGCCCGGTGGGTGCCGTGGGCGAGCTGCTTGCCAAGGTCCACTTTGCGAGGAAGGGAGATAGCAATTGGTGGGTTCCGGATTGGAAGAAGAGGATTAAGGAGGCCCTGTCTCCCAACAAACGCGTTGCGGAGCTGGCTGGGCTTGCCAAGCAATGGGTGGAGTACTTTCCCCTACCGTTACCGATCGTCCCCCTTCATGGGGATCCCAACCCCACTAACCTGATCTGGGAAGGCGACGGGATCACCGCTATAGATCTGCAGATGTTTCACTACGGGTACCCCGTTGAGGACCTAGGCGAGGTGGCTGCAGAGTTGAGGCACTTTTTCGCCCAGTACGCCGGAAACCCGTGGCTTTCCGAGCGTTACATAAACCTGCTCTATTCAAGGTACTCTGAGTCAAGCGGCCTCGACTTCGGAGTGCTGACAGATTTCAACCCTTTCTACATGGGGCTTTGGGAGCTCGCCATATCATCCAACCCGTGGTTGCCGCCGGCCAGGAGGGCATGGTTAGTCGAAGAGGCCGAGAGATGCTGGAAATACGGTCTCCAGAGGATCAGGCGGTAGGCTTAGGGTATGGGTCCTTGCCTATGGAGTTCTTTTCGAAGGCGTCTTGGTTAGCTTTGTAGAATTCTTCATCGGTTGACTTATCTCTCATGTCATCCGGTAACATGATGGCGACTTCGTCCCTTATGGGATACCAGCGTTTGCAATTTTCACAGTAGAGTATGCCCTCTATCACCTTTTCCCCATCGGTTCTTATTTTGACGAGTTTGAGCGGGTAGTGGCCGCACATCGGGCAGGCCAAGATTTCCACCAGCTTTTCCCTCAACTTCATTCGGCGTTTAAAGGGGATCGCATATAACCGTTGTGGAGTCGCCGTAGGCCAAACTTAAATGCGTGTGCTGAAACGTCAACCGACATGGTGGGAGATAAACCGGCTATATTGGGAGGCAGGCCCGTGAGGCAAACTCCGATACCCCACGGTCCCGTCATAGGAGATGACGACGTCGAGGCCGTGGTGAGCGTATTGAGGTCGGGCAAGCTTTCATCCTTATCGAACCCGATCGTGGAGGAGTTCGAGGAGGCATTTGCCAAATACGTCGGGACTAAGTACGCCGTGGCCGTTAACTCGGGGACAGCGGCCCTTCACACCGCCCTTCAAGCGATGGGCGTGGGTCCAGGAGATGAAGTGGTCGTTCCCCCGTATACTTTCGTCGCCACTGCTACGTCGGTTCTCCACGCGAACGCAATCCCCATATTTGCTGATGTCCAACTCTCGACGTATAACCTCGATCCGGAGTCGTTTAAGAAAAGAGTGACGGAAAGGACCAAGGTCGTGATACCGGTTCACCTATTCGGACAGCCAGCCGATATGGACCCCATAATGGAAATTGCTAGGGAGAAGGGGCTAATGGTGCTAGAGGATGCGGCTCAGGCGCACGGAGCGGAGTACAAGGGCAGAAAAGTCGGGAAGATCGGTGATGCGGGGATATTTAGTTTTTACGAGAGCAAAAACATGACTACAGGAGAAGGAGGCATGATAGTTACGGATGACGAAAGGATAGCGGAAAGGGCCAAACTTATCAGACAACACGGCGAGCCCTATTGGTATTACTACGTTGAGCTTGGATACAACTACAGGATGTCTGCGATGGAGGCTGCCTTAGGTCTTTCTCAGTTAAAGAAGCTAGACAAGTTCAATGAGGCCAGGATAACCAACGCCTCACGCTACAACCGGGAGCTTTCAAAAATAGATGGGATCATCGTGCCCAGAGCGCCCAACGGCGTGAAGCACGTCTACCACGTTTATGCGCCTCGGTTCTTGGGCGATGAGTTGGGCCTCTCCCCCTCTCTGCTCAGCAAAGCCCTGGCGGCCGAAGGCATAAACCTGAGGCCGATTTACCCGCGGGCCCTTTACTTAGACCCGCTCTTCCAAGAAAAACGCGTAAGGCCAAGGGGTTGCCCCTATACATGTCCTTACTACGGGAAAGAGGTGAGTTATAATCCCGGGCTTTGCCCCAACGTCGAGTTGCTGACGCAGCAAGTGTTTTCGTTACCCATTTCTCCTGCCTTGACTGACCAGGACATCGATGACGTGATCACCGCGGTGAACAAGATACTATCTTGGAGAAAAGAGCTTTCAGGCATGAAATTCGACCAGCGATCGAGGGGGACTCAGGACCTCTAGCAGGCGGGCCTCGTCGCCATCCCAAGCGGCGTACTGAAACTTCCCCCTAAGGGTTGCACCGCCCCAGTTACCCCTTGAATCTATCACTACGAGAGATATTTCGGTACTTTGGGGTTCTTGGCGCCTTATCTCCCTGAGGGCTTCTTCAGCGGCGTCGACGGCAGGCATGTCAGCCATCAATTCGACGGCCCTATGCGCCAAGGCAAACCTTATGGCTATTTCACCTATACCCGTGGCTGCGGCGGCCCCTAGCTCGTCGTCGGCGTACGTGCCGGAACCCGGAAGGGGGGTGTCGCCTACCCTACCCGGCATTTTGTAGGCCAAACCGCTAGTGGAAGCGCCAGCCGCGACGTGGCCCGCGGAGTCCATCGCCACTAGGCCCACGGTGTCGTGATTTTGCGGGTTTGCCCAGTACCAAGGGTCTGGCGGCCTGGGCATGGAGCTCAGCGCAGACTCTCTCATTTTTTTCCATTCCTCCATCGTGGACTCGGGTGGTTTTGCCTCTGTATCCCATCCCAGGGCTTTGGCGAACTTCCGGGCGCCATCGCCAACGATCAGCACGTGTGGGGTCAATTCCATGACCTTCCTTGCCAAGGAAATCGGGTGTGTTACACCTGTGACCGCTGCCACGGCACCAGCTTTTTTGTCCCCATTCATGATGGATGCGTCCAACTCAACGACCCCTTCTGTGTTTGGGAGACCAGATATTCCAACGCTTCTCAAGCCCATCGACTCGACCGCCCTTATCCCCTGTTCTACGGCGTCGAGCGCTGAGCCGTTTACCTTGAGGACGGAGGAGGCAACTTTTACGCCCTCTAAGCCGAAATTCCACGTGGCCACCGCAACTGGTTTCGCCATTTCAATCGGCAACATTGGAATGGTAGAAATAAACGTTGGGGTTGGTGAAACGGTGCGTCGGGATTCTCCACCCTCCGTGTCCCATTTGGTTTCCTTCCACGACAGCAACCTGCAGACCCACGTGGCGCTTGGGATTATCACGTCCGGCTTTTCGGAAAGTATCTTTGCCTGATCCCCTATCCCACCTTGAAGTGTAGCAAACGATGCCATGCCTGCCCTTTTGGCGGCCACTATGTCCGTGCTCGTGTCGCCCACGTAAATTGCCTGAGAGGGATCTACGCCGAGCCTTTTGCTGACTTCCATGAGGACATCCGGAGCGGGCTTTTCGTTTCCGACTTCGGCGGCAGAAACCGCGGCGTCCACGAGGTCCGACATCCCGAACCACTCGACGCACTCCCTAAGTATGAGCGGAGACGTGTTGGTGGCGAGGCCTATTTTGAATCCCATTTTTTTGAGCTTTTTGAGGCACTCCGTTGCTCCTGGGAAGGGTTTAACGTAAGATCTCATGTAGCTATTAACGTACGACTCGTCTATGGCTTTAACTTCTTCCGAAAAATCCCTCTTAGTTCCCGTGATTTTTTCAAGTATTTTATCTGGAGTTTGGCCCAGTAGAGCCACCGCGTCATCGATCGTGGCGTCGGTTAAGCCGTACCGCCTCAGTATGTCCAAGTTTTGCCAAATGAACGCCTCTCTCGAGTCGACCAGGGTACCGTCCAAGTCAAATATCACGGCCACTACGGACAAGCGAACCAGAAACCAATGCGCGCCAAGCGATATATGCGTTTTCCTCGCGGGTCGTGCCGAACTGCACCGCTAGGATGAAGGGACTTTCGCGCGCTTGATGCTTAGCGTTGCCCGCTTGATGTGGGGGATGCGCAGCGCATTGCGAGGTCACTGGGCTTTCTCCCCTTGGGCCGCCCGATGTCTTCGTGCGCTTTGCGAATCGTTTGGTAACGATACTTTTTCGGCATAATTTGAATTAAAGGAAACCGGACAGATAAGCGGAAACGGGCCGCCTTTCAGCAATTCGTTGGGGAGCTCAAAAAGCAAGGAAATCAGAAGTGTTTGCGAATGTCGGTAGTGAGCGCGCTTCTGAGTGGAGGAAGGGATAGGAAACCGACCCGCAGCCGCACAACGCTTATCCGCCTTCGCCTTAATCATCTATGCAGGTCAAGGTAGACGAGGAGCTGGTCAGGCATATAGCCTCTCTTTCCAGGATTAAGCTGAGCGACGAAGAGGTGAAGGCGTTAGTTGAACAGTTTAACTCGATACTTTCCTACTTCTCCAAAATACAGTCTGAATCATCGGATCTTCCGATCCCGTCGCCCATGGATCGGTTGGTTGACCTCACCAACGTTTACAGGTGTGACGAGCCTAGGCGCAGCGAGACAGATTTTACGACCTTATTTCCGAACAAGGAGGGTCGTTACATAAAGGCACCAAAAATAGTGTGATGCTCGAATGAAAGTTGCAGACGTGGTGAAGTCGGTAAAGAGCGGGGAGAAGAGCGCCGTTGAAGTCGTTCAGGAGTATTTGGGCGTCATAAAGAGGGTAGACCCCAAGGTTCACGCTTTCCTTTACGTTGATGAAGCTGGCTCACTTTCTCGGGCGAGAGAAATCGATGAGGAAATTAAGTCCGGACGGGATCCCGGTCCGCTGGCCGGCGTGCCGGTGGCCGTGAAAGACAATATAGCCGTCAAGGGCATGCCCTTAACGTGCGCCAGCAGGATTTTAGAGGGTTATGTATCACCCTATGACGCGACCGCGGTTAGCCGCTTGAAAGCCGCTGGAGCTATAGTGATCGGCAAAACAAACCTGGACGAGTTCGCCATGGGTAGTAGCACGGAGTACAGCGCGTTTGGCCCCAGCAAAAACCCCAGGGACCTTTCAAGGGTACCAGGTGGAAGCAGCGGGGGAAGCGGCGCGGCGGTAGCATCGGGCATGGTACCCCTGGCGCTCGGTAGCGACACCGGTGGCTCTGTCCGTTGCCCTGCCAGTTTCACCGGCGTCTACGGTTTAAAGCCGACCTATGGTCTGGTAAGCAGGTACGGCTTGGTCTCCTTCGCGAACAGCATAGAGGTGATCGGCGGCTTTTCCGCGTGGGCCGAGGACCTTTCGCTTCTGTTTTCGGTAATCCGTAACACCGATTCCCCTGACCCCATGGATCAGACGACCGTTTTTTCCTCTCCATTGGCTTTTCCAGGCTTGAGGGGGATCAGGGTTGGTTTGATCAAGGAAACGCTCGCGGAGGGAACGAGCGAGGACGTGATCTCCGTGATCGACCGTCTTATTTCGAAGTTGGTGGAGGCTGGGGCCACCGTCGAAGAGGTCAGTTTGCCCTCTTTGGAGCTGGCTTTACCTTCCTACTATTTGTTGGCATGCGCTGAGGCCAGCAGTAACTTGGCTAGGTACGACGGCATAAGGTATGGCAAACCATGCCCCTTGGAAGCGAGAAATTGGAACGAGGCTTTCTCGGAGGTGAGGGGAACGGGTTTTGGTCCGGAGGTGAAGAGGAGGATCATGATGGGGTCTTTCGTGTTGAGCTCTGGGTATTACGATGCGTATTACCTCAAGGCTGCCGCTGCGCGCAAGAAGATAAGGGAGGAAGTACTCAAGGCTCTGAAGGGTTACCAGCTGCTAATGGCCCCTACAAACCCCGTAGTCGCGCCGAAGCTGGGTGAAAAGACGTCGGATCCGCTCTCAATGTACATGCTGGACCTAGATACCGTACCTTTCAATTTGGCTGGCGTGCCAGCCCTTTCTCTGCCGGCGGGGAAAGGAGCCTATGGCTTGCCAGTTGGGGTTCAGCTGGTGGGCGCTCCGCTTATGGACGACTGGGTCATCGGTGCGGCGAAGGAGCTCGAGGGGATGGGGGCGGTTGAGCTGGCTGGCGAGGTGGCGAGGCTTGAATGAGCACAAGGTCATGATAGGGCTCGAAGTTCACGCCCAGCTGACGTCCCTCAAGAGCAAGCTGTTTTGTTCGTGCCCAGCGGACTACAGGGAACTCCAGCCGAACACCGCCGTTTGCGACGTGTGCCTCGGACTGCCGGGCTCCTTACCTCGTCTCAACGGAAGGGCCGTCGAGGAGGTGCTTAAGATTGCCCTGGCTTTGCACTCCAAGCCCGCAGAAAAAACGCTGTTTTACCGCAAGCACTACTTCTATCCCGATATGGCAAAGAACTTCCAGATATCGCAGTACGACAGGGGAGGGGGAGTGACCATAGCGAGCGGGGGTTACATGGACTTTAACTTGGGTCAAGATGTAAAGCGGGTAAGGATAAGGAGGGTACAGCTGGAGGAAGACGTAGCCAAGATCGTCTATCCATCATCGCTGATGACGAGCGATTACGTGTTGGTTGATTACAATAGGGCGGGAGTGGCGCTCTGCGAGATGGTGACGGAGCCTGACATCTCTTCGCCGAGAGAAGCTAGGCTGTTCATAGAGAAGTACTCCAGCATACTTGAACACTTGGGCGTCACGGACACGGATTTGGAGGGATCGCTCAGGGTCGATGCCAACGTGAGCATCGACGGCGGTGAGAGGGTGGAGCTGAAAAATATAAATTCTCCTAAAGACGTCGAAAAAGCCCTCAATTACGAGGTGCAAAGGCAAGCCATGATCGTAGAGAGGGGTGGCAAGATCGAAATGCAGACGCGCCACTGGGATGAGGTAAACAAAGTTACTGTGGCTCCCAGGTTCAAGGAGGAAGAGGAAGACTATCGCTATTTCCCTGAGCCCGATCTCCCACCGATTAGGATAGATCCAAATACGCTGAAACGCCTCGCGGCTCAGTTGCCCGAGTTACCCGATCAAAGGGCCGAACGGTTTATTCGTCAGTACGGCTTGACGGCCTACCAGGCCTCCGTCCTGGTGTCCGATAAGCACCTGGCCGACTGCTACGAGAGAAGTGTTCAAGCTGGACTCAAGGCGGGCGACGCAGCCGATTGGTTCATGAACGAAGTGCTGGGCGACCTATCAGATGCCAAAAAAGGGACTAAGGATTTGATCGCCTTAACCGACGACGTGATCAAGGTGGTCGAAATGGTACAGCGTAACGAGATCACGGGGAAAATGGGGAAGCGGTTGCTCAAGCAGCTGATAATCGGTGGAAGGTTGCCAGAGGAAGTACCAAGGCCGATAAGGGACGAGGAGACCTTGAGGCAGTTGGTAGCAGAGGTGATAAGAGATAACCCGGGCGTGTACGAGAAGGCCAAGACTGATCCTAACGCCATAAACTTCCTGATAGGTCAGGTTATGAAGAAGACCAGGGGTAGGGCGGATCCACAAAAGATACTCGATTTGGTCAGGGCAGCGCTGTCGGCGGTCTAAAACGTGAGGTTGTCTGCGACGCTACGCGAAGCGGCTTTTTCCATTGGTGAGCTAAAGCGGGTTAATTCCCAGCCATGCGGTCAGTTTTTGGGTTTTTACGCTTTGGAGTTTCGGAGTCGTGCTCAGTTGCAAGCGCAACCGAGGTCTAGCGATAACTTCGCTCGTATTTGGCGTGGTAAATTTTTGCCTTAGACGTTGGCCGTCTGCCTTTCAAGTCACAGGCGGGCTCCCCAATGAGAAATAATGCGACATCAGCTAGCGTTTACCGAATAGCTTTTACGCCACCAATTGCTGTGAGTTTGAGCGCTGAATTGTCAGCTTCGGCTGATGCAGAAGACTTGAACGTACCTCAAGAGGTCAAGGCCGCTGCCAACCTTGGCGCGGAGAGCCTGCTTTACGCCGCCGAATCAGATTTGAACGACGACGGCGAGTATGGGTCAAGGTGGCTTCTGGTCACGCCCAGCAGGATCGTAGTGGTCGGAAAAAGCGTCAGGCAGTTTGACCTCAGGGAACTCAAGTCGATCGAGGCGGTGGATCACCTCGGGATCGGCGAACTAATAGCGGATCTAGGCGACAAAAAAGTCCGGGTTATTTCGTACTCTAAGAGCAAGGCAGAGGATTTTAGGAAGGCCGCCATTTTGGTTTCGGAATTGATGGACCTTAAGGGGACTGTACTGAACTTGAAGGTCGAAAAGCCCAAGACGAAAACCGGCAACACTTACGCCTGGCTTTTCGGTTTTCTCCGTCCCTACAAGTGGAAGTTGGCGCTCGCTCTCATTTTCTCCGTATTGGGGATAATCGCGAGCTTGTTGCCTCCGTACCTAATCGAGTTGATGATAAACGACGTTTTCACTGCCCGCAAGACATACATGTTCGTGCCACTCGTGTTGGCCGCGCTGGGGGCGTACGGGCTTGGCACGGCACTTGGGGTGGGTTCGAGCTATTTTCTCAACTGGTTGGGTCAAAGGATAATATACGATATGCGCAACTCGGTTTACTCGCAAATACAGAGGCTTTCCATGGATTTCTATGATAGGATGAGTTCTGGCAGGGTGTTATCTCGTGTGGTTGACGACGTGAGTAGGGTGCAGTGGTTTCTGGTTTGGGGCATACAGAGCCTTGTGGTCAACATCTTGACGCTGGTAGGTATAGGTTTGATAATCTTCATCATGAATTGGCGCCTGGCTCTTTTCGTTTTGCTACCGGTACCCATAATCGTTTTCGGCATACCCTTGTATCGCAAGAGGGCCCATGCCCTGTACCACAGGGCTTGGAGGAAGTGGGCCGACGTCGACACTCTTCTCGTGGACACCATACCGGGCGTCATCGTGGTTAAGTCCTTCTCGCAAGAGGAAAGGGAGATAAACAGGTTAAAGGAGAGGATGGAAGCCGTAGTCCAGTCGAACATGGACACGGTAGTTTTGAACCTCAAGTTCTTCCCCCTGCTCGGCTTTGCGACTAGCGTGGGGGCGGTGGCGATCTGGTTCTTCGGCGGAAGTCAAGTGTTGGCCGGTACGCTTTCACTTGGTGCCTTGGTCGCCTTCACCATGTACATGGGGCAGTTTTATGGGCCGATAAACTCTTTGACCAACCTGTTCCAGCCGATGCAACAGGCCGTGACCTCAGCGGAAAGGGTGATGGAGATCATGAACGAGGAGCCGAGGGTTAAGGACGCGGATGATGCCATCGACCTCAACATCAAGGGGGACATAAAGTTTTCGGGGGTATCCTTCGGTTATGAGCCCTATTTGCCCGTGGTGTATAACATCAGCTTTCACGTGCCAGCGGGCACAACTCTCGGCGTGGTTGGCCCTTCGGGGGCCGGCAAGACCACGCTGACGAAGTTGCTGATGAGGTTCTACGATCCCCAATCGGGAGCCATATATGTAGATGGCGTGGACCTGAGAAAGATAAAGCGCTCCTCTTGGAGGAGGCAGGTCGGAATCGTTCTGCAGGATCCCTTCCTGTTCGATGGCAGCGTTGCGTATAACATATCTTACGGATTGGGCACGGTAGCCTCTGAAAGGATTATAGCGGCCGCCAAGGCTGCTGCCGTGCATGACTTCGTAATGAACATGCCCTTGGCTTACGATTCTTGGGTCGGCGAGAGGGGGTCCATGCTTTCGGGAGGAGAGAGGCAAAGGGTGGCCATAGCGAGGGCCATAATAACCGATCCAAAGATATTGATAATGGACGAGGCGACGTCTTCTGTAGACTCCATAACGGAGAAGCAGATCCAGCGCGCCGTGGACAACTTGGTCAAGGACAGGACTACCATAATAATCGCTCACAGACTCTCAACGATAAAGCACGCCCATAACATAATCGTGATGAACCACGGCACGATAGTGGAAAGCGGGACGCACGAGGAACTGATGAAGAAGAACGGTTTGTACGCCCAGATGTACAGGGTGCAATATGAGGAGGAGGAAAAAGAAGCCCAGAAGGCGTTAAGCGTTGCCGATAGATGATTTCCTCAGAGAGTTGAACCTGGTCGACGAGTCCGTCGTGAAGGTAAGCCGGGAGCCTGAGTCGGCTTTCCTCACTCTGATCGTCAACGGAAAGCGTTACGAGGAGGTCACGCCAAGGTTGCCTTTCCCCTTGACCAACCCAGATTTTGTAATATTTTCCAGGTTCCTTGGCGGTGAGTGGGTCGACCTGTTAATGATCAGAGATAAGAAAAAGCTCGACCCCGGCTCGTTATCAAGCCTCAATAGCCTGCTTTCTGAGCTGTACTTCATACCGGTGATAAAGAAGGTCAAGAACCTTTCCACTACCGGTGATGAGTTCGTTTGGGACGTGATTACCGACAGGGGTGCGAGAAAGTTCAGCACTAGGGGAAGGAGGAATATAATCAACGATAGAGACCGCTTGATACTCATAGACGTAGACAACAACGTTTACGTGATTAACGACCCGCGTTCGTTGGACAAGGAAAGCCGTTCGTTCATAGAAAGGTTCCTTTGATGGGTGAGAGCGTTTCTCGACCCACTTCGCGACCCCTTCAAAGTGATGGAGGCCTGCGCGCCAACGGAAGTGGGATGAGGCGAGAGGGCGAGGTGGGGCTGCGCCCTCCGCAGTGGGACGGCGCTGAGCGCTCATCCGATCGATTTTTCGGTTCGTGCCGAATTGGGAAGGCTTTGAAAATCATTTCTTTCCATGTTTTCTGATGTGGCGTCGATTTACTGTCTGCTCCGTCCAGCGATAGGGCTACCTGAATTGAATTTAGTTCGTTTCCCTTTCGAGCCTGAGCGAATCAACGGCAGCGGCTGGGGGGCCCTTCTTGCTATAGAACCGTGGACGTGGCTTGTAGACGCGCAGCATTTGGGTTCGGCCCAAACCATCTGGTGGAGTTGACTGGTGAGGTCAAGCCCCTAGGAATTGGACTTGGCGATTGTATCGACCTTTGGGCCCGAGGCTGTGCGCCAGGCTTATTCTACGAGTGCGGCCACCGGGATTTGAACCCGGGTCAACAGCTTGGAAGGCTGCCGTCCTAGCCCAGGCTAGACGATGGCCGCCTTTTGTAAACTGCCTACGGGTTTTAAACTTTGTTGGTCGGCAGGTCGAGCACTTCTCGATCAGAGCTGACCAAACCAACCAGATCTAGCCTTTTTGGGCCGGGAGGAGGTCAAGGCCTTTCATGGCTCTGTGGAGACTTCTGTGGAGACTTGGGGTTGGGGGTCATTACTCTCCATATCTTTGCAACGAAGAAACGGCTCAAAGGGGTTTTGCTGGCTCATTCCCCGAATACGTGCAATGCAACGTTTATTAACAAGTTGAGGGATACAAACCGAGCTTCGGTGAAAGCGCTCTTCGAGGACATGTGCCCTAACTGCGGCGGGGAAATAACGGACGATAGATTGCGGTATGGTCTGCCCTGCGAGAAGTGCCTGCCCAACGCTGATAACCTAAAGAAACTTCATGGGGTGCTTTCCATGAAGGAATTCCATAGGGCCATCGCCGACGCGTTGCGCGAAGTGGGGACGTTGAGCGGTTACGAAGAGGTCGTAAAAATGGACGAGGCTTCATCATCATTTTCGTCGTTTTTTGAATCGATAACCGGCGAGAAGCCGTGGAGAGAACAGGAATTGTGGGCAGTCAGGGTGCTTAACGGGGAAAGCTTTGCGCTCATAGCCCCACCCGGAGTTGGAAAAAGCGTGTTTTCTGAGGTCATGGCTCTGTTCATGGCTTCCCGCGGCAAAAGGGTGATTTACGTCACACCCACGACGCTTCTGGCTTCCCAAGTATCCTCGAAGCTCAGGGTTTTTTCAAAGGAGTTGGGTATAAAGGTGGGAGAGATTTCTTCATCGGTGTCTAAAAAAGATTCGGGGAAGCCGAGCGACGACGTAGTAGTATTGACGTCCGCGGGGTTGCGCGTCCACTTCGGTGAGCTGAGCGCGTTCAGGTTTGATATCGCCTTCGTCGACGACGTAGATGCCGTTCTTAGGTCTTCTAAGAACGTGGAAAGGTTGTTGATGCTGTTGGGTTATACGCGCGATGAGCTTGATACAGCCATGAAGTACGCATTCAAGCGCATTTCCGCGTTCAGGTTAGCTAGGAGGGATCCCGAAGCGTCCAGGAATGCCCTGAGGGAAGCCGAGGAACTGCGGAGGCAACTCCCGAGGAGAAGCGCTCAGGTCGTGTTGAGCAGCGCCACGGCCAAGCCAAAGGGCAAGGGGGCCCTATTGCTCGGTTCTTTGCTAGGTATGGAAGTAGAGGGCGGATTGGGTGGGACGAGAAACGTAGTCGACGTTAAGCTCAGAGGAGACCTCGTGGTCACGACCATCGAAGAAGTGAAGAGATTGGGTCCAGGTGGGCTCGTGTTCGTTTCTCATGATTTGGGTTCCGGTTTTGCCAAACAGCTGACGGATTCTGCTTTGGCTGCCGGTCTGAAGGTCGGTTATGCCGAGGGCAGGAAATCGGTAAAACTGATGTCTCGGTTTGAGAAAGGCGAAGTGCATGCCCTCATCGGGATGGCCTCTTACTACGGACCGTTGGTTAGGGGTCTGGACTTGCCCGTAGCCGTCAGGTACGCGTTGTTCGTTGGCGTACCAAAGTTCATGTTTAAAATAAGTGGGGATGAGACAAACCCCTTCCGCATATCCCAGATACTCTGGGAATTGGGGTCGGCCTTGGATGATCAAAAGGCGAAGAAGTTGGCCTCCGAGATACGCAGGATGCTCAGGCCCCTAAGTCAGGAGGAGTTTAGGCGGGTCGAAAACTTGGTTAAAGCGAACGAATATTCCATAGACAGCGATGAGCAGGTCAAGGACAAAGGTGAAGGCGGGGATTACTTGAGGCAACTGTTATCCAAGATAAAGGAAGCCAAAGAAGAATTGTCATCCTTATTCTCGAAGCCCGGGGCGATCGACGCGTTGAAGAGAAGCCCACGTCTTCTCATAAAGGAGAAGGGAGGTTCTCTTTACTTGGTGGTTCCTGACCTGATGACTTACCTGCAGGCCTCTGGTCGCACTTCCAGGATAGGGAAGGAGGGCTTCACCACCGGGATATCGGAGGTCGTCATAGACGACGAGGCGGCGATGGCCGCCCTCGAAAGACAGGCCAAACTCTATTTACAAGACGTTCAGTGGAGAGAGGTAAACGACGTCGACTGGAACGCACTGCTATCGAGGATGGCGCAGGAGAGGAACGGTGGGTTAGGGGTGAAGCCCGAAAGCCCTTTCCTAATGATAGTTGAATCACCAAACAAGGCGAGGACGATATCTTCATTTTTCGGTAAGTCCACGAGGAAGACCTCTGGTGAGGTCGTGGCTTATGAGGTTAACATCAACAGGCATCCCGTCACCATAGTAGCCACGGGCGGGCACTTGCTCGACCTCCCCACGCCAGGCCAAGGTGAGTTCGGGGTTAAGCTAATCAACGGGGAGTACTTCCCCTCGTTCACGACCATAAAGAAGTGCATGTCTTGCGGCCTCACCTTCACCGAGGGCAACGTTTGCCCCGCGTGTGGCTCTACCTACATCAGGGATTCAGCTGGCACCATAAAGGTGCTGAGGAAGTTAGCGCTGGAGGCGGATAGGGTCTACATATGCACCGATCCCGACGTAGAGGGTGAAAAGATCGCCTGGGACCTGTACATGGTCCTTTCCCCGTTCAACCCGAACATCGTGCGTGCTGCCTTTCATGAAATCACGAAGACAGCCGTGCTGGAAGCTCTCGCCGATCCGAGGTCAGTCGATGAAAGGCTAACCGAGGCGCAGGCGGTTCGGAGGGTCGACGATCGCTGGGTCGCATTCTATGTCGGGAAAACGCTGAGAGAGATCCAGGAGAAGGGGTTCCCAGTCGCCACGGGCAGGGTTCAAGGTCCGGCCCTTGATTGGATAGTTAGAAGGTACCAAGAAAGGGAGCTCTACACGCACTCTTACCTAACGCTCAACCTGAAACCGAATGGAATAAGAATTGTACTAGAGCTTCCAAAAGAACTGGATAAAAAGACTTGCACCGCGGCCTTCCAGGGAGCAGAGGCAACCGTGATCACTACCGAAGAAAAGGAAGAAGAGTCGGAGCCGATGCCTCCCTTTACCACCGACGAATTGCTCCAGGCTGCGGCGTTCACCCTAAAAATGGGGGTAACTGAGACCATGCGCACGGCCCAAGAGTTGTTCGAAGCCGGCCTCATCACTTATCACAGGACGAGCAGTATCCACGTATCCACCACTGGTATGAATGTGGCGAAGGCCTACATCGATGGCAGATGGGGTGAAGAGGGGAAGTCGTTGTATCAGCCCCGGGGATGGGGACCGGAAGGGGCGCATGAAGCTATAAGGCCAACGAGACCGATGGGCGAAGAAGAGCTCAAGAACGCCGTTGAGGAAGGGATAATCAGGTTGCCCTTCGAGCTTCGCTGGCCTCACTACGCCTTATATTCTCTCATATTCAAGAGGTTCATCCAAAGCCAGATGGCCCCCGCGAGGTACGTCAAGCAGAAGTTCAGAATTCTCATCAAACCGAAATGGTCTAGGGGAGCCATGGAGTCATCGGGTGAGTTACTGACGTCGGTGATAAGCAAGGGTTGGATGGGCTTGGGGGAAATAAAAACTAAGGATCCCCTGAGCGTGGGTACCTCGATGACGTGTGAGGTGACCGGCTTTAGGAGGGGGAGCGAGCCGGGCAAGGGCATACTGACCGAGGGTGCCCTGGTGGCCATGATGAAAAAGAAGGGGATAGGAAAACCATCCACTTACGCCTCGACGGTTGAGAGGCTGAAAAAACACGGTTACGTGATATCTAGGGGAAAACTGAGTTACCTCATACCCACGGCTCGCGGCATCGCCTTAGACGGTGTTCTCAATAAGGCGTTTCCGGAGTTGGTTAGCGACGAGATGACGAGGAAACTCGTAGAGACCATGGACGGTGTAGAATCGGGAATGTATAACTATCAAGAAGTCTTATCGAAAATACACGAAGAGATTTTGCGCGCTTGCGATCAAGCGAAAGTGCTGTTGGCGAGTTTTGGCGGGAGCTCTTGAAGTGTTGGGGCATCTTCCCATGTTTAGGTCTTGCTTACCCTAGGGAGTGTGGTTTTTCTTTCGTTTCATCGTCGTACGCTGACGTGCAGGTAAGCGCTAGCGGCCAGCCCAAGCGCGTGTGTTGCCAGCGCTGCCCCCATCCCTATTGCGGCCATCTCTCCTCCTTTGTGGCTAGGTGTCACGCCGCTAACTATCCCCACGAGAAACCCGACCACGAAGAGAGAGGCGGCTGAAGCCAGGTAAGACGAAAGTAGCGCGATCGTCCCACCAAGCCCAACGGCGTAAGGAAGCACTGGAGGGAACACGCCTATCAGATAGGAAGCCGAGGTCGTGGCGGCGCTCAGTAACGCGCTCTGGTGAGATTTTTCGGCCTTGGAATCTGTTAAAGCGTTCGATTCCTTAGCTTCTTCCTCGGATTTTGTGGATACATAGGCCCCCGCTCCCATGGACAGGGTCCCGGAAGCCCCAACTATTAAGCCCGCCACCGCTACGATCAAGGGTTTTGCTAGGACGCCCGCGAACCCGGAAACCGCGGCCAATACTTCCACGAGCGCGTCGCTTATCCCGTATATCACATCTCTTACGCGATCTGGGTTAACCCGAAGTTCTTCGTTTATGAGCGCGAGTTCGTGCTCCTTTTCGTCGTCTATGACTTTTTCAAGTAGGGCCTTCTCATCTTCATCCAATAGACCCGGCGTATTCCACAGCTCCGTGTATTCCTTTATAGCACTCACCTCGTGAAGCTCCAACAACTTTATGGATAAGGACAGCCCGAAAAATTTCCTGAAGAGGACGTAGGTCTTGGCCTTGGTCTTTTCTATTAGGCCCGGTTCTTTGATATTTCTGCCCCTTTTTTCAGCTATCTTTTTCCAAAACGCGGCGTGAGCAATTTCTACGGCGGCCAACCTTTTGAGGAGGAGGGCGGTGGGCGCGTCTTTTTCCTTTTTCGCCATTTCCGCATAGGTGAGCGCGTCCACGTTTTCGTGGGAGTACTCCTTTTCCGGTTTGAAATTCATATGGGAGAAAGGTCAGCGCTAATAAGTGTGGGGTACGGATGCAGGAGGGGATCGGAACTGACCCCCTCCCCGCCGCAAGGGGCGAGTTTTGTCATTCGCTTCATCAGGTTCATCACGCGTTGAAGCCAGGTTCTGCACAAGAGCGGGGGACATCCCTGAGCGAGGCAACGCAACTTCAACGCTTCGACGGGTCGATAGTGGGCTCTAGGGTTGGAATCTCGGCGACCCAAGGAAATCTATTCCCCTATTTTTATATCGGAAGAACATCGGGGAACTTGAAAGGGTATGCTTGATTTGCTTCCACAATGTTAGGACGAAATCCTTAGCCTCAAAGCCTTAGCGCAGTGCAGGCGCATTAGTCCGTAGATGTACGGTGATAAACGGAGCGCGGAGGATCCCTCGATCTAGGCTAGGGCCTTTTCTTCTTTCTCCCTCCCTCTCTTCCCGCCTGCCCGTTAGGCGGGAACGGTGAACGCTGACTTTTTCGGCTTACGGAGACCATTCATTTTCCTCCTGATCCCTTACCGAAACTGCCCCTCCGGTGGCCTGTTTGAAAATCCATCTCCCCCTGACCCTGAGCGCAACTACGGCCCTGCGCTCGTAAAGGGCAAAGGGAGCCAAAAACGCCGACAGTTTCTCTATTTGGTCTTTTTCTACGCGTGCGTAAGCGTGACCCTTGTTCTTTGTCCTGTACTTCACCTCGAAGGCCACGAGCTGGCTCCCCTTGACAGCCACAACGTCCGGCAAAGGCTCGGCGGAGCTGGCTGACGTGGGTATTCTCCAGGCAGCCCATCCCCTGTCGCGCAACATGGATACCAGTTCCCTTTCTGCCCTATATCCCTTTGCCCTGCATTTTGACGGAGATCCGGACAACGAGTCCCTACCTCGGAAAGTCTATTGCGGCATAACCGACCATGGCATCGACCTCTTCCTCATTTCCGCCCGCGACGTCGTAGCTCGTGGCGTACTTCAGGAGCTTGCCCTCCGTGACCCCCAGTCTACTTAGGGCGACTAGCAAAGCTGCAACCGGGCCCGAGCCACACATGGTATAACCATTGCGGTTAACCGTGTCCAAAAGTTCTTCCGCCTTCATGGCCGTTATCAGCCCGATAAGCTTCTGGTCGACTTCATAAACCCACCTCTTCGCCTGGACGGGGTCTAAACCGGCAGGGGTGTAACCGTAGTTTAGGCCGTAGTGCGTCATGTCCGTGGTGGCTATCAAGATGACGTCTTTTCCGCTTCCCTTCACGCTAGATGCGATCGCTTCTCCTAGCGATCTCACGACCGTATGGGTATAGCTTCCCATGGATATGGGGACTAGTTTGAACTTATCGCCTAGGACGCTTTGAAGGAATGGTATTTGTACCTCGATGGAGTGCTCTCCCTCTTGGGCTAAGGGATTCGTATCCACGTTTCCGTTAACTCTATCGATTATGGAATTGGCCATGGCCGAATCTACATCGACTATCCCGAACGGGGTTTCCCATTTTCCCTCTTTCATCACGTAAGTCCCGGGGTAACCCAAGTGATTGGGACCGAGGATCACAACAGTATCTGGGGCCCCTTGGGTTGAAAGTTCAGCATAGGCGTGTGCCGCTATAGGACCGGAGTAAGAGTAGCCAGCGTGGGGAACCACAAACCCCAATATCTTGATCTCATCCTTCCCCTTTACCGGGGATAGGGGGTACCCCGGTCCCATTTTTGACACGGCTGCTGCGTGAATCGCGCGTCTGAGTTCTGGGCCGCTCATCGGGTAAAAGCCTACGGCAGAAGGTCTCCTGACGTACATAAGTAAGTAATCAGCTACGCTTTTAACCTTGTGCAGCAGGTTTCAAACGTATGGAGCAGAGCGCTCTAGTGGAAAAGGAGTCGGGCCCAAAGGGAAAGACCGTGGTTAGAATATTGGTGGGCTTCAGCGCGAACGATGTAGAGGTTTATCGGGTCGAGGAGAACATGCTGGACGTCGCGATCGATAGCCGGTATAGGACTCGCTTTTGGTTCCCCTTCTCGCTCGGTGATAAAAAGGTTTCCTTCTTCGTGAATAACCGCGCCGTCGAGATCGATTTGTATTCGATCCGGTCAGCTTAGGTAGCTTGTTTAAGCGCCAGCTCATCGGATAGAACGTCGGAGAATTCTGAGCGGCATCGAATGCGCCCTTTCTTCCCTTCTACAAAGGCTCGCAGAACTTCAGGGGTGCGAAAAGGGGCGCGACAGCTCGAAGCACCTCGCTGGCATCGGGTTGATTCAACGCGTGATGGTGGCGATAATAAGTACACCCAAGGGATAGTTTTGGTAATGTGGAGGTTTCGCGGAGCAAGCGCTTATAAATGGCGGCCATTTTTTAGGAGCAGATGTCGAAGGAGGGTCTTACTTATGATTTGGGCCTTATAGGGGAGGTCGGCTTATCGTTGGTACTGGTACTCGCGGTGATCTTACTCAAGTACGTGTGGAAGGTGGGAGTGTTACCGTTTTACGCCTCACTGGGGTTCCTGGTTTTGATAGTCGCGCTGGCAGTTATACTCCAAGTCGGAAAAAGGCAGCCGGCTAAAAGCTAAGGCAGCGTGAACGAGGAGAAGAGGTAGTCGTGAACAAGCGGACCGCAAGGCGCGCAGGCATTTCTCTTTTGGCGCTTTTCGCGCTCATATTTTTTCTGGTCTACACTCAGATTTCTCAAGAAGCTGACGTTGCGGCGTTTAAGCTGGTCAACGAAGCCTGGCACGTTCAAGCCCTTGACCCCTTATTTGAGTACGCCTCGCTTTACGGGAGGGCATACCTTTGGGTACCCGTAGTCTTCTTCGCGTGGGTGCTTGGAGGGAGAAAGTACAAAAAGGGCGCTTTGACCATGGTCTTGGCCTTTCTCTTGATAATAGCCGTAGGGGAGGCCCTAAAGGCGCTCTACTTTAGGCCAAGGCCCTTCGAAGAAGTGAGTTCAGCAATAGTTCTTTTGCACAAGCCTAGCGATTCATCTTTCCCCTCCGGACACGCCATGATAGTTTTCGGGGGAGCCACGATAGCGCTCCTTTTTTTCGAGAAGAAGTATTCCGTGCCATTGTTGCTCGAAGCTGCCCTAGTTTCCTATTCGCGCGTTTACGTGGGCCTACACTACCCCACCGACGTCGTGGCGGGGGCGGCGCTGGGATCGGGTACCGCACTTTTAACGTATGCAGTCTTCTACGGTACCACCTTCTTTGATCGCGCTTACGTGGG
>JAWDNK010000002.1:0-33055 GCA_046534355.1 Candidatus Martarchaeota archaeon | reverse complement strand
AAGATCGAAGATCGCAAAGAAAGCGGTTAAAGAATTCTTCTCCAACCTAATATGTTGGTCTCGCCGAGAAAAGCGCCGACACGTCAATCGCGCTCATCCTTCAATCCGCGTCAAACACCGTGACGGAGCGTTTAAATGTCTAGATAGTAGCTTTTTATGCAATACACGCGTCTGGGTTCTTCTGGTCTCAAGGTATCCAGGATATGCCTGGGTACCATGTCGTTCGGTAACACCGCCGATTGGATGGTGGAGAAGGAAGAGGCGTTCAAGGTCCTGAACAGGGCCTGGGACCTCGGCATCAACTTCTACGACACCGCAAACGTTTACTCCAGGGGTAGGTCGGAGGAGATATTGGGAGAGTTCCTCCAGGGGAGGAGGGAGGACGCCGTTGTAGCCACGAAGGTTTTCGGAAGGATGGGAGATGGTCCTAACGACTCGGGGCTTTCCAGAAAGCACATAATCAAGCAAGTGGGCGACTCGCTGCGCAGGCTCAAGACCGATTACATCGACTTATACCAAACCCACAGGTGGGACTACGAAACTCCCATCGAGGAGACGCTATCCACTCTAACCGAACTGGTCCATTCGGGGAAGGTTAGGTACATTGGCACTTCGAGCATGTGGGCTTATCAATTCGCCACAGCCTACTTCATTTCCGAAGAAAAGGGCTACGAGAAGTTCGTGAGCATGCAAAATCTCTACAACTTGCTTTACCGCGAAGAAGAAAGGGATATGATACCTTTCTGTAAGGAGCACGGGGTAGGGCTCATACCCTGGAGCCCGGATGCGGTTGGAGTCCTTTCCGGCAGGTACTTCGATAACGGCAAGCTGGTCGTTGGGCCCGAAAGCAACAGCAGACTAAGACCAGGAGGGGGCGACTACAATCTGTACATAGCTCCCCCTGAGAACGCCGAAATAGTGAAGAGGGTGATCGAGGTTGCTAAGGCAGTAGGCGCTACACCCATACAGGTGGCCTTAGCTTGGTTGCTGCACAAGGGCGTCACCGCGCCTATTGTGGCAACCACAAAGGTCGAGCACTTGGAGGAAGACGTGGGAGCCATAGATGTAAAACTCAGCGACGATCAAATAAAGTACCTGGAAGAACCCTACAAGCCGAAACCGGTTTACGGGCATCGGTAGGGAGGGCACGCCTAAGGTCTGCCAAGAAACCATTTTTGTTCGTTTGACTATTTTTATCTTGCCCGTCTGTTCGTTCGCTAGTTCATTTATCCATCTTTCATCGGCCACGTGGAACGGCCAAACCTTAACTACGTAAACCGCCCGACCAGACTAAGTAGACACCACAAAGTCACTGTTTCAACAAGTTTGCTGTGCGCTCCTGCGCTCGCTCGAGGACCAGGGCGCAAGCCATATCTGCCCTTCGAAGCTGCCCTCTTGTCGCAATCGCTTATCGCGCTCACTACTTGTTTGAGCAACTCCTTCCTAGTAACCGCGTCATCCTGTGCGGCCCTTGTCACGTAAGGTACTTCCCAAGGCCATACTGGCCCGTAAGGACGCGGTTTATATTCTATGAGCCGTCCCAACGTCATGTTAATTTCCTCTAATCCCATCCCGCAGAGGGTTAGCCTATGAGCGGCGAAAACCAACAGCTCTTCTTTCTCCCCCTTCATCAAGAAATCCTTGATCATTCTGATATATTCTTCATCTTCCACGGACGTGAACTCTTTCACGTCTTTGGTGTGCTGCTCGTAAACCTTTTCTGAAATCCTTTCCGCAACTCCTGCCATTGATGAATAGCTTCTGTAGAAGAAAGCGGAAGCTACAACACCCATTATCGCTACGATTCCAAGCCAGGCGGCGTCCGAATAACGGGAAACGGTAGACGCGCTCAACAAAGCATACAGAACTCCAAGGGCGAAGAAGGCTCCGACCGCTTTTAGATATGTAATCTCCGAGTCCAAATAGGCCTGCCCTGAGGCCTTTGGCCAACGCACGGCGGTGAATACCAATATTCCCGCCAAGATAGCGTAGGCGGCCGCGGCGGCCGAGGAAATCAAGAAGGGCATGGCGGCGTAGCCGTTCAGCAGCAATACAAGGCTTCCCATTCCGTATAAAGCCAAAGCCGCACCCAACCTCGAGTAAAACGAAGAGGCGGTCCTTGACCCCTGCCTTATAGTAGAGAGCCTGTAAAGCAGCGCTCCTAACGAAACCACTAAGACCGCGGCCAGCGACCTCGCCAGGTAGGAGGTTTCACCAGAAGATAGGTGAGCTTGTGTTGACACAAAAAACACGCATGACCTGAAGAAAAGGTACAAGAAGGAAGCCGGGGATACCACAGAAATGAGGACCGTGGACAGCTCAGCCAGCATTGCCCCGCGGCTGAGCGGCGAAACCCCGTGCTCTGCGAGGGTACTACTAGAAACCCCGCCTTTCCCTTCTTTGCCATCGGCTTCGTGAGAGGGGCGCGCTACTACCCTCAACGAAACGCCCAGGAGCCTTACGGTTAGCGCGGCTGCCGCCGGAATCGCCACAATCCACTCGTAAACGCCTTTCAGGAAACCCAGGCCTATCGGTTCCAGCGCGTAGTATGCTGCTATCAGGAGTAAGTAACCTATTGCGTATCCGATCCACGAAAGGAAGGCGCGCCACCGCGGGCCTCCAGCAACGCTTGAGGAACCCGCTGGGCTAGTCAACTTCACACCCCATAACCAGCGCGCCTTTTAGCTTTTGTAACCCGCGGAGGAAGTCCTCATAGGTGGACCTGTCGGGCTCGACTTCCCCGTACTTACAAGCCTCGAAGACGACCAACGCCCGCCAAAACTTAGCTCCTCCGCTTGAATCGTCTATTCTACCAGATTTGTGGAGCTGGAACGCGGCTTCTCTGGGGGTGAGCTGAGAGGCTATGCCGGCGCCCAACAGATTTGCTCTGAAACAGCTTATCACGTCTTCGGAATACGATTTGACCACCCATACGCGGTGCACCTCCTTCTCTTCAGCAAGCTGTGCGACTATCTCATAGCAGCCGGGTTTCATGAAACGGATTTCTTTCTCGTTCACTAGGCAGGAATCGCTGGGAAGGCACTGAACAACACAACCATGGACGCAGACATACGGCAGCGCATCCCCGACTCTCCATGAGAGCGGCAGGTCTGAAGAAACGGCCAAAGACAAGAGACGCCCTCCTCCCCAGCCCGCGTAGGGCACGGGTTTACCCGTCAGGTGGAGCTGCTCCGCGAATGAGGCCGTGGAGACGCTCTTTTCAGCACTCGGGATACGGACTTCCTTGGGCTTGATGGCGGGCTGCTGGGCCTTGCTCTCCCTTCTGTTTTCAGAGGGACTAGAGGCCACCGAACCGCGCGCCCTGAGCAACGCAAAGGCCGCAATCGCGACGATAAGGGCTAAGATCACAAAGATCAACACTTGGAGATTTGGCAAAGTAACCGGGTGCACTTTGGTCACGTTATTTTTCCCGCTGCTCTTGGAGCTGCCGCCGCTTCCTCCATTACCGCCACCCCCAGCGTTCAGCCTCGGCGCACTTAGGTTCAGCTCCCCGCCGTGAAGTATTGGTATCGGTATCCTGAAGGAGACAACGGGAACTTGAAAGAAAATGAGGGAGGGTAAGCTCTGATTGCTGGCCTTATTAGTGAAGTTATACTGCGGAACCTTGAGCTTTGGCAGGCTTCCGCTTAAGTTAACCCCAAGCCCTCTTCCCCCGAGCCCGAGCCCCCCGAGCCCAGAGCCAAAACCGCCAAGGCCGCTCCCAACTCCACCTGAAGACGAAGTAGACTGCTCGCTGCTGGCCCCGCTAGTCGGGATCACCATGGGGGTAATTGAACTGAACACCAACCAACTCAAGATTAAGGCCACGGCCAAAAAACCCATGGCGAACCCCTTGGAACCGCCGTTTTGCGAGACCAAACCCAAACTCAAACTCAAACCGCCTCCAGCTTTTTACTGGCTATGACCGAGACCAGGGAGCCCAGCAACGGAATTATGAAGAGCGCGATCCCTGCAGCCAATAGTAGCGAAAAGCGTTGGCCTTCTCCGTTTCCCTCAGCTCTAAAGGCGAAGTAAAGCGACAGGGAATCCACAAACAACCCCGATAACCAAAGGGGGAGCCCGATGGCTAAGGGCCAAGGCAAGGGGACGGGCAAAACCACCAGAGGTCCTACGACGCTAGCCCTAATCCCGCCGACTAAATGCGGCTTGAACCTAAATCCAAGGAGGACTAGATAGCCGAGCGTGGCCATAAGCGAGCCAAAGACTGAAGCCGAAGAACCCAATAAAGCCGCGGCCCTCGCAGCGGCCGGTTTTTCAACGTTCCTCGAACCTTTTAACAGCTTCAAAGAAGAGCTGACTGTAGAAACGAAGGCGAAAAACATGTAGGCGACTAAAAGTAGGGAGAAAACGGTGACTGTGCTCAGCAGTTGATAAACCAGGTCCACGATCACCTGCGGGTCGCCGTTTATCTCCTCTACGGCTTGACTAGCCTGAGACCCGCCGCCCAACAATATGGCGATGACAACGCTCAACCCTATTGTTAGGAAAGACCAAGTCAACATCGCTCTGGTGAGGGATGGAAAACCAAGTGAAGTTCCGGATAACGCTTTAACCTTTTGGCGATCCTCGCCCACAGCGTACCGCCTCCCTTATGTGCAAAAAGTCGAGGCCGCCAGGGCGAGCTTTCGCTATTTGAGGACGTTTCCTTTCGTCGACGGGAAAGGGAACCCCGCGAATAAACGCCGACGTGGGCAAATCCCCTGTCACGAGCTGAACGGTCGAGCCGGCATACAAACTATCGTAATCACCGCTGCTACCGACCTCGGTCGGAACACCCGCCTGAGCCCTTCTCCTGGCCAGTGCCATGGCGATGCCATAACCAACCAAGAACAAGGCAAGCGCGAGCAGGGAGTTCTTTATCAAGCCCAGCGGCGCGAGCTCCATTGCTACGTAGATCAGCACCGAAACGGCCAGCAAGCCAGCCCCCACGAGCGCGATCAAGAGGTTCATGGTTCCCACCTGGCTCATGTCGGCGGCGTCATACCCCATCTTACCCAGCCTCTTAGACAATCTGTTAGCAGATTCATACGCATTTCCCAAAAAATGCCCATATGTAGCGACGGCTACAGAAAAGCCCACGTACGGTGAAAACGCTTCGGGAATGGATCCTAGGGAAAACTTCGTCAGATACGGCACAAAGCCGGATCCCAGGACTAGCATAACGGATGATGCGATGGCCGAAAACATCCCGGCCATCCCGATACCCTTACCCCTGATAAAACCGTACGCGCCTATCAGGGCCGTAAGCGCAAACAAGGCCCAAACCAATCCCTGAGGATAGGTGGAAAGCTCCGAAAGGGTCAGGAAGGGAGCAAAGGCTAAAAGCAGAGACACTAGGCCGTAAGGGCACCTCAAGTTAACCACCTCACCATCGGCATTATTCTGGCCATGGCACTTGCGATCCCTTCTGTCCCCGGGTCCCAAGCGAGCACGGATACGCCGCGCGGCAGTGCCTCGTACAACCTCCTTCTC
This sequence comes from Candidatus Martarchaeota archaeon, assembly GCA_046534355.1. GTDB lineage: Archaea > Thermoproteota > Thermoprotei_A > Marsarchaeales > UBA168 > UBA168. Next base: position 27,562 of record JAWDNK010000002.1, on the reverse strand, counting down.
CCCGGGGAGACACCCGGTAACTCCAGCTCCTGTAGGACGTCTCCCAATTCCTTCTTCAACACCATTGATGTGTGGATGACATCTATTATCAAAACCCTTCCGAGTAAAGTGCATCCCCCGTCCGAGCCGATCCTTTGGGCATGAACAGAGAGTCCCGGCGCGCCGCCGGCGCACAATATCGCCAACACCGATCTGACCGCGTCAAAACCCGACAGGTCAGTGAAAAGGAGAAGGAGCGGCCTGGTTTCAATCGCTACCCTCCTGAGAGAACTCAGCTCGTAAGCGTCAATGCCTTTTTCCTCCCAGTAGGTGACTTCTAGGGTGGCGCTCAAAATCCTCTGAAAATGGGTCTGCCCCGACGAAGGAGTCACCGAAATGCCAGTTGGGGGGACCGTCCAAAATCCAACGTTGTACCCGTGGTCCAAAAGAACTCTCGATATAGATAGGAGAAGGGGCACAGCCCTTTCCAGAGAGTTATCTTGGGAAAGACCGAGCCTCATCCACCTACCCACGTCCAAGAGCATTATCACGTTTCTCATCCCCTCCCTTTCAAACTCGTTGACCAGCAGCTGTCCGCTGGGCGATCTAGCCGTTGCCTTCCAGTTTATGAACTTGTAAGGATCGCCTGGCGCGTACTCCCTCACAGACAGGAAGTCGGTGGAGTAAGGCCCCAACCTGTTTGGCGTGACACGCGAAGGAAGAGAAGCGGGCGTTAACCTCCACCCGCCCCTGCGAACCAACTCATACTTGGGCAACACTTTCAGCTCCAGCCCGTAGTCGAAAGAACCCTCATCAACCTTCGCCCCGAGGAGGGCGTTGTAAGCGTACCTCACCTGCCCGAACTCGTAAATACCTCTTTTGATCGCCTTGGCTTCGAAACTGTAGCCCGCGCTCAAGTCACGAAATCCTTTGAATAAGACCCTCGATGCCTTACCTCCGACGACCTCAAATCCCTCCCGGTATTTCGATGCCCTATCGCCAGAAAGGTAAGAAGCGGGTGGCGCGGACACCGTCACCAAGCCGAAACCCCCTTTAACTTTGACTGAAACTTGGCCGGTCACGGAGTCGCCGACAGTTACCCTGTCTCTGCCCTTTATCGAAAAACTGGCCGTTACTTCAGGCTCGGTGTCCACGTAAATCGCAAACGCAACCATTAAAACCGAAAAAACGGCCGGAATCACCATGGCCTTGGTGGAGCTAAGGACAGCGACCGTGATGAAAAATATGGGTATGGCGAGTAGCAGATAGTATGACTTGGCTACCTCTCTTACCATGATCATCACTTCGGTACTGGAAGCTCCTCCAAGTATTCGCCGACCACCTCTGACCCGGTCACGCCACCTTCCAAAGCCAGCTCAGGTTTGAGCACTATCCGGTGGCCCAATACCTCCCTGGCAACCCCTTTGACATCGTCCGGAATGACGTAGTCCCTCCCCTCGGTAAGGGCCATCGCTCTTGCCATCCTCATCAGCGATATGAGCGCCCTGGGGCTCGGGCCCGCGATGACTCTCTCGTCATCCCTTATTTTTCTGAAGGAAACGACGTACCGCATTACGTCTTTTTCTACCCTTACTCCCTCTTCAGCTAAAGCCCTAAGCGCTAGCAATTCCTCGCGAGATATTAAAGTGGGGGCTAACGAGGATGGGTCATCACTCTTCCAAGTTACCCTTCTACCCAGAAGCTCCTCCTCTAGCTCAGGGTTAGGATAGCCCAGGGTCAGCTTAAGCATGAAGCGATCCATTTGAGCCTCGGGTAATGGATAGGTACCCTCGAATTCAATAGGGTTTTGAGTGGCCACCACCACGAACGGCTTAGGAAGTTGATGTGTTTCTCCTTCTATGGTTACCTGCATCTCCTCCATGGCTTCCAATAAGGCAGCTTGGGTTTTAGGGGGGGCGCGGTTTATTTCGTCGGCAAGTATGAAGTTTGAAAATACCGGGCCAAGCACCACCTCAAATTTTCCCTCCGATGGCCGCCAGAGCTTAGTTCCGACTATATCGCTTGGTAGAAGATCTGGCGTGAACTGGATCCTCGTGAAGGATAAGCCCAACGTCTTAGCCAATATTTTTGCGAGAAAAGTTTTCCCAACACCAGGAACGTCCTCCAAAAGGACGTGACCTCCCGCAATGACAGCAGCCAGTAACTTTGTCACAACAAGCCTATCTCCCGCGTAGAACTTCATGTTTTCATCGATTACAGAATCAATACGTTCCTTAGCAGAAGCAGCATTATACATGCCATTGATCTGTGTTAGATCGATATCTCCGTTAAAGGTTTTGGGGAGGCCATTCGCGTTGCTCGTTTTCCACAAAGGATTAAAGTCAAAAAGCACTCTCTCTAGACCGGTTCGAGGTTGATGACGAACTCTGACCTCTTCCCGGCCCTCCCGGTAACCCGGCATCCGCACGCGTTCTGCGGGGGGAGGGGGAGCCTTCATCTCTTTCCCTCTCCTCTCCTCAGGCTTAGTGGGAGAGAGACGATGATCACTCCTCGTTGTTTTCGTTCACGGCTCGATCGATGTCGACCTCCGGTGCGCCCGCGTACTTCTCGTTATACCCCTCGCGCGCCTCCTCGAAGCCTACTTCCCCTCCGCGGACGAACCCCTGCCTCCCCTCGTAGTCGAGCTCGCTGAAGGGCTTGGCCGAGAGGTGCTAATCTCCTGAGCTTCCTCCCTTAAAACCGTCGGGCAAAAGGCGTACGACGCCCGTCCTCGTATCCGCGTGCAAGGCTTCGCCGATGCCCTCCCCGCGCGGAAGAGAGTGGCCCCCGCCCCTCACGTTTTAAGAGTCGACCAGAGGGAGGCATTTGACAGTTTGGCTTAGAGACTTAAAGACCTTACACCGCCCAAGAAGGGGCGAGGCTTGCCTTCTTTTTGTCAGAGTCCCATTAGCCGCTTCTTTTTACGGCGAGTTTACTCCCACTTCCGTGATACTTCACGCGCGATAACGAAAACAGGTCGTCTCTAGCAATGTTGACGAAGATCCGCGTCGCGCACAAACAGAAACCTCTCATAACCCGTTCGGGGAGCTAGCATCGGGAATCAATGGAAATCGCGTAAAGCCGCATAACGATTTGTTCACGGTCGTTACAGAGCGGTAAAGAAGCGCTTGGTCAAAGTACAAAGTACGATATATCCTGGTTCCGGTGTCCATTCCTAAATCCGTAGCGCGGTAACTGCACTTAACCCACGTAAGCTCGCGCAACAGAATATCACCAAAACTGGGCTCATAGGTCTTCATTCTCGGCTCTGGTAATCCCTTACCATCAGGCACCAGCATCACCACGGCTCGAAGGCATAGCTTTTTCAATCGTCCGCTCATGTTGACCACTCCTAAGCCGCGATAGGAGCTTGACCACTTCCACACCGCAGCATCGCTCTCCAACATAACGGCGTAGTAAATGCTTATTAGCTGCAGCAACGATTAATACGAGAAGCAATGATAGAAATAGGTTCACCGGCACCCGCTTTCACCGCCAACGCGTTCTTCCCAGCAGAAAAAAAAGTAAGGAAACTCTCGCTTTCAGAGCTCAGAGGAAAATGGGTAATAGTAACGTTTCACCCTGGCGACTTCACTTTCGTGTGCGCGACAGACCTACAGGCTTTCCAAAACTACTACGATAAGTTCAAGGCGGCCAACGCAGAAGTGTTGGCGATAAGCACAGACAGCGTATATTCACACAAGATGTGGTGGGAGACCAGCCCTAGGGTAAGCAAAGTGCAGTATCCCTTGGTTGAAGACATAAGCAAAACCATATCATCTTCGTACGGCTTTCTGAACGCGCAGACCGGTATGACGCGCAGGGGCACCGTAATCATTGATCCAGATGGAAACGTCCAGTACTACGCCGTTTTCAACGACAGGCTCGGCAAGGATGTCGGACACATATATAACGCCTTTGAGGGCCTCAGATACATATACAGCCACCCAGGAAGCGCAGAGGAATTCGACATCATACCCGCAGAATGGAAGGCCGGTCAGCCGCCGATAACCATCAGGGTACCCACCGATATAGGCAAACTCTGAATTCGAACACTACTTTTAACACACAATTTGAGTATTTTTATTCTGCATTCGATTACTAATTTGTCGGTTTTATCCGCGCTTTAATGTCTCGACCAGATTCTCAGCTTTACAGGGACCTAACGACGTTACGGAATAGGCGCTTTAAGCTTCAAACGGGGCAAAAATTCGAAACTACCTCAAAAAAGCAGTTCCGAGCCCCAGGGCCAAGCCTGGCAAACCATACTAAACAACGGTTTTAGATCACCGTTGTTTGTCGAGATTCAACGTGCCGGGGTTCTTCCAAAACAAGACTGTCGTTCGTTTCCCTACTTAACTTAGTGCTCCGTAGCTTAACCAGTGGCCCTCACTAAGTTGGCGAGTTTGGACCAAAAGCCTTTTCCGATTATAACCCCGTATTAATTATGAAAGCACTTCTATTCGAAAAACCCGGGATAGATAACCTGAAGGTGGAGGAAATACCCGACCCAGAGCCTGGCCCCGAAGACGTGGTCGTCCGCGTGGAGCTAGCAGGCGTCAACCCAATCGACTATGCAGTCATTGAAAGAATACCGGTTAAGCTACCCCACGTACCGGGGGCAGAGGCGGCGGGCACGATTGAGAAAATCGGGGATTCGGTCACCGATCTTAAAGTGGGAGACAAAGTGACCGTCTACAACAGGGTTTTCGACGGCACTTGCGATATGTGCATAAGCGGGAGGGAAAATCTGTGCGTAAACGGGGGCATCATGAGCGTCGTAACCGATGGCGGTTACCAAGAGCTTTGGAAGATACCCGCAAAAAACGCTTTCAAGGTAGAAGGTATGTCTTGGGAAATGGCCGCGAGCCTCCCCACCGCAGCGCTATCCGCCTACCACGCCTTGAGGGAAGCGCAACTGTCCCCTGGGGAAACGCTAGCCGTACTGGGCGCAACCGGTAACACCGGAAGGTTTGCTGTACAGCTGGGAAAAATTATGGGCGCCACTGTTTTGGCGGTCACAAGAAGTAGAACGCAAGTGGATGGGGCGGATTTCGTGCTGGATTATTCTGATTTGAAGTCGGAGGCGGCGAGGCTTACAGGGGGTAGGATGGTTGACGTCGTGCTCAACTCGGTTGGGAAGTCCGTCTGGGACGCGGGTCTGTCGCTGCTCGCCCCATACGGCAGGCTGGTCACATTCGGGGTGCTCACTGGAGGAGAGGTGTCTTTGAACGTCAGCTGGCTCTATGGCACCCACGCCAAGATAATCGGGACAACTGGCGGCACAAGAAAAGAGATGAAGGACCTAATAAAACTGAGCGATAGGCTCGCAGTGAAGACATGGAGGAAGTTCTCACTAGAACAGGCTAAAGAAGCGCTGAGGAGCTTGTACACCGAGGACCGCAGCAAGGGCGGCCGCGCTTTCATACAACCGCGAGAATAGCCCCCGTTTTTCTTAAATTTCGTGCAACCCCAGCAGATTGGTAACCCCTTGCCGAGCCGTGGGCTCCCCGGCAACTATCACTACCTTATCGCCTTTCTTGGCCAGTCCAAGTTCTAACGCTTTTTTCCAAGAAACCTCAAAGACGTCGCTTACCTCTGTTGTGGGTTCTACGAGGTGAGGCATCACACCCCAGTAGAACCTTCCCTCCCTTAGTTTTTTCTGCGACTCGACTAAAGCGAGCACCGGAGCGCTCGGCCTGAACATGGATACCCTGGCGACCGTCATACCACTTCTGCTGTGCGCTACTATTACCTTGGCCTTGGCTACAAGTGCCGCGTTAACGGCTGCGTAAGCCATGGCATCGTTCTCATCCTTAGTTTTTACCGGTGGCGCGGGCGCTGCTGCTTGCTCGGCTTTCCTTATTATGCCGTCCAAGTAGCGCACTGCCGCCAGGGGGTTTTGGCCGGCAGCCGTCTCATCGCTCAGCATTATGCTGTCGACCCCTTTGGAAACCGAGTTAGCCACGTCGATCACCTCTGCCCTCGTAGGGGAAGAATTGGATACCATCGATTCCAAAACCTGGGTTGCCAAGATTACAGGCTTGCCGGCAGAGCGAGAAGCCTGAATGACTTTATCCTGAACTGATGGTAATCTCTCTAGTCCTACCTCGATCCCCAGGTCTCCTCTTGCCACCATGACGGCATCTGCGCGTTGAACTATGTCAGCCAAGCTCTTCAAGGCGTCGGCCTTCTCGATCTTGGCAACCATAAACCCTTCTGGATAAATCCTCCGAGCTTCATCGACCTCGGAGGCATCCACCACGAAAGAGAGACCTATCGCATCCGCTCCAAGCGCTGAGGCCTCCCTCAGCAACGAAACATCGATCTGCGTAAGACCCGTCTTGAGCTTTACCTTGGGTATGTTTATCCCCTTTCTTGCGGTTATCAGACCGCCATTGAGCACCCTTGCGGTAACCCTATCGGGCGAAACCGACTCGACCACTAGCCTTATCTCGCTATCCGCCAGTAGCACAATACTGCCCTGACCCACCGCCTTGTAAAAGGTGTCCTCAATAACGGGAATGCCATCCCCGGTTTTGCTGAAGGTAACCACCTGCCCCCTGGATAGCTTTATCGTCCCTTCGAAATCGCCCAATCTCATCTTAGGCCCGGGGAGGTCGACCAAAATGGCCGCATCTGGAGCCTTGTGCCTTATTTCGTCGAAGTAAAGCTTGTGTTGTTCGGGATCCCCGTGGGCGAAGTTCAGCCTGAAAACGTCGACGTACTTGCGCATTTGGGTTAGCAAGCCTATACTTGGCGGGCCAATAGTCGCTATTATCTTCGTCTTACGCATGGGCTGCTCGCCACCGCCGGCAGCCCTCATGCGCGCGTGCATGGATACGATGCCGTGACAAGAGGAGCTGCGTCAACGCACGTTTTTTCCTTGTAGGCGTTTAAGCGTTGCCGGAAAGGAGCCAACCCGAGCCTGACCTCAGCTACCTTTTAATAACGTCGCTTCCCATTAGAAAATGGAGACCAATGATTAATCATTCATGACTTTTTGCGGCGCTTTCGCTCGTGCCTCAGCGCTTCCATGGGCATCAGCTTCGAAGCTCTATAGGCCGGTATCATTCCGGCTAGGATACCAACTAGAACAGATAAGCCGAAGGCCATGAGCGAAGTTTGGAGGGAAAACTCCGGGGAGATAGCCACCTCAAGCCCCAGCGAACTCGCAGGTCTCAGGTAGCTCAATGCGTATGCCACCAGCACTCCAGTACCCAGGCCGCTGATCCCCCCGATTAATCCCATCAACGCGGATTCCGCGACGAACATGCCCACGACATCCCAGCTGGTAAACCCCAGCGCCTTTAACAGGCCGATCTCCTTTGTGCGCTCGATCGTGCTGGTAAACATGGTCGTAGTCACGCCTATGAAAGCCACTAAGAGAGATATCGCTGCCGCGGAAACCAGAAGCGCGTTAAGCGAGCCTATTATGCTGCTAGCTATGTTTATGCCCTCTTCAGCGGTGTAAACCGAGACCTGATTACCAAACAGGTCGTATATCTGGTTCGCCACTTGGTTTACATAGGCGGAGTTGTAAACTACCAAGAGCACCCCAGCGTAACGCTGGCTCCCGGTCACCTCCTGCCCCGTTGCCAGCGGCACGAAAAGGTCCTGATCGACGTTTATGAAGAAACTTTGACCGAATTCCTTCAATACACCTGTGACCATGAAGCTCTTGCTTTCAAGAGAACCGTCGACATACATCTGCAAGTTGACCACCTGCCCAACTTGGAAATGCGGGTAATATTGATTCCGGGGATTCGCCACCAGGTAGCCCAGCACCGCGCCAGCGGTATCGTAAGGTTGTGGGTATTGACCTGAGCTCAATTGTATACCTGGGACTGCCTCTACAAGCCCTTCCTGCGCGTTGACTGCCAACACCTCAACCTGTTCAGTCCCCCCAGGGACGCTTATGTATGCGGGTATCACGTAATAGGGAAAAACTCCTTTTACTCCAGGTATTCCTTGCAACATTTGGACGTCGGCTGGCGTGATGGTGAAACTGCCAGAAGGCGTCACCGCGATGGTGTTGGTGCCCAGCTTGAGTAGCTGGTCGGTTATGTAGGTTCTATAACCGCCAACCATGGAAGTTATGCCTATTATGGAGGCTGGCCCTATGAGGATCCCGAGGATGGTAAGTACAGACCGCACTTTCCTCTCTTTTAGTGCCTGGAAAGCCAGGTAAAAAAGCGCGCTCAAGCGGATTTTAAATCACCTCCGTCCTTGAGCGATGTCTTCCCGCCTGAACGAAGGAAGGACGCGAAACTGACCTCCTCCCTGCCCTAAAGGGCGAGGTCTGTCGTTCGTTTTGTCGACCACCGATATCACCTACCTACTCTCGTTCTCTGGCGGATTTCTAAACCCCAACCGAGACGCGTCCTCGACTCTCCCATGCGAGGCCCCGCTTCCCCTCCTCCGCGAGACAAAATAAAGGGAAACCCCTAAGGTTACCACGAGCACCACGATGCCCGCGTATTCGTACCAGGGCATTAGCCGGCCCTTTGGCCTCACCCCTTGGCTAACCACGTTTAACGAGAAAGGTACGGTGAGGTTGTAGCGCTGGCCAAGGTCATCTTGATACGTGATTGTGACATTGAAAGAATAGCGCCCATCAGAAGATGAAGGGATGTTAATCTGCAAGCTGAAGGGCGTCGGGGAATTGGTTGGTATGTTACCCACGTACTCGGGCTGAGACCAATTGCCCGGTACTAGGTAAACGTCGACGTAGTCAGCACCCTCGGTCCCCATGTTGATAAGCGTACCGGAAACCGTCACGGTACTGCCATTGAAGGCCGTAACGGGCGCAGAGAAAGACGTCAACTGCATTTCTATGAGTCCCCTCAAGTAGACCAACTGATCGATCTCCTGAGATGACGTGTATCCCCTCGAGTTTTTATAAATCAACTCGAATTGAAGAAGTAGCGGCCCCGATTCCGGCAAGGACGGGACGACGGACAACTTCAATCTTGCCTCCCGATCACCGCTCAAGTTGCCGAGAGCCCAGGGACCCAAACCCTGGGCCACGAAAAGCCCCTGCGGTGGCACCAAGGTCAACCGCAGATCTCTTACCTCACTGCCAGAATTCCTGATCACGACAGTTATGGTGTTATTTCTCTGATAGTAAAGAGTGGAGGGCAGAAGGGAAAGAGTAAGGTTTTGGGCCGGCTCGGCAACGGCAACCCGGCACGTGTATAGTTGAGTAACTGGCTGTGGATCCATGTAAAATACCTTGAACTCGACCGGGTAAACGCTTGGAGGGAGGTTTTCAGCGGCGTAAACTACGTAAGTAAACGTGGCGTTGCTCTCGCCCGAGAGGTAGTTCACCGTGGTTTCGTTACCACCCACTTGCTCCAGTGGGTCGAAAACTGGTTGCACGCTCAGCCCGTAGATTGGTGAAGGTGAGCGATTTTCGATCACGAGCACGATCTGAGAAGTCCCGCCGATTTGCATTGAAGCGGCGTTGATAGTGGCGGAGACTTCTGCCTGTGGATAGACCGTTACGTCGAACGAGGTCGTAGAGTTGAACCTCGCCAAAAACGTATCCTCGTAGGAGATGTTCACGCCGATCTGGTTAATCCCTACGTGGGCGGCTTGCGTCACGTTTAATATGAACGCGGCCTGAGCTACTCCACCCGCTTGGACGTAAGGGATGAGAAGTGTGGCGGTCCTTTCGCCGTTCTCGCTCAGCAGGCCTTCCGGTAGGCTTAACGTGACGTTGACTCCAATAAGCGGTTCCTCGCTAGAGTCCACCAAGTAAAACGTAAGGGGCGTGAGGCCGGATCCCTGCGTGGGATAGGCAGGCTGAGATTGCGTCCCCCACGTAACGTCGGCCACGTAAACACTTTCTCTGCCAGAAATCGTCAGCGTTAACTCATCGTAAACGAGCGACTGCTTTCCGGAGTTGGAATAATGTACCACGAGTAGAGCGTAATAATTCCCGGGCCGCGCTTGCTTAGAAACGTCGAGGTAAAATGTCATCAAAACGGCCGCCGAACCGGACGAAACTACCGGCAGTGAGACGCCGGCCAACGAGGTGTTACTCACTCTTAAGGCGGTCTGCAGGGGCTGCGGTGCGGCGTAAGCGAGAGGAGCCCCGCTCGTGCTTGTTATCGGGTCGCCGTAAAGCTCCAGCTCACCGTAAGTAACCGTGCAATTGGGCATCTCAACTACCTCAACTGTAAAAGGTACTCCTTGATACCCTGGCCTAGCCTTGATTGACTGCTGAGAAGTACCCCAACCGTAATTGACGACAAGTACCGGTTGAGCAACGGCTTGTCCGCCGCCCCACAATACGCTAATCAATGAAACGAGCAACAAGACAACTACTAGCTTGGTACCGCGGGCCAGGGGTTTCACTCACGTCACCTCTTCCACTTTTTCTATCAACCCGTCCCTTATGTGTATTATCCTAGCCGTCATCTTGGCCAATTCCATATTGTGCGTGACCATGACGATGCTCTTCCCCATTTCCGTGTTTACCTTCTTCAGCAGTTCCATTATCATGGCTGAGCTGACAGAGTCCAAGTTTCCAGTTGGCTCATCCGCAAGTATGAACCGGGGGTCGGTGGCGAGGGCCCGGGCTATGGCCACCCTTTGCTGTTGGCCGCCGGAAAGCGCGTAGGGCTTCTTAAAGGCCAAATCCGCTATGCCCACGGCCTCGAGGCTTTCCATGGCTATCTCCCGCATCTTCGAGCCCGAAATACCCCTTACCATCAAGGGTAATTCAACGTTTTGAAGCGCGGTTAGCCTGCTGACCAAATTGTAAGATTGAAATACGAAGCCTATGTATCTGTTCCTTATGTAAGACAGCTTCGAGTCTGGGAGAGCGCTTACGTCGAATCCACCCACGAAAACCTTTCCTTCAGAAGGTCTATCTAGCACACCCATTATGTTGAGTAGCGTCGACTTGCCACTTCCAGATGGCCCAACGATCGAGACGAAGTCCCCGACTTTCACTTCTAAATTAATTCCCTTGAGCGCATAAGTGGGGACGGCTCCCCCGTAGACCTTCTTGACCCCTTTTAGTACGACCGCATATTCCTCCAACTGACCTCCTCCCCGCACTGGAAGGTGAGGCGTGCCCTTCTCATTACCCTCGACAAGGAATACCGCAGAGTGGCTTATAACCTTGTAATGAGGTTATTCGCGTGACCGATTTCGGGACTTATCATCGCGGTTGGCTCGGTAAACCAAGTCAAGTTGAACGCCGTCGCGAGAGCAATTAAGCTAATCGGCATAGAAGCCTCGATAACGCCGCTAGACGTGCCGTCCGGTGTCCCGGCGCAGCCGTTCTGCCAACAAACGCTAGAAGGAGCGCGCAACAGGGCCAAACGCGCGCTTTCGTCTTCGGGGGCGGACCTAGGAATCGGAATCGAGGGAGGCGTCTGCGATTATGCTGGAAAGATGCTTGCCTTTGCTGCCGTATACGCAATCGATAAGTCGGGGGTCGATAACTTCGCCTTCTCAGCCGCTTTCACGCTGCCTGACGAAATGGCCGCTCTGGTCATGAAAGGGAAAGAACTTGGGGAAGCGACGGACCAGTTCTTTTCTTCGAGGGACAGCAAACACAAAGAGGGGGCCGTTGGGAAACTTACGCGCGTAATCACCCGCGAAGACCTCTACGTACAGCCCGTGGTTATGGCCCTTTATCCTTTCTACAACAGCTTGCCTCCTCCCCGCCCTGAAGGGCGAGGGATTCAACTCTTTTGAATCTTCTCACTTATAAGCAGGGTTCAAGATAAACGGAAATGAGCAAGGACACGCCATCACCTGACGCTGACTACGAACGAAGAAGCGTGAAAAAAGACTGTCTTCCAGGACCCTGTGAACTTGCCTTTTCTAGACCCTCCAAACAACCACGAACAAAGGTGAAACGCCGAATTTCGGCCAAGGGATTTTTACCAATAGGTAGCCGAAGAAGGTAGCAACTTGGAACCTACCTATCCAACGATGATTTATTCTCTAGGTTTGTCGACGTAAGAGTTAAACGTGGCTAATTTACCTTTCATATGCCTAGGGTTCTCTTGCTGGGCCACGGCTTCATGGGTAGAGCCCATGCCCACGCTTACAATGCAGCGCCCGAGTTCTTCGATCTAACGGAGAGACCAGAGTTAAGCTTGGTTTACGGTCGCGACACTAATTCGCTCAGGTCTTTCGCTTCCCACTTTGGTTTTAAAGGAATAACGTCAGAGTTGGAAAACGCGCTTAACTCTTCTTCTTACGACATTTTAGACAACTGCCTGCCGAATCACCTTCACGCGAAACCGACGATCGCGGCACTCAACAATGGGAAAAGCGTTCTCGTCGAGAAACCGATGGCGCTCGACGTGGAGGAAGCGCAGGAAATGGTAAAGGCTTATGAAAGAGCCGGTAAAGGCGTCAAGGCCATGGTGGGGTTTAATTATAGGTTTTTACCAGCCATAGCCCTGGCGAAGCAGCTAATAAATGACGGTAAAATAGGAAATGTGACCGAATTCAGGGCGGCATACCTTCACGAAAGCCTCGCAAGACCCAACGCGACGGCGGGTTGGAGACAACAAAGAGAGTACGCTGGGACTGGAGCCCTGGGTGATCTTGGCTCCCACGTCATCGATATGGCCCGGTATTTGGTCGGAGAGATAAAAGATGTAGTGGCCAAGCTTGACGTTCATCGCCCTGAATTGGCCTCCTCTACCGGAGAAAAGTTGAAGGTAACCGTTGATGATGCTTTTCGTTCTCTGGTGAACTTCACTGGTGGCGCCACCGGTGTGATTGAGGCATCAAAGGTCGCCCCCGGGATGAGAAACTCCTTTCGTTTTGACGTGCATGGGGAAAAGGGGACTATCTCATTCAACTTAGAGAGACCCAATGAACTACAGCTCTTCTCGTTTGGCGAAGATTTTAGCGTTCAGGGTTTCAACACAATCTTGGCCGCGGGCCCCTCCTATCCTCATTCTGGAGGATTTTGGCCGGAAGGCCACGTCTTAGGGTGGGAACACTCGGTTATGATCGAAGTAGCCCACTTCGTGAAATCGGTGGAAGAAGATTTGCCGGTAGAACCGGGAGCTAGTCTGAGGGACGGTTTAGCCGTCCAGAAAGTAATCGAGGCAATGCAGCGTTCGTCCGAAACCGGGACTTGGATACCCGTCCACTGACATCCTCTCCTCCCCGAGGGATTTGAGGTTCCTGCTTCATCGACGGTGCCCCCATCATCTTCTAGTCCGGAGGTCTTATTCCATCTCTCACCCTTTTTTATGGGCTTATCAGGCGTTAATTCCCCACTGCCCGTGGGTACTAACTTTGATCTCGTCTTGATTGATAAACTTTTCGGCTGGCAATTCATCTCCTCCCTTAAGGTCGGAGCTTTCTTGCTAATATGCTGTAAGGCATTTTCGAACTTTTGGCAGGGCTTAAACTCTCAAGCAACAATCTGAGTAAAAAAAGCAGATGTTTACGCGAATTTTTGGCCGCCGTCGCGGGAAGTATTTGGCAAATTCGCCCACGTGTTCGAAGCTAGTTTGCACGCAAACGACGGCCAAAAGTAGCGAGGCGAGGGCGAGTAACAATATGGCAATCCACAAGAGTGCTTTGCTCTTGCTGTTAACTGCAATTCCGGTACCGATCCCGGCGATCCCCTCTAACACAAACATACCCCACACGAAAACGGGATCGAGGGAATCCATGGCGATAACCAACCCGTAAAGTATGGCTATCAAACCTACTGGTATTGCCAATCCCTCTATGTTCTTTAGATTTCCTGCAAAGATCAGTTCGGCCCCCGCCGAAAGCAGCAGCACGGAAAAAGCCGTGAAGGGGTCGCCGAATACGAAGTTATACGGTCCCGGCAGAGGCCAAGCGACATCCATGAATAGAGACAAGCCCAGCGAAGCGACCCCCAGGAAGAACGGTACGTAGCCCATTTCTTTAGACATCGGGGCTCCCCTCGCTGTCTTGACCAGTGCGTACGCAGCATAGACGTCAGCTATTAACAGCAGGTATCCAGTTGTACTCAGATAATCCACGAAACCAGGCATTTTCGCGCGATTTACCATAATGACGTATTTAAGCGTTTTCATAACAAATTTAAAGAATCAGAAAGCACCGCACAAGATCAACAGTCCAGAGCCATACCTACAGAGGTTTGGTTCACCCCCTCAGTGGGTAAGCCGCATCAGGGTCGCTCTGGGAGCCAATTTCTGCGCATCACGCCGGAGAATCCGATTTGAGGGTGAATGCGACAACGCGCAAAACCGAGTAGAACATTTCTGGCTTCTAACTAGATCCATGGGCTTTTCTGGTAAATACATTTTTCGCGCGATTTCAACTCGAAAACCCACGAACAATTTGGTCGACAAAAACCCATCGAGAAACTACGCGCTACTTTCGTATCACCCCTCGAGTTTGGCCTTAACGCTGCTCACCAGCTGCCCAATTATTTCGTCTGCAACTTTCTTGAAGTTCTCCTCTCCCATTAGGCGCGTTATCATACCCGCGTTTACATCAGCATCCCAATTTATGACCGTTTTGTTTTCCGACCCCTGCAATCTCATGTTGAGGTCGATGGTCACCTTCATGCCCATGGACCTGCCTTCTCCGTGAACAGATACGGTATCTCCGGAAGCGACGCTCTTAAAGTTCATTTTTATGCCAACGTTGGCGAGATTAGCTAGCAACCCTTTCCTCATATCAGCTGGCAGGTTTACCTTAAACTTGGCCGAGAAATCCTCGTCGCTCTTCTTTTCGAACCCCTCCACGTTCGGCAGGCACGTGGAAAACTCGTCGGGGTTCGTCATGAACGCCCTTACCCTTTCCACTGGAGCGGCCAGCTCCAAGCTACCGTTCATTTTGGTCATATCTCTCACCCCAAGCTCGAAACTACCTTGAGCGCGGCTTCCTGTAATGACTCGGAGACGGTGGCGTGCTCGTAATTGGAGAACGCCAGATCCGAAGCGGTGGCCCTCATTTTCATGGCCAGCACCACCTGGTGTATTACTTCGGAGGCATGCGCCCCAAGTATCCCCCCTCCGAGGATGTTTCCTTTCTCATCGGCGACCAACTTAACCATGCCCTCCGCCTTACCCTCTACTATGGCCTTCTCGTTCCCCTGCAGGTACGCGGTTCCAACCACTGGCCTTTTGCCAAGGTTCTTGGCCCCCTCTTCGGTCAGACCCACACCCTCTAGCTCAGGTATGGTGGCGCAACCGCGGGGAAAGAGGTCATAGTCCATCTTTATTTGTTTTCCCGCTATGTTGTGGGCTACAACCCTCCCCATGTACATGGCTGAAGCCGCGCTCATGTGGGTGGTCACGTCACCGATGGCGTAAAGCCACGGTAAGTTAGTGCGACCATACTCATCGACCTTGACGAAACCTAGCTCAGTCTCAACTCCGAGCTCGTTTACCCCAAGACCATCGAGGTTGGGCATCCACCCATAAGACACCATCAGCGCGTCGTACACCGCCTCTTTCTTTTCTCCACCTTCCGAATAAATGACCTTATTGCGCTCGACGGAAATGGGCTCTATACCCATGCTGAAGGAAATCCCTTTCGCCGTCAGCGATTCGCGGAGCGCCGATGCAAGCTCCTGATCCTCCCAGGGTAGCAACTCGTCATTCTCGTCAAGGAATGTGACCTCTGCCCCGGCAGAGGCTAACACCTGCGCCAGCTCCAACGCGTCAGAAGCAGGTTCCCCTCCTTCGAGCACGACCACGTGTCTCGGTAGCTCCTCTAAAGACCAAAAGTTTTCCCTCGTCAACACACGGGCCGGGTCCAGCCCCTCGACATCGGGCATGTTGGGGGTTGCACCTGTTGCCAGGACCACCGACCCCGCCGACAGAGTTTGGCCTTTGACCCTCACGCCCCTTTCAACCAACTTGCCCTCTCCCATTACTATATCGACGCCCAGGCTCTGCAGAACGGCAGAAGCCGCCTCCGACGTCTTTTGGGCTATATCCTTAGCCCTCTTCATGTTAGCTACAAAATCCAGCTGCACGCTCCCTTTGAAAACGCCCATCCCGTACGAGTACAAGGCATCAACAGCGGCAAGGGCAGCATCAGCTGGAATGCAGCCCACGTTAACGCAAGTCCCTCCTATTTTCCTCTTCTCCACTACGGCCACCTTTTGGCCCAGCAAGGAACTCGTCACCGCGCCGACGTAGCCTCCCGGCCCTCCTCCCAGATATATCACGTCGTAACCCAATCTCATATGAACAAGCGTTTTTGACTTTAAGCGTTGCGGCCTCACTCCCAAATGACGCCTTTTGGGCATTTAAAGCGCACATAAGGCTAGATATGCTTATAAATGTGCACTATTTTGCATCCAGGTTCGAAAATGTCAACAACCGGAAAAAAGCTAAGGTCGGATGCTTTGGGTTTCGCTGAGGTGCTTTTCCAGGGTGTCGCGGCAGTTGCACCGGCTGGCGCAGCGGTCTCCACCATGACGGGGGCAGCTGCGTTCGCCCTAGGATCGCTGCCATTAAGCGCCACTCTCGCCTTCTTCTTGGTCCTGCTAAACGCCATAATACTCAGCAGGATTTCCAAGAGGGTAGCCAGCGCGGGCGGGTACTACGCCTATACGAAGGCGGGCCACGGAAAAGCGGCCGGGGTTTTCACGGGCACCATGTACATTTTTTATCAAATAATGGCCATCGCCCTGGTAGGGCTCAGCGTTGCGGTTTTCGTCCCCGCCATGTTGTCGGAGGTCTTCGGGCTTTCCATACCGTCCTATCTGTGGTTCGTCTTGTTGGTGATCGACTTGGGAGGTAGTTTCGCGCTTTCCTACGCCGGGATTAGAGAATCAACAGTTTACGCCACTGTGATGGGCATGATCGAAATGGCGACGGTGGTGACGCTGGGGGCCGCGCTCGTCCTGATGAGTCATCAGAACACCCTGAGCGTTTTCACCCCCCGCTATGCCGCGGACGGACTGGCGGGCATAGGGCTGGGGACGCTTTTCATGTATACCGCATTCGCGGGTTACGGAAACGCTACACCGCTTGGAGAGGAAGCAAAACAGGCCAAGGCGGCCATAAGCAAAGCCCTGATCTTGACCGTAGTCATACTGGGGGCCTTCTTCATATTTTCCGCGTACGCCTTTACGGTTGCGTGGGGCCCATCGCAAATGGGAACGTACGCTAGCGCCCTCGTCCCCGGGGTTTCCCTAGTCTATAGTGAAATCAGCCCCATTGCCGCCATAATACTAACCGCACTCTTCATAAACAGCCTCTTCACGGGAGCGGTTGTCCTGACTAACAGCACCTCGAGAGTGATGTTCGACATGAGTAGAGACGGAGTACTACCGCGTCAGCTCTCATCCGTCCACGGCAAGCGCCTCACGCCTTACGTCTCAGCTTTCGTAACATTCGCATCCGCTCTCGCCGTCGCCACCGTTTCCGCTTTTATACTGGGCGGATTTAACGCCTTTCTCTTCACGGCTACGGCTGCCACGCTGGGCACCCTATTAGTTCACATTACCGTGAACACGTCTTTTCTCACAATGCTAAAGCGCCTCGGCTCCGCCATCAAGTTAACGGATGTACTTTTGGTGGGCGCCGCGGTCGCAGCCTTAGTGCTCGTATTCTACAGCACTTTCATCGCGATTAGCGTTCCAGTGGTGTACGGCACCTACACGCTCATAGCTTTCGCCTTGGTGAGCGCCGCGTTCGCTATTAGGTCTGACAGAAAGGAAAGGGTCCAGCCCCCCATCGATCGGGACCAAACAACTTCAGGATAACGTCAGGTGGTCGTGAACGTCATTAAGATCGTTTTTATCTGAATATCGGCAATTTCACCCCGACGATATACTGGACATCGACCGCCCTGTCAGCGTGAACTACGAGATAACCGCTTACAACGATATCCTAAAGAAGCGCAGCCCATTGCTTGTTTTTCACCGCATAAAGGGATACTCGGATTTTGAAGTAGTCACCAATGCCTTGGGCACGCCCCAGCGGCTGTGGTTTGCCCTCGGTTCTAAAAACGAAGAAGAAGCTGAGAAGACTTGGGAAGGCTTAATGAAAGCCAAAGGCGTCCCCGCCTATTCTGAAGATGCCCCCGTAAAAGAAGTTGTCCAGAGGGGTGACGCGGTGGACCTGTTTTCAATCCCGATCCTCAAGCACTACCCGCAGGACGGAACTAGATCGGGTCACGGCAGGTACATAACGGGCGGCGCAGTAGTCTCGAAGAACCCTGACACGGGGACGCTGAACCTAAGCTTCACAAGAATACAGGCGGTCTCAAAAAACACCTACGCGTTCGATTGCGGCAGCAAGGGCCACCTATTCTCCTACCTCCAAAAGGCCAGGAAAAAGGGCGCAAACGCTCAGATTTCGGTGGTCATTGGCTTGCACCCATTGCTGTACTTATTGGCGGCCTCGTTTATAGAAGATGAGTTCTCCATCGCTGCTTCAAGACTCCCTCTCACCTTGACTGGGGGTATTGAAAACGACCTACCCGTACCCGCAGAAGCGGAGATCGTCATAGAGGCGGAGGCCCTCGCCGACGAGCGGGGATTCGATGAAGGACCCTTCAGCGAATACACCGGTTACGTGGGGAGGGATTCCACAAGAAATGTTGCGGTGGTCAAGGCGATCTTAAGGAGAAAAGAAGCGATCTACTACGACGTACAGCCATCGAACTCAAGAGAACACGTCGCTCTGTTCACTTTTCCAAGGCATGTAAAGGTCAAGAGCGCCGTGCGCGACTTCATGCCGCCGATCTCGAATTACGAGATAAGCTGGCCTGAAGCCGCTTCCAACTACCTGAGCCTCGCCTCACTCGATAACCCCGAGCCCGGGCTAGCTAAGCAGCTAGGACTGCTGCTCATATCCCTCGATCCCCTTTTCTCCAAGATCGTTCTCGTCAATGAAGGAAAGGTTCAGCTCTCCCTTTATGCCATGTTAGCAAACATCGCTAACAGCTACGCTCATGACGCTTCAGACTTGCTAAAGCTAAAAAACGTATACTGTATAGGGTCGAACCCGACTTCACGCGGTAGCACATCAGGAAAGCTCATCTTGACTGGCAAGGGGAGGGGAGAGTACGAATTAGCTAGAAGGGGGGACGAAGTCGTGATTACCAGCAAGGATGGAGGGGGAAGCGTCGTTATATCTCATGGCAAGATAAACGAAGGAAACGTTAGAATAACCATACCCCGGGGATTAAGGCCAGACGATGAAGACCAACTCGCCTGGGCGCTGGCCACCAAGGTCAGACCTGAGACAGACATCGCGGCCCATCCAGGGTACCTCAACATCAAGGCAGTCAGAAGGGTTGGAGAGACGCCAAAGCTGCCGAAAGCCGTCATCCGCAGGGTTTTGCAAGCGCTGGAAAGTGACCACATAGACGCCCGCATGGGATAGATGGCCGACCGCGTGGCCGTGAATCGCCCTTGTCATTATGGTAAACGCGAAACGAAATTCCTTGATAATTACGACGCGCTACTAGCAATGCAGCGTCCATGAATAACGAAGGGAATCTTTTTAGCCAACGAGGGATTTCTTAACTCATGGAAGTCATAGTTCTCGGCGCAGGATTGACTGGGATGTTCACAGCCCTGGATCTTGCCATGAGAGGCGCAAGCGTGGTATTGGTAGAGAAAGGTGCGCGGAGCTCTGGCTCAAGCGTTTCTGTAGGCGGGGTAATCCACAGCGGAGCCAGGTTCGCCGCCATCAATCCCGTTCTGGCTAAAACCTGCAAGAAGGAAAGCGAAACCTGGAGGGCGATGGCCGGAGATTTCATAAATGCCGAGGGTGGGTACTTCATCAGGGTACCTGAAACCGATTCGAAATACGTGGAAGATTGGTTAGCAGGCCTAGATAGCGCAAACATACCGCATGCGTCTCTCAGCGTAAACGAGGTACCGTCTCAAAAGCTAAAACGCCAGTCAGTTATCGAAGCGTTTGAAACGCCGGAGCAAGTGATTCAACTCAGTGCTTTCATGAAAGCACTTCTCAACGAAGCCGTAGAGAAGGGGGTGCTCTACGTGAATGCGGCCGAATGGATGGCGGTCGGAAAAGAAGACGGCTATTATGAAGTCAACCTAAAGAGGGGCTGGTTTGAAACGAAAATAAAAGGCTTTATAGTCAACGCGACGGGCGCACAGATACCTGAGGTAACCCGGGCCATTGGCGGGATCCCGCGCGGAAAATTTGCGAAGTTTAGGGGATCACATCTGGTGTTCAGGGAAAAGCTAGGAGGAGTCATTGAAAAAATTGGCAAGCCGGGTCAAGCAGATCTGTTTTCTCCTGCACCATCAGAAGGTCTATCGCTTGCCGCCCCAACGCTCACGCCCTGGGATGGAGATGAAATGAGCCAGGAAGAATACCTCACGCTCCTAAGGGGGACCAAGGAGGTTTTTGACATAAGCGACCCCGATGTACTTGGATATCTCTCCACCGCTAGGCTCAGCTATGATCAGGCATCCAGCGAAATGCCAACGGACTACTTAGAGGAAATCGGCGGCTTGGTAAACGCGTACAGCTCTAACTTCACATGCGCCAGGCTAGTGGCGGAAAAGGCAGCGGACATACTGGCAACGAAATTGGGCATCCAAAAAGCCTCTTCCACAGCTAAGATCCAGATCTCTAGCGAAGAATTCTCATTTAAGCCCTTAAATCACTCCGCTAGAGAGCGAACTATCCCACGCTGACCGATGGGCTTACCGGTTCATCGGCGCGCATGACCTCGAATGAAAGCTGAGGAGTTATTCCGCGCATCGACGGGGGAGACGGTTATCTCTGGGCGTCTCGCCCGAGTTCCATGGGCAAAGCCCCTCTTTGAGCGTGAAAAAGGCTAAGGTCACGTCCACGTCAAACATGGGATTGCAGGGACAAGTTGAACACTCATATGACGCGCTACTTCATCGGGCGCACATATTTCGGATGTACACCGTGGTCCTTACGAACCCATCGGCCTTCACGGCATCTTAGCTTTCCCCTTCAAGGCAACGCGGAGTTCCAGTACCAAGGCATCTTGGATCCTCTCCCAGAAGACCTTTTGTCAGGAGTGTGTGCCCCCCAAAAAATGTGAAAATAATTACTCATTATAAAGCAGGCCGCCTCGTTCACTGATGCCCATCTCCGCGTCGTTTTGCTTGTGGAACTCCTCCCCGTTCTTCTGTAAAAGCTTCTTCAAATCCCTTGGCCCGCGTCGGTGAGAGAAAAAGTGACAGGACCCCCTAACTATATATAAGCGGGAGCAGAATAAAATGGACTAACGCCGTCGGAGAGGGTCACCCCGACCCTTGAATCTGCGACTGTGAATACGCCGCTTTCATTTTCTGAGTTGGTCTGCTTGAAAACACAAGAAATAAAATAAAATAAAGCAGTAGTAGATCCCGGTCCTCTTGATGCAAGCGGTAGAAAAGTTGGCGCCACCCGGTAGCAGATCGAGACCTCAGACCTCGGAACCTCCGACTTAAACCTACGCTATTTTTCCTTCCCGTCCTCGTCGATCCACTACGCTGGGTCGTACTGGTTCGTAAGAATGAGGCGCACTACCACGAGAGCCTCAACCTCTCGACCTTGACACCCTTCTAATTCAAATATAACTAAACTGCCAACGTCTTTCTGAAACCTCTTAATGAAGGCCCGCCTGACGCAATAGGAGAGACTTAGATCCCCTCCAGTTGAAGAGTTCCTTCTGGCTCGATTTGGACGCTATTTTGCTTGTGAACCAATCGGGACCCGAAGTACAGCACCTCGTTGGTTGTAACGCGACTTGCAAATCATTTGGCCTATATGATTATAAAAAGCAGCTACGCAAACTTCCCCTCGGAAGTCTTGCCTTGCCGAGCTTTGTTTCGCACGTTTTAGCCTCCCGATTCCATCTGGCAGCGCCTGCTTCCTCCTCCCCTTGGTCCTCGCTTTCTCCCGCAGATCGGGTGACCCTGCATCAAACTTTTTCCTTTCCAATAAAAATTTATCGTAAGTATAACCTCCTTTTTCGGAAGTGGGCTTTCGTTCTCCAAATCCCCCAATAAGTTAATTCAAAAAAAGTCTTACCAGCCTAACACAGAATTTTGCCTTACCTGTATACGATACTTGCAGCAGGATAACTAAATCAGAAGCACAAAATAGGACAAAACTAAGAGCAACAAACCTTCGGCTATTGGGCAGCGCTGCTACTTCGCAGCGCTTGCCTCGCCGGCTCAACGCGACAAGCCCTCAATTAAGGCACATTTAACTTATTCCTCCGTAGCGCCTTTCCCGTGACGGCTTTAACGCTGCGGCGGCGGCAACACCTATCCCGTCGATCGATCCCCAAAGCAACGCCGGTTGACGTAAGAACACTGACGTGACCTCCTCCCCACCATGAAGGGCGAGGGATCCCCGATGTCTAAAGGGTAACACCCCATTACGGGCGCTACTGTGTTGTGATCTATGACGAAGGAGAGAGGCTTCTCTACCGCTGAAACTACTATGCCGGTAGCCTTCTTCAGTATGTTTAACGCACCGTTTAGATCTGAATGCAGCTTATGTCCTTTAGGGCAGCTAACGACTCCCCTTGGATGTCCCTTTACTTCCACGTCGTGTTAAGCGCAGTACTTCGAGGTGTTGTATTCAACGACCTCATAAACCTTCATCCCGTACTCTTGAGCCTTCAACTCGATGGCGTCCATTAGTTTGCGGTAAGACCACAGGCTTGACGTGAACTTGTTACCCTTCTCTCGTGCGATGTTGCATGGATAGCCGAGGTAGGTCGTTGATACGTCGAGATCGTGTTACTCCTTCACCAGGTGGGAAGCGAAGTTTCTGTACAAGTGAAGGAGCCTTCTGGTTAACTTCTTAAAAAGTCTCCTCTTCTCTCTTGATAATTCAGCGCATGCTTCGCATTCCGCGGTGTTTTTCGTCTTATCCGCCAAGGACTGTACTCCTGCTATCTTCTTCTCGAAGTAGAAGTAGTCCTCCTTAGTCCTGAGGCCTTTGTAGAGCAACCAAGTGCCCTCGTCGATAACGACGCTCGCTAAAACGTTGATACCTAAATCGATGGACGCCAATTTGTTTCCTTTCGAAGGTTCGATTTGCGTTGATTTCCTCTCCCCTCTCACGATGTGCTCGCTCTTCTTTCCCGTTTTAGTTTCCTCAACACCTACCTCCACTGGTATGGAGGCGTACCGCGCATTTCTTGTTTCGTCGTAGTATATTTCTAAGCGACCTCGTTTACCGTACCACCTCAACCTACCCACGAACTCCACTTCGAGGTCGAAGTCCTCGAGGACGATGCGGTTTCGCTCATCTACTTCAGATCTGTCCTGCCTAACGACTAGAAGGAGTTTTCTCCTCTCCTTTGTCTCTCCCTCCTTCCAGTAACGCGGCGGGCTAACGCGGTTCATGAAGATGGTAGTATTCCTTCTTTCTTCAACTTCAGCAAAGAGAAGAGGGAGTTCCACGCTTCGTTGTTCTTCCGCATTACCGCTTGTGGTTTAATGCCGAGAACACCCTTGTACTTCTTGCAGCATTTGTCCCACGTTTCCTTAAAACTACTTTCTCCCCGTGAAAGAACCTTTTTCTCCTCTCGTAGTTGATCTCGTTGAAAAACCCTGCAGAGGCGTTCGCCAGCCTCTTGAGCTTCCTTTCCTGGAAACCGTTTGGAAGAAGACGGACTTCATTTGCCCTCTTATTTTTGTACTTAACTTCGTAGAAGCCCTCTTCCGGCATCGCGGGAGAAATCGGCTCCTGCTCCTCATCTTCAGAGAGTTGACCAGAAGAAAGTATCCTAAAGAGAAACAGTTCTCCTGATCTTAAACTCCTACCCCGCCCTAAAGGGCGAGGTTTGTCGTTCGTCTTATCAAAAAACCGTTTTTTATGCCGAATGGATTGATCAGCTGAGCTCAATGGTTATTATTTCGTAATTACCGTGGCCGAAACGGAGCCGTTTCCCGTCAAACTCGATCTCCCTCTTGACCTCGTTTAACTCCAGTATGTCCAGCGATTTAGCCGAGCTGTATCCATCCATGCCAATTTCGACCTCAGCTTCGCCTCTCCTGTTGAACGCGTCGTATAGCCTCAAGATCAATCCCTTCCCATCCTCGGCCGGCTTTACCGCTTCTAGCATCAGAGCCGGATCGTCTACCCTCATGAAGGACTTTTCCCCCTCGCCACCATGGGTCACGCTTACTGGGTTGCAAAACTCATAGGCCGCTCTAGGCACGTTGGAATCTCTCCAATCACCTTCATGGGGAAATATGGCAATCTTGGCCTCTACTTCTTCTGCATCGGTTGTGGGGTCGGGGTACATCGGCGTTTTAGACAGCGAAAGACCCATGGATGACCCATGGAAGGAGATTCCATGTTTCGCCTGCGCAATAAGTGCTACACCGTAATCAGCTTCGCTCACGTCAACCCACCTGAGAAATGGGACCTCAAACATTGCCTTCTGCCAGCTATTGTTTCCGAAAGTCGGCCTCTCGACGTTACCAAAGGGAATCTCGCAGGTCGCCTTTTCCGCATTGACCGCCGCGTCGAACCACACTTTCAGCAACAGCTCCCTGTCCCCCATAGAAGGTGTCACATCGACCTCCACTTTTCTGGTACCGGCGTGAAGCCAAATCCTTTCAGACACCGAAGAGTTCCTGAAAGCGTACTTCAATTCAACGGAAGCGGCATACGGGCCTTTCTCTCCCACCTCTATGGTCAACAGCTTAGGAGCGAATGATGTCATCTCGTAAGAGGGTTCTATGTCCCAAGCATCGGCCCATCCGGGCATGTTTTCGTAGAAACGGAAGCGGTTTCCATTGAAAGCCTCCCTTTTCTTCACCCTATCGTACGCCTTGACAGTGCCATCCTCCTTGCTGACCTCTATCCTCAAATACTTGTTTTCGAGCAGGATGGCAGTTTCGGTTTCCGAAACTGACACTTTATCTCCCACATCAACTGGCTTGACGGGCGCATAACCCAGCGGCGGGACCTTGACGAACAACAGCGTTTTGCCGGTCTTCAGTTTTTGCCCTGCTTCTCCCTCTTGAGTAGCCAGTTCGAGGTACTCAACTCTCTCCCAGGGAAGCGAGTTAAATGCAAGAGCGGTCTGTCCAGATCCCGCCAGCTGCCTCCTGGCTTCGTCGGCCAAAGACTCGGCCTTCTCTATCACTTCCCGCAATTCCGCGTAGGCGACCTGGTAGACCTCGCTTATGGCAGAGCCCGGTAGCACATCGTGGAATTGATCTTTCATCAAGATCCTCCAAAGCCCCTCCAAGCTCGACTTCTTTCCCGCTAGAGCAGACCACAACTCTGCTTCCCTAAGCGCGACCTCGGCCTTGGCGTTCAGATACTTCATCATGGAGTGAGAAGTATAAGTCCCCCTGTGGGTCTCTAGGTAGAGCTCGCCTCTCCAGCTGTCCTTGGCCGGCTCGATGGGCGGGAAGTCGCGCTTCACCTCTGGGAGAACGGGTAGTTCAGAGATCGCCGAAGACTTCATGAGCATTTCTGGGGTGGGTCCCCCTCCGCCATCACCATACCCGTACGAGTACAACAGCGGCTTAGATTTGTCGCTGTGAGTCGCCCATTGCTCCAAAATTTCTCTGACGTCAAAAGTCGAGTTATAACCACCTCTACCGCCGCCGAAGGCCATGGCCGGGATTGAAGTCCCGTCGATTCCCACCCAGTTGAAGCTCGTGTATGGAAACTTATTCGTGTCGTTCCAGAACACCTTGTGGGTCGCGAACAACTGAACTCCGCCCAGCTTCGCTATCTGGGGTATGCTTCCGCAGAAGCCAAAAGTGTCGGGCAACCAGAAGACGTCCGCGAGCCTGCCGAACTCCTTCAGGTAGAACCTCTGAGAATACAAGAACTGTCTCGCAAACGATTCGCCGCTGATCAGGTTGGCGTCCGATTCGACCCACCCCGCAGCGGGCGCCCACCTTCCCTGCTTCACGGCTTGCCTTATGCGCTCCATGAGCTCGGGGTAGTCTTCCTCTATCCACTGGTAATACAGTGCCATGCTCTGCACGTAAACGAAATCGAAGGAATCCATCAAGGTAAGTATGGTGGACAGCGTCCTGGCCACCTTTCTCCTAGTCTCGTCGAAAGGCCAAAGCCACGCGGTATCTATGTGAGCATGAGCTACGGCATCGATCTCTCCCCGCTTGCCATACTTTCCCCGCAAGACTTTCAAATCCGCCCTTAAGCGATCAAGCGCAATCGCAAACCTTGACAGGTCCTTGCTTTCCCTGAAACCCAGCTTCCAGGCCTCCGATTGAGGAAAGGCACCAATCTGAAAATCCCTGTGGATGATCGCGGACGCCAATCCAGCCTGTTCTGGGCTGAACCCCTCAAAGTAAGCTTCCTTGAGGGCGTTGCCCATGGCGTTCAAGAGATCCTCTTTCAGCTCGTTATCCTGTGTAAAATTCGCCAGCTCAAGGGCGGCTTGCAAGTACAAGAAAAGTTTCAGCCCACCCTCGTGAACGTAAACGATGTAGGGAACCCCGGGAGCGACATCGACACGCTCCCCAAATGCCCTGTACGCCGAAAAAGTGACGTCCAAGTGGTGTTGGCCCGGCTTCAAAGGCACGTAGTTATGATAGCCGTCGAGCGAGTAGTAGGGATGCCCGTTCAGCTTAACCAACCCCGATCCCCTGTATCCCTCAACAAAAAGGATGGGCAGGTAACCCTGCTTTTCCTCTATCGACACGTCTACCTCGAAGCGGTTTCCCTCGCCGCTCCACTGAAGTTTCTTGATTCCGACAAGGGATTGCGCCAAAACGGCGTTCATCCTGGCCTCTATCTCAGCGGTCTTCCTCGTCATAAGATGTCATCCGTTGCAGGCTTTAAGATTTCGCCAAGCGCTTCAATAAGCGCCGGTGCTTGCCACCGCGCAACGGTCGTCAAGCCCCTAATATCTGGAACAGGGACGAACCAGGGCAAAATTCGCGGCGGTATACACCCAACCGCACGGAAAGGCAAAGCCCCACTGGGGAACCGGCAAAACGCAAATCCACCAATGAACCCGATATCATCAGTCTTAGAACTGCCCCTGTAGCCGCGACGGATAATGGACACGATAAAAGCCAATACAGATATCATCGCGATCATCAACAATATCAACCTGATGGGCGGCAACGTCGAGCGGCTTAGGACCACCGTGATCACGCGAGATGAGTTGACCTGAAATCCGCCTGACAACGCTTTGCCAACGTAACCAAAGGGCGGGTATACTTCGTATTGGTAATCCCCCCGGGGGAGATATAGCGTAAGCGTGCCGTTCCTCGAAGACACGTAAGTGCCGTTCTCGCACAAGCGCCATTCCAGCTTTGAAATCCCAATCACCGAGAATTCAACGGGAAAAACGTAAGGCGGAGCCATGACTTTTACTGCTGTCAGGGCATCGTTCCCCGAATCCGAAACGTAAAGCATTTGGTTATCGCTGTCGTAGGCTAGCGCGCTCGGGCCCGGGCCAACTGGGAAAGACCCCAAACAAGTCAAGTTGTATATCACAGACACGGAGTTCGAACCGGCATTCG
The DNA here is from genome assembly GCA_046534355.1 of Candidatus Martarchaeota archaeon. Classification (GTDB taxonomy): domain Archaea; phylum Thermoproteota; class Thermoprotei_A; order Marsarchaeales; family UBA168; genus UBA168. The sequence goes on along the minus strand of JAWDNK010000002.1, from coordinate 144 downwards.
CAACGTAGATGCAGTGGTTCTGAGGGTCATATGTCACTGAGTCCGGCAAACTCCCCACCGTGATGTTCGCGATGAGCCTCATCCCGCCGATGACCGAAACCGAGTTAGAGCGCTGATCAACTACGTAAACGTAGCCGTTAGCCG
>JAWDNK010000001.1:0-41332 GCA_046534355.1 Candidatus Martarchaeota archaeon | reverse complement strand
TTGGCCTATCGCTTTTTGAGCTCTTTTTGGTCTTTGGCGGATAGGGTGGTGGTTTCGGACTTCCCCCCGAAGCTCACCATAGCTGAGGATAACGTCAGGCTGTGGTGGCCGCTCAGGCGTCGCGGCAAGACCGTCTACTCGGGCCCCTGCGGCCGGGTGAAGGGCTTCAAAGGGGATCGCGGAGGGGTGGTTTACATGAGGGTCAGCGGCCTCCAATCGGAGAGAGACGTGTTGAAGAGGGTTTATCTCGAGGCTGGTCTTTTGCTCGCGAAGCAGGGAATAAAAGTAGTGGTGAGCAACGGGGACGTTTTGGACAAGACGGTGCGCAGCTACGAAGGGGGGAACCTCAAGGTCTACGGGTGGATAGACGACGTAGCGGCTTTGCGCGTGGCGCTTTTGGTCTCCGTCGCCGGGCAGACGAGCGTGTCCGAGTTCGTTGACGCGGGCATACCGTTCATCTTGACCCCGCCAAGGTCTCACACCGAGCACTGGGGCATAGCCCAGTCTTTAGCTAGAAAGGGGATCGCGGTGGTGTTACCGTTGGGTTCTCTTACCGGGGGGGAACTGGCCGACGCGGTTAAAAGCGCGTTGGCAAACGATGGGCTTTACAGGGCCGCCGCCTCCTACGCGGAAGCGGCTCAAAAGTATCCGGGTGACCCGGTGTTAATGGATTCGGTAAAGAGGCTTACGCCGGGCCCGAGCCGCTGATCGCTGAAAACGTCTCCAATATCTCTACGCTGTGACTGGCCCCTATGCGCGAAGCCCCCGCGGCTATGAGCTCCAGCGCCTGAGCCGCCGTGTGGATGCCGCCGGCGGCCTTCACCTGCGCCCTATCTCCGACGGCCTCCTTCATCAGCTTGACGTCGTGGGCGTTAGCCCCGCCTGGCCCGTACCCAGTGCTCGTCTTGACGAAGTCGGCGCCGGCGCCCACGGCCAGTTCGCAAGCGATCACCTTTTCGTCGTCGCTGAGGTAGCCCGTCTCCAAAATGACTTTTAGGAGCGCGTGGCTCGCCTTGGCCACGGATGCCACCGCGGAGATATCGGAGCGTACGGTTTCGAGGTCTCCAGATTTAAAGGCTCCGACGTTCATTACCATGTCTAATTCATCGGCGCCGTCTTCGATGGCCGCCTTGGCCTCAGCCGCCTTTATTTCCGTTTTGTTGGCCCCGAAGGGAAAACCTATGACCGAGACGACTTTTACCTCTGAGCCCTTCAATTGATCCTTACACCGCTTTACGTTGACTGGGTTGACGCACACGGCGTGGAAGCCGTAACTCTTGGCTTCATGGCAGAGCTTGTCCACGTCGGCGTACGTGGCCGACGGCGAGAGCAGCGTGTGGTCGATGAAGCTGGCCAGTTCGGCCTTTGTTTTGGGTAACTGCATAAGGGCTTGGGCCGTTACTGTAAAAGCTTTCCACCGCGAACTGGTGGCTTGCCTTAAATGGACGTGGAGCTACAGCGCCTTCGAGTTGAAACGGCGCAACAGACTTTAATAGCCCATCAGTTAATCAGCGTGCGGGAGTGCCCGAGCTTGGTCAAAGGGGCTGGACTCAGGATCCGAGAGATGGGAGCTCCAGTGCCGTTGGCTGCGTGGGTTCAAACCCCACCTCCCGCACCTGGGTTGACCGCTTGGCGATAGCATTCTTGCGATGGCGGGGGGAGCAGGAGGACGCTTATCCGATCGGTTAGCTGCAACGGCTACTTCGGTTTCTCGCTCATCATCGTCGGGCCTCAAGGCGTCGGAAGTCCCCATCCGCAAGGGTGTGGTAGCTTGCGAAAGGCTGTTCCATGGGATGGCTAGGGCGCTCACATTTGCGCTTTACCGCAAACCGCAACCCAGTAGCGCCCGCAAAGGGGCGTAGAACCTAGGCCTCGGTGAACCTCGCCCCTCGCGGCGGGAGGGAGAGCGGTTGTTTGCGGTTGGGCCTTTGAGAATTCATTGGGGCCGTGGGCAGGCCCGTAACGCCCGGTATGCAGAAGTCTCAAGCCTTTGCCAACGACTCCCCGAAAGCAGAAAGCGAATCAGCTGATGCCGAGGGCCGGGCTCGAACCGGCGACAACCCGGTCTTCAGCCTCACCCCCGCTACTCGCGGGTCGGGTGCTCTCCCAGACTGAGCTACCTCGGCATGCCATTTCTCCGGTTCGCGATAAAGGTTTTGCGGTCTTTGACGGGCGCCAGTGGTAGCGTCTGTCGATGAGGATTTCTAGGCCTTCTCTCGGCAGTTTTCGTTTTTCTGCAACGGGGACCCCGTTTGGGATGGCGTGAGTCAGGTACAAAAACTCCTATTGAAATCTTGGTGCGTTCCCTTTTCCTGGAGGCCGAGGTCGAGTCTGCTGCTCAACGCGTCCACGAACGCGTATAGATAGATTAGGTAGGTAGATGGGTAGATAGATGGCCCGTGCCTTAGCGGTAGGTACGGGTAGGGGGTTATCCGCGCGCTGCGGGGATGAAGCCCTCCCGCGAAGGGGCTGGAAATCCAAAAAGTCCCGCCCGCGAGATCGGGGTAATTTACTTTTCTCCAAACCACCTTTTCCATTAAGTTTAAGGGCGTTCCCGAGGATCACGACGGTTGTCACGTTGGTCATAGGCGGTGCCGGCAGAGTGTTGGTATTGAGGCTAGGGCAGGGAGAGGACGTCGAGGTCTCCATAAAGGAGGCCCTCAGGGCGGCGTCTTTCAGCTCGGCGTTGATCTCCGGCATCGGGGCTTTTTCGCGCGCTAGGATCGGCTGGTTCGACCCCGGTACGAGGGCTTACGCGTTCGAAGACGTAGAAGGGCCAGTCGAGGTCGCCTCGTTAAGCGGCAATTACGTGAGGGACAAAGAGGGAAAGGAGTTCTTGCACCTTCACGCGGTTTTGGGTACCTCCTCGGCTTGCAAATCAGGGCACCTCCTGTCGGGTACGATTGGGGCCAACCTCGAGGTTTTCGCGTTGGAGGTAGCGGGCGTCGAGATCTCCAGGGCGAGGGATGATGCAGCTGGAATTGATGTTTTGGACGTTTGATCGCGGCGACGGGCTGATGTGATGTGATGTGCATCTTTTGCCTTTTCCAGTGGTTTCCATTATCGGCTCTTCGGTAATGGAAAATCCTATAAGGGGACCCCATATACCATTGGCGACGGGTAGTTGTCCGGTCGCGAACAGTTTATAACGGTCTTAAACTTGGCTAAAAAGGAAGGAAGGAATTTCCTGTTAGAGCCAGAGTGCGATGAAATATTACGCGCTTATGGCATACCCGTAATAGATTCTTTTTTTGTTAAAACTCAAGAGGAAGCCGCTGAGGTAGCTCGGAAGCTTGGTTCTCCGCTTGTGGAAAAGGTGGTTTCTCCAGATGTTGTTCATAAGTCAGATGTGGGCGGAGTCAAGGTGAACGTAAACGGGGAGAAAGAGGCAGCTGATGCCTTTGCCCAGATAAGGGATTCGTTGAAGGAAAAAATGCCCGGCGCCCGTTTTTACGGCGTCTACATTCAAAAGATGCTTAGCGGGGGAGTAGAGACGATCGTAGGTGCCACCAGAGACCCGCAGTTTGGCCCCGTTGTCGTTTTTGGTCTCGGTGGTATTTTTGTTGAAGTCCTTAAGGACGTGAGTTTTAGGGTGGCGCCGATTGGTTTGGAAGAAGGTTTGGATATGATCGATGAGATAAGGGCGGCGCCGATACTCAACGGCGTAAGGGGTATGAAGCCGGTCGATAAAAAGTCGCTGGCGGCGGTTTTGGTCGCCGTGGGAGAACTCCTCATCGAAAATCAGGAGATATCCTCTCTTGATTTGAATCCAGTCATGGCTTTGCCGGAAAAAGCCGTGGCCGTAGACTCGAGGATCATATTGGGGTGATTGCAAGTGGACGTAGCTGACGAGACTTTTGAACTAAGGCAGAACTTAGAGGTTCTCGAGGAGAAGATAAACGAGGCCAGCAAAGTGGCCAGGGAGGCCAAGAAAACCAGAGATGACCTTCACGCAAAGATAAAGGAGTTGGCGGAGGTCGCCAAGGCTGAGAGAGAAAGCAGGGACAAGGTTAACGAGGAGGTCAAAAAGATAAAGGGAATGAAGGATGCGTTGATCAAGGATTACAATAAGAAGAAAGAGGAGTTCGAGAAGCTACAAGCGCAGGTAACCCCACCCAGCAAGAGGGAGGAGAGGCTGGAAAAGGAGCTCAAAAGGCTGGAGTGGGAATATCAAACTAGCGCCATACCCCCATCGAAGGCCAAGGAGATGGAGGAGAGGATATTGCAGCTGGAGGCGCAACTCAAGAGCGTCAAGCAGTATAACGAAAACAGGGAAAAGCTCGAAAAAATGCGCGCCGAGCTCCGCGAAACGGAAGCGGAGTTCAAGGCCTTCAGGGATAAGCTGGAAGAGTTGGCGAACGAAGCTCACTCGCATCACAAGAAAATGCTTGAGGCGGTAGAGCAGATAAAGGCGCTGAGGGCTCAAGCTGACGAGGCTCACATGAGGTATCTAGCGTCGAATACCCAGTTGACTTTCATGAGGGCTCAGAAAATAGCTATTTTGAAGAGGTTGAATGAGGTAAATGCCGATAGGAACATCAGGGCTCAGCTCCAATTTTACCAGAAGGCAAAAGAGAAAATGGAGGAGCTCAACGAGAAGGCCAAGGAGAAAGTGTCGAAGGGCAAGAGGTTATCCTTCCAGGAGTTCCAGGCTTACGTGAGCGGCGCAGAGCCGCTAAGCCTGGATCAGCAGGCTAAGCAGCCGAACAAAGAAGGTCAGAGCGAGAGCGCTCGCGCCCGAAGCGGAACGGTCGTGCGCCTCGCCTTCACGATGCCGAGTATTACGTCAGTTAACTTTTCTTCTTTATCGCAGACCTCATAGCTGAGCTTGCTGTTTTTTAAAAATTGTAATGCGTTTTTATCGGCAGTAGGCGTTATTACGATGGCTTCTGTATCGTATAAGTTGCTTTTCGTCGTGTCGATGGCGCTTTTGAGGTCCAGTTCGGTGATCTTGGAGTTGGCCTTCAGCACCAGCACCTGGTGGGGCTTGTGGGCGTATTCGAAGAACACCTCGACCTCTTCCGCGTGGCTGATTGAGCCGTAAAAACTTCCGACGAAAAAGATGCTTTCCCTTTGGTAAAGGCCCTTCTTGAGCGCTTCCCTTAACTGGGAAGGCGGCGCGGCAAGGGCGCTTATCCCTCTGGGAGTCAGCGCGTAGCTTTTCTTATAAACGACTTTCTCCGTCCCCAGCTCGGCTTTGTCTTCACCCCGGTTGAACCTGACCGTGGGAAATTGAAACCTTGACCCACAGGAGTGACAAATGTACCAAGTCCCGAGGTCGATGAGTTCTTCCTGCTTTATCTCGGCGTTGCAGGCGGGGCAGAATAGATGGCCTTCCCTTTCAAAAAGGGCAACCGGGAGGACCGTGCCGCAGCGATCATGCTGGGCCAGCGTCTCGTGGGACACAAAGGGGGAGCCGCACTCGGGGCAGGTCAGCGTCTCGTAAATCGGCAGCTTCTCGTTCACGAGTACGTTATTGTCTTCGACTGCCATTTGGAGAAGGCCTATCGAGGCCAATTCGTCCAGGAATTCGTCTATCCCCTTCAGTTCGGAGTTATCGACGAAATAGAGATATCCCCTTTCTTGGTCGAAGACGACCCTTAATCTTCCCTCCTTTACGATGCTCAGTCCGAAATAGGGGTCGTCTGGCCAGTACATCGCTCTTAGAGAATAGGCGGCTTTAAATTTATCTTTTTCTCTCGCGCGTTTAAGTGTTATTTGCCGCTCTCTTCTTTTTTCCTCTCTTCTTCTGACACGGGAGCTGGCGAGTTAATCGGCCGGCCGCTTTTCGGTGGGTTAACTCATTCGGCTTGGAGACCTGGGGTCGAACAAAACCTATAAGCGGCGGTCATGTATGGCGCGTGGCGGAAAGAAAAGCAATTGCCAGGCTCCTGCTAGACGGTAAGATAACCGTGGAAGAGGGTCACCCGGCGTTAGAAGGCAAAAGAGAGTTGCTGCCCTACGAAGCCTTATACCTCATGAGGCGCGACCTGCTATCCTTATTCAAGGAGGACGGAACTGAGGTGACCCAAGAGGAGCTCATATCTTCTTCGCCTGAGAAGTTCTTCTGGCAGAAGTACGTGGTATACGAGGACCTGAGGAGAAAAGGGTACGAGGTTGGGCCGTCGCCTTTCCCGTTGGCCTTTTACGTCAGGAGGAAGGGCGAGGAAGTCTCTCCGACGTTGCTTTACGTAATGGTGGAAGGAAATAAGGAGGCGTTCGGTTCCCTACTTTCCGTGCTTCAGGCCGCTCGCAGCACAAAAAAGGATGCCATATTGGCGATCGTTGACGCCACGGGAGGTATATCCTACTATGGTGCGGCTCTCTCAAGGCTCGACAAGAAAGCGCGAGTTACTGGGCCTGCTGCGCATGTTTAGGCCCGCCAACTCGGTGCTGATGGGCCTCGCCGTGGTAGCCAGCGAATGGGTGGCGGAGAGAGGTCTTCCCCCCGTTGCGCGGGCCCTCGCCGGCTTTTACGTGGCCTTTTCTCTTACGGCAGGGGTCATGATCGTTAACGATTACTTTGATCGGGAAGTTGATAGGATTAACAGGCCGGATAGGCCTTTACCCTCAGGTCTGGTGAGCTCTCGGCTGGCTTTGTCGGCGGCGGCCGGCTTATTCATCACTGGCTTACTGGTTTCCGCCATCGGCCCTTGGTCGGTTTTGGCCTTTTCGTTGGCGGCGCTCTCTTTCGTAGTGTCGATGGCTTATGATGCTAAGCTGAAGGCCAGCGGCCTGTTGGGTAACGCGATAGTCTCGTATAACGTCGCCTTACCTTTTCTTTATGGTTCGGTCATGATCGGGAAGCTGATGCCCATCAACATCCTTTTCTTCGGTTACGCTTTTGCCGCCAACATGGCCAGGGAGGTGATCAAGGGGGTGCCGGACCTAGAGGGAGACAGGGCGAGAGGTATCAAGACCGTAGCTGTGACGTGGGGGGAGAGGGCTGCCGCAAAACTAGGGGCCTTACTCATGGTGGCTGACGTGGCGGCGAGCCCGCTCCCCTTCTTCATGGGGTATGCCGGTCTACCCTATTTAGTGGTCCTGGCGGTTGGCGATGTCCTTCTATTGCATTCCACTTTCTACGCCCTTTTCGGCAGGGGAGCACGTTCAGCGTGGAGGGGGAAGAACGAAATGCTCTTGGGAATGGCTGTAGTGGTTCTGGCGTTTTTCGTTTCTCCGCTTCGAGGGTCGCCAGCGGGACGAAGGAAGGGGTGAAGGAACGAAGGGATACCCCTTGCCGAGGCTTGTAGTCGCGCTTTTAAGTAAAGATCGCAGTAACGCATGAAGCTGGAACTGGTTAGGGGCATGCGTGACATAGTCGGCGATGAAGCGGTCGCCCAGAGGGTTTTCAAGGAGAGAGCGGCTTCTCTTCTAGATTCGGCGGGTTATCAGGAGGTGATACTTCCGTCCATTGAGTATTATGACCTCATAGCTGCCAAGGCGGGCCAGGAATTGTTGGACAGTCTCTACGAGTTCATGGATAGGGGTGGGAGGAAGGTCGCGCTAACACCTGAGTTGACGGCCAGCGCGACCAGGCTTTACGTCACTAGGTTTCGCGACGCGCCAAAACCGGTCAAGCTGTGGTACGTGGGTCCGTGTTTCAGGTACGATGAGCCGCAAAGGGGGAGGTATCGGCAGTTCACTCAACTGGGCGTCGAGGTTTTCGGTTCCTCATCTCCGTTGGCCGACGCCGAGGTGGTCTTCATCGCAACTAGCTTGCTGAAATCTATAGGGATCGATACGTGGCTTAAGGTTGGCAACATATCTTTCCTCCGGGCTCTTTTGCAAGACTCAGGTCTCGAGGGGAGCGGGATGCTATCAGCCATTAGGTCTCTTGACCACGGTCGCTACGAGGAAGTAGAGGGTTCTTTGAACGCCCGCGGGAAAAAAATAATGGAAGAGTTGATGGGATCCAGGAAGGGGGACCTCGATTATTGGGAGGGGATAGCTGAGAGCGAGCTACCCTCTGCCGTTCACGGGTTGCGGCGCCTAAAAAAAGTAGTGGAGCTGATCAGGGCGATGCTTCCTGCTGTGGAGATCAATGTTGACGTTTCATTTGCAAGGGGGCTGGCGTACTACACCGACTTCATATTCGAAGCTTACTCGCATTCCATGGGGGAGGCGCTGCTAGGGGGCGGGAGGTACGACAACCTAGTGGAGGAATTGGGGGGTCCTCCGACGCCTGCCGTAGGTTTTGCAACGGGTGTTGATAGGGTTGCTTTGCTAGTTAAGGCGCCTGAAGTGGAGAAGGTAGCGCTAGTCGTCCCTCTTGATGAGGACTCCCTGGGCAAGGCGGGTAAGGCTTTCTCCGCGGTGAGCGGACGCCCGGGAAGGCATGAAATGGTGCCGGGGCCCATGTCCGCAAGGGACGCAATAGAGAGGGCGCTCAAGGGCTCTTTCCATTACGTGGTCTTGGCTGGGAACAGGGAAGGGCCTGAGGAGGTAGTTCTGAGGGACCTATCTAGTAGAACCCAAAAAACCGTCAAGCTAAAAGAGCTAGCGCAGGCTTTATGAGGGGATTCAAAGGGGAAACCTCACCTTTCATGGGCGGGGACGATGTCAGCGTTGATACCAGTGGTCAAGGGCGCGAGGGGCAACCGATAGTTGCCCAAGGGCATAGCAGCGTTTTACGATACGGTATTCGTAGATTAGCCCGCCCTCACGGGCGGGGCTTTGGGGTTTACAGCCCCTTCGCGGGAGGGCTTCACCCCCGCAGGGCGTTCGCGTAGTCCCGACCCGTACCTCTCGCTAAGGCACGGGCCATCTACCTATCTATCTATCTATCCGCCTTCGTGATGCGTCGAACCGCCAGCTCGGCCCCGGCTTTCATGGAAAGGTAGCATCCCCCACTTTTAGCTACCGAGAAGCATTCATACGCGAAACCCCACCTTTATGGACGGGTCTCCGGTGAAGAGATATGGATCGCTATGGGAAATCCTTTTCTACGTTCGACGTATAGAAGCGGGCCCATAGCTCAGCATGGATAAGAGCAACGGCCTCCGGAGCCGTTGGTCCAGGGTTCAAATCCCTGTGGGCCCGCCTATTGACTTGTGGTTTAAGGCTGGCGTCCGCGGCCAATGCCACCCATCAGCGAATCCCTCAGCCTCGCGGTTTGGGCTTCTCGGTTTACCGGTGCGCTTGCCCTCAGGTGGGGAATACTAGCCGTCTCCATCGTGGTCAGCGTGATGAATGCTGTTCAGATCGTTTCGTCTAGGGAACTCCGTCGTAATGGGCCATCCATCCTCTGCGGAAGCGACATCTCTCTCCCTTAACCCCAACCGAGGTTAAATCGACCGTCTCCTTTGTCTTCGGTTGCGTGCGTGCAGGTTGCCTTGGTTTTCTCTTTTTATATCTCATAATCATGATTTTGAATATAATCGGCAAGAAATCAGATTTCGGACGATATTTTTAAATAAGCGCGGAGGATGATTTTGTAATTGAAGTTTATTCTGGGTTGCAAACCAGGCACCGCTAGGTCCAATGGCAAGCGCGTGGCCATAGTTGGAGCGGGGGTCGCTGGCCTGGGAGCGGCGGGGTACCTTTACTGCAGGGGCTACGACGTTGACGTGTACGATGCCATGCCCGAAGCGGGCGGGTTGCTGATGTTCGGCATCCCTGAGGAGCGCATACCAAAGAAGGGGGTATTGGAGGGGATAAACGAGCTAAGGGCAGCCGGCGTGCGTTTTACGCTTAATACGAAGGTGGGTGACGAGCTATTGGAAAAAATAATAGAGTCGCACGACGCCACGCTGCTGGCTACAGGCACCTGGAAAGCGAGGCGCATGGAGGTGCCGGGCTCAGACCTCGAAGGGGTTATGAGCGCTTTAGATGTGCTCGTGACCAATTCGCTTTATAGGTTGGGGTTCTCGGCGGAGCGGGTGGTACTGGGAGGTAAGATCGCGATAATAGGGGGCGGCTTCACGGCCGTGGACGCGGCCGTGGAATCGCTGAAGTGGAGCGAAGACGTTTCAATTTTCTATAGGAGGACTGTGCCGGAGTCGGAAGCGCACGTCGAATTACAGAGGATAAGGGATAGAGGTGTTAAAGTTACCGAGCGCGTGCTACCGCGTTCTTTTCTGGGGACGAAACGCGTGGAGAGAATGGAGCTGTGGGACGTAGATATGAAGGGAAATTCGCTCAGTTTTATCCAGGGATCTGCTCGTGAGATGCCCGTGGATTTCGTGCTCCTCGCGATAGGGGAAGAGAGGACTCCACCTTTTTCCGATTCGGGGCTTGGTATAAAGGCCGTTTCGGGAAAACCGATCGTGGACGCCGCTTTCATGACCACGAGGCCTTCGGTATTTGCCGCTGGAGATCTTGTGGACGGTCCATCGTCCATAGGTAATGCCCTTTCCAGCGGGCTGAAGGCCGCTAGGTCGATTGATTCGTATTTGCAGCACGCCTAGGCCAGCGCACTATTTAGAGGCGTAAGGGGGTTATGCGGAGTTGCGGATAAAAACCGCTATACGTCTGAACAAAAATTGCATAAAGGCGAAGCAAGCTTGAGTTCGCGTTTGAATTGGGGGTCACTTTTTGGCGTAGCCGAGAGCTGAGGGGTCGCGTTTTCCATGGGGCTTGTCGTTCTACTAAGGTTGAGCAGCATTCAACGCCGTTTTTCGGCAGAAGCAAAAACAGTCTAGAAGGGGGCCGTCCATCGCCTCCCTAACAAAGGGCCTCCGCCCATAAGGTTAAATGATACCGCTTGGGTAACATATGTCCGAGAGCTTACCTATAGGGGCTACGGCCGTCGGCTTGGTGTTTAAGGACGGCGTCGTTTTGGCTGCCGATAAGAGGGTTTCTTACGGGTATTATTTGATGAGCAAGTCGGGCAAAAAAGTGTTTGCGCTGGACAAGAAGATAGGGATGGCGAGCGCCGGCCTAGTGGGTGATATGCAGGGATTGGCCAAATCCTTGACCGCTGAGATAAAGATTTACGAGCTTGAAAACGGTAGGCCGATAAGCGTCAAGGGAGCAGCTAAGTTGCTCGCTAACGTCCTTTACGCCTCCCGCATGTTTCCCTATTACGCGGAAATCCTCATAGGTGGTCTAGATGAGACAGGACCACACCTGTACGTCATGGACGCCATAGGGTCTATACTCGAAGATTACTACGCGGGGGTAGGCAACGGTTCCCCCGTCTCCACGGGCGTTCTTGACCAGGAGTACAGACCGGAAATGTCCAAAGAGGAGGCAGAGGTGCTGGCCGTTAAGGCGATTAGGGCCGCTATTGCAAGGGACATAACGAGCGGCGACGGGGTCGATGTGATGACCATAACGGCCTCCACGACCGAGTTCAAGCAGTTTCCGGTAAAGGAACAGCAAAGCGCGCAGCGGGCTTGAGCGCGCAAGCGTACCCTTGCGGGTTTTTCTTCGGTATCAGAGTTCATGAGGGTGATGTGGTTTGAAGTTACTGGGAGAAGATTGGCTTAGAGAAGCCGAAACAAGGCTTGAGCAAAGGGAGTTAAAAAGACGCGAGCTCAGCGACCTTTCTTATGATTTAATAAGGAAGTGCGGGCTCTTGGTGTCGAGCTTGCACAGGGGTAGCCCGGATGCAGAGGCCATCGCCTCTCAGGCGAAGTCCCTTCACCAGAAGCTGCTAGAAGAGGTCAGGCGCGATCCCTCTTTCTTGCTGAGCGAGGAGGAGGCGGCGTTTTCAGAGTACGCCGAGGCCAGCTCACTTTTTAGCCTGCTGAAAAATGGTGAGCTTTCGTCCCCGGGAGATTTTTACAACGAGGAGGTCTTCTTATTGGGTTTGGCTGATTTGATAGGCGAGCTCAAGCGCTTGCTGATAAATTCCATAATAATTGGGGAAAGGGATCGCGCGATGGTCGCTTTCGAGTGGATGCAGGAGCTGTTCGACGACCTTGTGCGCTTCGAATACCCCCGTTCGGTGGTAAGAGGGCTTAAGAGAAAGTTGGATGTGGATAGGGCTCTCATAGAGGACGCCAGGGAAGTTCTGGCGAGGTCCAAGCGAAAAACTGTTAAACGGTGGCCGGGTTTACCGGAAATGGAAGAAGTAGTTCCCATAACTTACGATGGGGATGTGCTTTCCCTGCTTGACCAGCGCTTGCTGCCATTTCAGGAGAGTTGGGTTGTATGTAGAAATGCCACGGATACCGCCGGTGCCATAAGGGACATGGTGGTCCGGGGAGCGCCTGCCATAGGGGTGGCCGCGGCGTATGGGGCCGCCATGGAGATCAAGCAAGCGGTTAATTCTGGGGAAGGGCTCAGCCGCATTGAATCGAGGCTTTCTGAGCTTCTCAACGCCAGGCCCACGGCCTACAATTTGTCTTACGCGGTTAACCGCGTGCTATCCGCCGCGAGGTCGGCCCAGCAGAAAGGTGAGGATCCGGCCGCTGCCGCGGAAGAGGAAGCCAAACTGATCGACCAAGAGAACAGAAGGGCTGCCGATGATATGGGGAAGATCGGGGCTGCGTTGATCTCCGATGGCGATACGGTTATGACCATTTGCAACACTGGTGCCTTGGCCGTGGGTTACCTCGGGACCGCCCTGGGCGTCATAAAGACCGCTTGGCGCCAGGGGAAGAAGATCCACGTAATCGCCCTCGAAACGAGGCCGTGGCTACAGGGTAGTAGGTTAACCGTATACGAGCTTCAGAAGGAAGGGATCCCCTTTACGTTGATCGTGGACGGCGCCTCGGCCATAACCATGAAGAATAAGGGTGTTAGTTCCGTCTTCGTCGGCGCCGACCGCATTGTATCCGATGGCTCTACGGCCAACAAGATAGGGACTTTTACGCTTTCGATCGTCTCGAAGTACTTCGGGGTCCCGTTTTACGTGGTGGCGCCTCTTTCAACCGTCCAGCTGGATTCTAGGGATATAAAGGTCGAGGAGAGGTCCCCAACCGAGGTGACCGAGCTCCGCGGGATAAAGATATCAACGGCTGGAGATAACGTTTACAACCCGGTTTTTGATATCACCCCTCCTGAAAACATAACCGCTATAATAACCGAAAAGGGGATAGCGCGTCCCCCCTTCGAGCGCTCGCTCAGGCAATTGAAGCGGGGCTAAGCGTCGGGCGTCATTGTGGGGGTCTAGGGGTTCGCTCAACCTCATCGTGTTAGGGCGGCAGTAGCTCCCCATCAACATGGGATGGCTACCCCTTACTGAGGGCTTTATGGCTGGTCTGGGCGTCGGTTTGCCCCTTGGCCGCGGCGGGATGTCTCTCGCGCATTCCCCAAGTGAGCGCCTCCGTGGACTTGGATGCCCGCTGTTAAGGTGGGCTATCCGCTGGCGCATTCCCGCCTCGCTTTAAACGTCAACTATGCACTGGGCAACCCATTGCTCCTTTTCTTTTTCTTTTTCTACCTTGAGATCGGCGAAAGTAGCGGCCTTGACCTCCTCCCTTAATTCCATGTTAGGGCTTATCTTGTCTCCCCACGCTTCTGCGCTTAGGTGAAACCCCCCGCTGGCCTCCTCAACTGAGACATCGAACCTAGAAAATATGACGGAGTTGAGCGAAGAGAGTGATATGAGTTCGTTTAGCCACTTTACTAGCAGCAACTCAAGGGATTCGGCCGATAGCTCTACATGAAATTTGAGCCGCGGTTCGACGGACTCGAGGTCGGCCATGAGGGAGAACGTGGCCAGCGCCGCGCCCTCGAACGCCTCCGAGGGAGATGCACCCACGCCGCGAACCCCCGCATCCGCTGTGTGCGAGTAAACCTCGAAACGCATCAACCCTTCACCGTCCCAAGCGGCCTGAGCTTAACCACCATGGTCGATATGCCGGCTTGGTGCACGGCGGAAACCACATCCGATACGTCCTTATAGGCGTCGGGGGCTTCTTCCGCTAGCCCTGACCAGCTGTGTCCTCTGACTATTATCCCCCTTCTTTCCAGTTCCTTGACCAGTTGCTCACCCCTGTACTCCTTCTTTGCCTGAGTGCGGCTCATCTTTCTACCCGCTCCGTGGACCGCGGACCCGAAGGTTTCCTGCAAGCCCTTGAGGGTCCCCTTGAGGACGTAGGACGAAGTGCCCATGCTTCCGCCTATTAGCACTGGTTGGCCGACATCCCTGTATTCAGGGGGGAGCTCCTCCCTTCCCGGGCCGAGGGCCCTAGTAGAACCCTTCCTGTGGACCAAAAGGAGTTTTTTCTGTCCTTCTACGTCGTGGTATTCGAGCTTCCCAGTGTTGTGACCGACGTCGTAGACCAGTTCCATGCCCAAAGACTCGGGGTCGCTTCCAAAGGCTTTCGAGAATGCCTGTCTGGCGTAATAGGTGATCATCTCCCTGTTTGCCCATGCTATGTTCATGGCCACGTTCATGGCGGAGAAGTACCTTTTTCCCTCGGGGGAATTGAAGGGGACGCTGACGAGTTCCTTGTCCCTAACCTGTATGCCGTACCTTTTCATGGCTGGGGCCATTTCCTCTATGTAATCCATGCCTATTTGATGGCCCATCGCCCTAGAGCCCGTGTGTATCATGATCACCACTTGCCCCTTCTCTAGGCCGAAAGCCTTGGCCGCGGCGGGGTCATATACCTCCTCGACCACTTGTACCTCCAAGTAGTGGTTGCCGGATCCCAGGCTACCCAGTTGGTTTGCCTCCCTTTCTTTGGCGCGTTTACTCACGTTGCTGGGATCCGCTCCCTCTATCATACCTCCGTCTTCTATGTGTCTTAAGTCCCTTTCCCATCCGTACCCATTCCTGACTACCCAGCGGGCGCCCTCCAGCATCACCTCCTGGAGCTGACTCTGGTTGAGGTGAAGCCCCTCGGAGCCAAGGCCTGCCGGGACTCCCTCGAACAGCGCGTCCATCAGGGACCTCAGTTTAGGCCTTATGTCCTCCTCGTTCAGGTTGGTAGCTATCAAGCGCACCCCGCAGTTCACGTCGAAGCCTATTCCCCCAACGGTTATTATGCCGTTATCTTGGGGGTCAAATGCGGCTATACCGCCGATTGGGAAACCGTAGCCCCAGTGAGCGTCTGGCATGGCTATGGAGTACTTTTTAATCCCCGGCAGAGTAGCTACGTTAATAGCCTGTTCTACTGCCCTCTCGTCTAGGTCGCGCATGAGGGTCTCCGACGAGTAAAACCTCGCGGGTACCCGCATTCCCTCTACAGAACCGACGGGGACCTCCCATAGGTTATCTGATATTTTTTTCAGCATCGAAATGGCCATATGATACACCGAAGTACGTATAAAAAGGTGAGGATCGCGGACAAGTTCAGCGCTTTCCTTTTATGCGCGAGTGGGTGTACCACGCAAATGGCTGGGAGGAAGCCCGTCGAAGTCCTCTATGAACCTGACCCAGTCAAGGCTTGCGACGAAGTCAAAAAATCCGTGCTTTACAGGAGGGCGGTTGTGCTTATAGGTGATTTTTCACTGAGGCAAGATGACAAGCAAGTCCTGCCGAGGGGTGAGCGGATGCTGATGGTGAAGAGCGACTGGACGGTGATAATTCACAGGGACAGCTTTTCGGCGCAGCCGGTGCTGGCCTGGGAAAAGTGCGACTCCATAAGGGTGGTGTGCGGCGACCCCTTGTCCTTGGTGGCAGAAAAAGAGGAAGAAGAGAACGCAAAGGTCGATTCTCCTGGGGCGGGAGGGGTCCCTATGAGGTTTCGCTCTTTGGAGGCAGATTTCAATAAAATCTTCGCGGTTATCAGCACAAACCTAGTAGACGGCACAATACTGCTTGAGCCCGGCGACGGGGAGCTCCTGACCGCCGTGCTCTTGAAGCCCGAGTTGATCGAGCCGGGCTTCAAGCCCCTTCCAGCGAACGGTGAGATGAAATCCGGTTTCGTTGACCTAATAGGGATCGACGCTCATGGGAATAAGACCGTCGTATTCCTAACCAAGGGTGAGGGGACTTACAAGAACGTGGCCGAGCTCAGTCGCTATATAGCCTCCGTCAGGAGACACTTGAATAGCGGCGAAAACATCAGAGGAATCCTTGCTGCCCCGTCTGCCTCGGAAAAGGCCAAGGTCAAACTATCGGAATACGGCTTCGAGTTCAGGAGGATCGACCTCCGCGACGTAAAGGACGTGCTTTCTTACTACAAGGCGCAGCTCGATACGGCTAGGGGTGACACCGTCGTATGAGATTGTTGCTAATACACGCGAGGAAGTTTTCTTACACTCCGCTCGAGAAGGAGATCGACACCGCGGACTTGGCAGCCAAAGGTAAGAAGATCGACCTCGGCAAGTGCTTGGTTGCGTTCACGGCGCTTGAGGAGGGAGATAATGAGGATAAGATCGCCAGCATGGCTTCTCAAATCATCAAGGATGCCGAAGAGGTTAAGGAAAACAGGGTAGTGGTTTACCCGTTCGTCCACCTGACCGAAAGACCGCTCGGACCCGATTCCGCCATAAAGATGCTTCCCGCACTGGCAAGAGCGCTTTCCCAAGGGGGGCTGGAAGCGCATAGGGCTCCTTTCGGCTGGAACAAGAGCTTCTCGATTGAAACGATGCCGCATCCCTTAGCGGAAAGGGGGTTGAGGGCGCGAAACCGGGATCACAGCGAAAACGGCCCGCTTGCACCCCGCGAGTACTCGCGGGATCCCCCTTTAGACGTAATAAAAAGTCAGGTAGTTTTTGCTTCACTTGAGCGGGACGGCGAAGCTGGACCTGGTGGCCTTGAGGCCCGGTTCACCGTGTATGACCCTCTTGCACGTTATGGAGAACTCTCCAAGCCTGTGACCTATCATCTCAGGCGTTATCTTTACCGGTACGAACTCCTTTCCGTTGTAAACGGCGAAGGTGTAATCAACCATCTGCGGAAGTATTACCAGTTCTCTCAGGTGTGTTTTAATCGGTTTGTCGGAGCCCTTCTTTTTTTCCATCTGCTTCAATATGTGAGGGTAATAAGCGCGGTAATTCCTCGTGATGAACCTGCGTTCGCGCGCCTTGAAAAGGGTGGCCAGGTCGCCTACGTTCATGTTTTGCAGTTGTTCCATTGTGTACCCGCGGTAACGGAAAACGGTTGACATAAGACTGAGTCACCTCCCCATTTTAGCGTTTCCTTATACCGGTCCTCCTAGCCGCTACGTGACCGACTTTCCTGCCCGGGGGCGTGTTCCTAGCGACCGTTGAGGGTCTGCTCACGGATTGGTGTCCTCCACCTCCGTGTGGGTGCGAAACCGGGTTCATGGCGACACCCCTAACCTGCGGCCACTTCCGAGCTTTTCTCTTGTATAGGTGGTACGCTACACCCGCTTTGAGCATCGGTGCCATTGCCCTTCCCCCACCGGCTACAACTCCCATTACTGCCCTGCAGGAGAGCGGGACTTCCTTGGTTTTCTTCGATGGCATGAGCAAAAGCGCGCTCGTGGGAGTGTGGCCCGAAACTATGGCGTACTCGCCGGAGGCCTTTACAAGCTTTCCACCGTCGCCTGGCCTGAGCTCTACCGAGGATACCCTTTCTCCGTCCGGTACCTTGCTCAGCGGGACTACGTCGCCCTGCTTCGGGGCGTCGTCGGGATCCACCCTAACGGTAGAGCCTACGCCCAATCCCTCGATTGCCACGACATAAAAGCGCTTGTTTTGGTCGCTTTTGCCGGAGAGGAGGGCCAAGGGCGCCCCTCTACCCGGCTCGTGAATTATGTCCCTAACCACGAACTCTCCCTTTGTACCAGGGTCCGGAAAACCAACTTTGGCTTTCCTGAGCCAGGATGGTGAACGGAAGTTTATATTTCCTCTGCCTTCCCTTTGTACCAGGATGTGTTTTCCCATCGCGATCACCCATCACAACAGCCCTAGATTGGTGGCCAATTCGCTGGCCTTGAATTCGGGGGAAAGTTTGACGTAGGCCTTCTTCCCCTTGAAGGTGTTTTCAACGTTTACTTTTATTACTTTAACTTTAAATCTAGCCTCCACTTCGTTCTTTATTTTGTCTTTAGTGGCTTTCCGCGTCACGTAAAACACCAAGATGTTGTTGTTTTCCCTTTCGGCGATGGCGGCCTCGCTTGAAACTGGCGATAGTATCACTGTTTCGTAAGCCATTCTCTTTCCACCTCTTCTAAAGCCCCTTTAGACCAAAGCACCAACCTACCGGCCTGTCCGCCGGGCGCGAGCGAAGGTATCCCCAGGTTTTTGTAATAGGTTACCTCCACGCCGGGGACGTTTGCACCAGCCCGCAACAGGGGCGCGTCCTTCTTCGAAACGACTATCAGAAGTGACTTGGGTACCCTTTTTCCCCTTCCGCGCATTTTGGCCCTCCCGGCTTTTATTTTTGTTCCCTCTTTGGCCCTCTCGACGTCCTCGTTCAGACCCAGGTTGGATAACGCGGTGTATAGCTCGAGCGTTTTGTTTACATCTTCCAACTTATCCGAGAATACCAAGGGCAGCGTTTTCACTTTCTCTGGTATCGCGTGCCCTCTGGCTTTCACCCTCTCGGTGGAGAAGGTCGCCAGCAGGGCGTGAAGTTTGGCTAAAGCCTTCTCCTTTTCGTTTATCTTTTTGTGTATTTTTTCCCGGACGCGAGGGGGGTGAGCGAGATGTCCTCCTTTGGCGCTGGATATGAAGGCAGCCTTACCGTTGGACATCCTGGGCACCCTTGAAATACCCCTACCGGTGCCCCACGAAACTGCACTCACGCCTCTTCCAGCTTCTGTGCTCCTGGCTTGGGGTTGAGCAGACATCGACTGACTGGATATCCAAGCCCTTAATATGAGGTCATCCCTTATCGTTTGAACCTTGGGGTATTTGACCGTAATTGTCCCTTCTTGTGAGCCGGTCAGGTCGTAGACCGGGATTTCTAAGCTTTCGATTTCGTACAACTACTGATGCACCTCATTGAATCGAGTTAAACGCTATGGCGGGAGGCTCAATGGGCTTGCCCTTTATGGAAAGCCGCAAAATGACCAGCCTCTTTGCGGGTCCTGGCACCGAGCCTGAAACGCCTATTACCGTGGAGCGTGGGATACCGTAATGCTTCATCCCACCGCTGAACTTCATCTTTGAGGCATCGCCGACGAACACTATTTTTTTGTCGTGCTCTACCCTGTGGTGGAAGCCCATTTGCCCCGGCCTTCCCACCGTGGCTGGCACGACCCCGGGGCGTTGGGGCCCGGTGGCACCTGGACCCCGCTTGGTTTTCCTCGATTTGTGAGGTAGTAGCTTCATGCCGAACCTCGCGATGGGCCCGGCCATGCCCTTGCCTTTGCTGACTGCTACCGCATCGACGGCCGCCCCAGGCTTGAAGGCGGGGAAATAATCGTCCTTACCGTAGGTTACGGTCTTGCCCAAGAGCCCGGAAGCGTACTCCAGAGCGGATGCGGCGTCCGCGGCGTCCACGGGGACTTCAAGGAGTTCGGGCGTCTTTTTTCCCACCCCCGTTTGGTCCGGATTTGTGGCTAAGAGCACCCTCACCTCGTCGGCCTTCACGGCTTTCAGCTGGTCTACGGAGGAGCCCTTCCCCGGTTTTGTCCTTCTGCTCAGTTTTTTCACGAACTTATCGTCTAGAGAAGCCCAGCTCTCTCCTAAGCACTTGCCCTGAGAATAAACTCTAACCCCCAATACGGTCAGCGGCGGTACTTCCAGAAGCGTATATGGCAAGCTGACGTCTCTGCCGAAGTTGGGGGATGCCTTGTAACCTTCCGTGTATACCAGGTGACCCATCCCCACCTTGTAGGCGGCTAGGCCGGCAAGGCCGCCCGATTTGGCCATCACCCAAGTGCGCACCCTCGGTATTATACTGCTGGCTCTCTTCCTCGGTCTGAAGGCTAAGGAACCCCGATGTGGGGCATGCCTGCTACGGTGTCCCATGCTTAATCAAGAAAATAACGTTCCCCCTTTTAAGCATGCAACTCACTTATGGCATGCACGATTGGCCCAACCCCGTGAGCTTGGTAATACCCGACTCGTCGCTTTCTACGCATGATAACATGGCCGATTTCACGCTAAGGGTTGGCTTCATGGCTAGGTTCGCTGCCATGGCGAACACTAACCAGGTAATAATTTACAGGGAATACAGCTCCAGCGACGATCGCTTCGCTTCCGCCCTGGAAACGTTGCTCAAGTTCTCCGTTATACCGCCCTATCTCAGGAGGCGGATTTTTCCGCTAAAGGAGGACCTGAAGTACGCGGGTCTAATGCCTCCCATAAACATACCAACCCACCCGCAGAGCCCTAGGATCTCGGTCGGTGATGTTAGAGTAGCTCTCCTAGAGGGTAAAAGGGCGTGGGTTGACGCGGATAAGTTCGCGGTCGTTAAAGGGGGGGAGCCCACGCCCGCACCGCCGGGTATGGAAGGGCTGACCTTCATCCGCATAACTTCGCTTTCTCCTCTTGAGGGTGAGCTCTGTCGTCCAACGCTGTATTCGGGTTTTTTTGTCAGGAGGACCCGCAAAGGTTTGGGTGCTACGTTAAAGGAGTTAGAGGGGTTCAAGATTGCGACGTCCAGGTACGGCGAAGATTACCGGAAGCTGGGGGTGACCCTGCTCAACGTTGCGCAGAGGTTCAAAGAGACGTTCTTGATCTTTGGCTCGCCATCCAGCGACCTATCGGAAATCGCGAAAAGGGATGGGGTTTCGATGAAGGGGCTTTGCGATTACACTGTGAACATGGATCCCGGTCAGGTCCTCAAAAGCATAAGGACAGACGAGGCGATACCTTTGGCGTTGATAACGCTGAACGTCCTCGCAGCCACGATGGGCGCAAAGCCGCAGAGCCCGCGAAACCGCGTAGAGCGGACAACGAGCTCGGCCCCTTTATGAGCTGGATTCGGGGGTTTCCCGCTTCTGCCCGTTAGCGCTTTGTGAGGGCAATGACCCTCGATGGTGCGATCTCAATGGACGGTTCTCGGTCCAGTTGATGGGGATTGTTGGAAAGCCTTATGTACGACGCCACGGGGAAGACGTATGGGAGGACAACAGCGGTCTCCGTTGTTGGACGAGGTCTATAAGCAGGAGCGGGCTAAGAAGCAGCAGGAGGAAAAGACCAAGTCCGGGGCTAAAAAGAAGCGAAATTTTTTCTAATAAATGAGGGAAACCTCGTCTCTTAGAGGCGGTGGCGGATAACCCCCTTAAAACAAACGTTGCAGCAGGCGTTAGCGATATTATGTACCCAAGGCGTGATGGTGATCGCCGTTTTCTGAGAGGTGGGCGAGGTGCCCGGGGATGACCGCGCCCCTTCCTCAGCGCCCCGGGGGTACTTCCCGCCGGCCCACGGGCGCCCCGGCGAACCGGGAAGCCCATTCCTCGATGACGGGCCCTTCACCGACTCGCCGAGGTAACCGGTCAACTGGAATTCGGTATCCTTAAAGCGCTGAAAATGCGAGTACTGTCATGAAGGTAATGATACTGGGGGCGGACGGGTACCTCGGTTGGCCCCTTGTGTTAAGGATGGTGGCCCACGGTCATGAGGTTTCTGCCGCGGATAACTTTTACACGAGGAGGGCCGTGGAGGAAGTGGGGTCCTGGTCTGCCATACCCATCCCTAGCATGGAAGATAGGTTAAAGGCGGTCAAAGCGGTTTACGGGGCCGACGTCGTCTTTAGGGAGGGTGACCTAAGGGACTATAACTTCGTTTCCTCCTTCGTGGAGGATCAGAAGCCTGACGCCATCGTGGACTTCGCCGAGCAGAGAAGCGCGCCCTACTCGCAGATCGACCTAAACCACGCGATTTTCACCATGGAGAACAACGTGATAGGGACTATGAATCTGCTCTACGCCATTAAGGAACACGCGCCTGGCGCCCACCTTTTGAAGATGGGGACCCTGGGTGAGTACGGCACACCGAACATAGACATAGCTGAGGGCTATTTCGAGGTGGAATACCACGGCAGGAAGGATAGGTTGCCTTTCCCGAGGCAGGCCGGCAGCTGGTACCACTGGAGCAAAGTACACGACAGCAACAACATATCCTTCGCGGTGAAGATTTGGGGTCTCACTGCGACCGACGTGCATCAAGGGCCTGTCTACGGGACGAGGACGGAAGACATGAAGGATGAGGAGCTGAGGACACGCTTCGACTTCGATGAGGTATGGGGGACGGTTTTAAATAGGTATTGTGTGGAGGCGGTAGCTGGTATACCCCTTACCCCTTACGGCGAAGGGGGGCAGACGAGGGGTTTCATTTCCCTAGAAGATAGCATAACTGCCTTGGCAACCCTTATCGAGCACCCACCGGAGACGGGAACCATGAGAGTGGTCAACCAATATGCTGAGAGCAGGAGCGTCATGGAGTTGGCCCAAATGGTCAAGAAGGCCGGTGACCAGCTTGGCCTTAGCGT
Organism: Candidatus Martarchaeota archaeon; assembly: GCA_046534355.1. Lineage (GTDB taxonomy): Archaea > Thermoproteota > Thermoprotei_A > Marsarchaeales > UBA168 > UBA168. The sequence continues at coordinate 19,134 of JAWDNK010000001.1, read as the reverse complement.
GGAGATAAGGCCAGTACCTGACCCCAGGGTAGAGGCTCAACGCCACTATTACAACGTGGAGAGGCACGTTCTGCCCGAGCTGGGTTTCTACCCTAAGCACACCGTTGAGGGGGAGATCCCGGTGATGCTCAAGGATTTGATGAAATACAGGGACAGGCTTGTGGAGAAGCGCGATGCCATACTGCTGGCGGGCAGCAAAGCCGGCGTGGATTGGAGGACTACCAGGTCTAGATTGCCCAAGAAACTGACCCCCTCCCCGCCCTGAAGGGCGAGGCTCGTCTTCCTTTTGTCGCTCGGGGTTTAACCCACCTGAAAACCACGTACTCCACTTTTTTGCTAGAAACGTTCGGATAGGCCATTACGAACCTCTTCCTAACCCCGTGGGAAAGCCGCCCAGCCCTAACGATTTCCTCCGGTTCGAAAGCGTCGTAAGCCAAAACCACGTGTACAAGGAAAACCGCGTGATCAATTCCCGGCCCGTATTCGTATACGGCGTAATCGGCCCCGAACTTCATCCCGGGCTTCACGATGTAACCCTTGGACTTAAGGTCTTCATAGACCATGTAGAGCTCGCGAAAGTTGTTTATGTCTTTGCGGAGTTCGTTTTCCAGTTCTTCCCATGATAGCTTTCTCTCTCCCCGGTAAACCTCGAGCGCGCCCGTCTTGGCCAAATAAAGGGCCTCTACGGGCGACAGCTCTATTTCCGACGATATCTCCTTTTCTTTGGGTTTGTAGACGGATAGAGGACGGCCGTAGTACCCCATGGCGTAAAGCTTGCCCCCCTCCTCTTTGTCCAATACCAAGACCGACCTTCCATTAAATATACCTTTGGCCACGTCATTCCAAGGACGGAAGGAGTAAAGCTTTTTCACGGCTGGGCTCCGTTGCCGAATTTTGCCCCTTTATGTCTGCTTGCCGATTCATTTTTAAAAGCTGGGCACGGCGTCGCCTTGGCCATCGGTAAATGGCTGAAACGACTTGGAAAGCGTTGAAACCGTATAGCTGAATCAACTAAGCATTTATACCGTGCCCACGTACTCCTATGAAGTCTTCCATCCTCCACGGCGCGCTCGTCATCCTAGTGGCTCTCCTCCTGCTCGTGGTTGTGTTCTACTTACTGAAGGATACGAACGCGCTCTCGGTCATATGCAAGACTGATCCAGTGCTTCTGGCTGGCGGCGCGGCGCTGGAGGTCTTCGGCTTGTTTCTGTACGCCCTTTCCTGGCATGTCCTATTGAGGGCAACCGGCATTAGGGTCAAGCTGAAGAAGAGCGTGGGGATAACGTGGTCCAGTCTGTTCTTGCTTTACGTTACCCCAGCAGGGGTGCTGATGGACGTGTCTAGGGCCTTGCTGATGGGCAGAGAGGGTAATAACACGTCAGCTTCAACGGCGAGCGTGATCGTGCAAAGGGTGCTTTACGCTTTCGCCTACGCCATAATAACCACTGCCAGCATATTCATCATTTACTTCGCTGATAGGCCAAGGTTTCACCTGATTTACCCCTTCTTGTTTTTCGTGGGGTTAACGGTGGCGGCCGGTGTATTCATACTGGTGGCCTCGAGACACAAAGGGCTCGTGAGTTGGGCGTCAAAGCACCTATTCTCCGTTTACTACCGTTTCGTGAGGAAGGTCAAAAAGGTAAACAGGGAGATAGAGGCTGAGGCGGAAAGGTCAACAACGCAGTTCAACGAGGCTTTATCCGACATGATGAGTTCTCCCGGCGCCATGTTCTTATCCCTTTTCATCATAGTGCTCAGGCTCTTATTGGCCGCGGCGATCTCATACTGGGTTTTCGTATCGCTGAACTACTACGGCATAAATTTCTGGGAGATAACCCTCGTTATGTTGGTTGGTGAGTTCGTAACGAGCATCCCCATAGGAATCCCCGGCATGTTGGGCTTCGTGGAGGCGGCCATGAGCTTATCGTATGTTGCCCTTGGAGTTCCCCTACCGGTCGCCCTCGCCGCGACTATCCTGATAAGGTTGATACTTTATTGGTGGGATGTATTGATAACTGGATTGACGGCATCGGTTTACGCGGGAAATATCAGGACAATCCTCCGCGCATCAAAGCCAGGACCCTGACGGCGCTAGATAACCTTTGTATGGAATCGACCATTTCTTCGGCCCTTTGAACCGTTTCGTGCATCAGCAGCACGCACGGCAGGGCAACGTTGAGCCTTAGGACCTTTAGATCTAGCTCCCTTTGCTTGTGGTCTACTTGGGCCTCCATGGCATCTACCTCATAGGTCAGCTGGACCGCCCTTACCGTATCCGACTTAAGGTTTTGAAGGGCTGATTTAGCTTTTTCAAAAGCATCGAAGGCCATGGCGATTATCTCGGTTATACCGTTGAGGAAAATTTCGCTCTGTTTTTCTTTGCTGTTAAGCATAAGGCAGAAGTCCTCGCTGGTCATGGCGTTTAATCTGAAGCTTACGGCTTCAGCGAAGGAGGATACCTCGGTTATCAAGTCATCTGCCGAGAGCAGGGAGGCAGCAAAGTTGGATACGAGCTGGGCTCCAGCCAATGTTTGCTCTACTTTCTTGCGGGTGTTGAGCTCATCAGTCTCCTTCAGGCTCAGCAGCTTTTTGTAAGATGCAGACGAGGAGTTCGGGTCCTTCTGCCTAACCGCCTCCGCCGTCGAAAGGACCGCGCGGAGGGCTTCTTGCACAATCCTGGTGTGGTCTATAAGGGACGATATGGACCGATCATAAGACACCCTTTCTTCTTCCGATTGATCGTAAGCCATAATCAAATTTATTGGGCATGATATAACCTTTGCCTTTTTCAACGCTGGTGAAGCTACGAAGGCCCCTGCGGTGAAAATCTTCTCTTTTGCCAGAGCTCGGCCTTGGCTTTTACCTATTTTGGACGATAGGGTTAAAGCGTTGGTTCTGATTAATATTGGTGAGGTCATTGTCAAACGAGGGGGAGGAGAAGCGCGAAATAATACTCAGGGCTGCAGACGCGAAGCCCCGCGATTACGGAAGGGGCAAGGTCAGGATAAATCAAGCGGCTCTGCAGGCCCTCGGCGTGGAGGTTGGTGACGTCGTAGAGCTCTTCGCCAAGAGGAGAAGCGCCGCTATCGCGTGGCCGGCCTACATTGAGGATCAGGATCAGGACATAATAAGGATGGATGGCTTGACCAGGCAAAACATAGGTGCCTCGCTCGGAGACAAAGTGGTTGTGAGGAAGGGTACTTACAAACCTGCACAGATGGTTAAGCTTGCCTCCTCCTCGTTTCAGGTTAGCGTTGATGAGGGTTTCTCGAGCTACGTCAAGAAGCGCCTGATCGATTTCGTGATCGTCCAAGGGGATAAGGTCCTCATACCTGTGCTTGGTCAGTCCATGATATTCACCGTGGTCGCTGTGAGGCCGCCAGGTATCGTTTTGGTCACCGATGACACCCAGGTGGTCATTTCCGATAAGCCAATAGAGGGAAGCGAGGGCAGGCCCATAACCTACGATGACATAGGTGGGTTGAAGGACGTCATACTCAGGGTCAGGGAAATGATAGAGCTTCCCTTGAAGCACCCGGAGCTCTTCAGGAGGCTGGGCATCGATCCCCCGAAGGGGGTGCTTTTGCTCGGCCCTCCCGGAGTCGGCAAGACGCTTTTGGCCAAGGCCGTCGCCAGCGAGACGGACGCCTACTTCGTTTCGATCAATGGCCCTGAGATAATGAGCAAATTTTACGGGGAATCAGAGCAAAGGCTGAGGGAGATATTCGATGACGCCAAAAAGCACGCTCCATCGATAATATTCATAGATGAGATCGACGCCATAGCTCCCAAGAGGGAGGAGGTCACCGGTGAGGTAGAGAGGCGCGTGGTCGCTCAGTTATTGGCGTTGATGGACGGGCTCCAGGCGAGGGGCGACGTGGTTGTGATAGGTGCTAGCAACATCCCCCAGGCCATCGATCCCGCCCTCAGGAGGCCAGGAAGGTTCGACAGGGAGATAGAAATCGGCATACCCAACAAGGAGGGACGCGAGGAAATACTGCAGATACACACTAGGGGTATGCCGTTGGCCAAGGACGTTGACATAAAGCGGCTCGTGGACATGACCAACGGATATACGGGGGCGGATTTGGCTGCCCTAGTGAGGGAAGCCGCCATGAGAGCTCTGCGCAGGTACTTGCCTGAGATACAGGACATAGAGGGAGAGATCCCCGCGGAGGTCCTCGAGAAGATGGAGGTCACCATGGATGACTTCTTGAAGGCTCTGCCCGATATAGTCCCCACGACCCTGAGGGAGGTTTACGTGGAGGTCCCGGAGGTCAGGTGGGATGACGTAGGGGGGTTGAACGACGTTAAGGAGACGTTGAAGGAGGCCGTCCAATGGCCCTTGGAGAAGCCGGAGGTCTTCAAGAGGGTCGGCATAAGGCCTCCTAAGGGTGTTCTGCTTTATGGTCCTCCCGGAGTCGGCAAGACGCTTTTGGCCAAGGCCGTCGCCACGGAAAGCGAGGCCAACTTCATATCCATAAAGGGCCCGGAGATCTACAGCAAATGGGTCGGTGAGAGCGAGAGGGCCATAAGGAGCATATTCAGGAAGGCGAGGCAATCTGCGCCATGCGTTGTGTTCTTGGACGAAGTCGAGGCCATAGCGCCCATGAGGGGGTTGTCTTACGGCGATTCAAGGGTCAGCGAGAACGTTATAAGTCAACTCCTAACCGAGCTGGACGGGATGGAATCGCTTGAAAACATAGTGGTCATTGCGGCCACTAACAGGCCGGATATGCTTGATCCCGCCTTGCTCAGGCCGGGTAGGCTAGACTTGTTGGTGTACATACCTCCTCCCGACGTTGGCTCAAGGAAGGAGATACTTCGCATACACACGTCCAAGATGCCGTTGGCCTCGGACGTTTCCTTGGACGAGCTTGCCATAAGGACGGAGGGTTATTCGGGCGCTGACCTAGAGGAACTAGTGAGAGAAGCAGGTATGGCCGCGCTCAAGAGGGATATAAACGCCGCTGAGGTGACTTTATCGGATTTCGAGAAGGCCCTATCTTCGGTGAGGCCATCCATAACCCCTGACATGATCAAGTTCTACCAGCAGTGGAACGAGAAGGCCAAGAGCCTTCGCCGCGTTGAGAAGCAGGAGCTCTTGGGGTGGATTTGATGAAGGGTTTCTTGAAGGTCGCTAAACCATATGACGAGGTAGTGCTTGAGTTCCTGCTGAGCAAGGATGCCAAGAAGGTATACGTCAGCGAGAAAGACATAATGGATCGCATCGCCGACGAGTTGGGGGAGGTGGAAAAGGGCCAGCTTGAGAAGGCACTGATGAAAATGGAGATAAGGGGGCTCATAACGGTGACCAGCAAGGATAGCACTAAGCTGGTGGCCTTGGCGGAGGGATAGAACGCTATGGGCGTCGACCTCCGGGACATAGTCGTTAGGGAAAACGTCACCCTTCAACAGCTCTCCGGAAAGGTCATCGCCATAGATGGTCACAACGCGCTTTATCAATTTTTAAGCATCATACGGGGGGATGATGGTAGGCCTCTGATGGACAGCAGGGAAAGGATCACATCTCACCTGAGTGGTCTCTTTTACCGTACGGTTAACTTCTTGGAAAAGGGGGTTTGGCCCGTCTACGTTTTCGACGGGCCTGCCATAAAGGAGAAGAAGAAGACTATTGAGGAGAGGGTAGAGTTGAGGCGCGCCGCTGAGAGATTGTATCAGCAGGCCGTGCAAGCCGGGAACGAGGAAGAGGCGCGGAAGTACGGTGAGAGGGCGGCCCTCCTCACGCAAGCGATGGTGGACGAGGCGAAAACGCTCCTAGACGCCATGGGTATACCCTGGTTCCAGGCTGCAGCAGAGGGTGAAGCGCAGGCCGCGGCGATGGTTAAGGAGGGCAAAGCCTGGGCCGTGGGAAGTCAGGATTACGATTCCCTTTTGTTCGGTGCGGACAGGCTTGTAAGAAACCTAACCGTATCGGGGAGGAGAAAGGTCGCCAACGAAAACCGTTACGTTCCTGTAGAAATCGAGCTTATATCACTGGACAAGACCTTGAAGTCCCTCGGGATAACCCGTGAGCAGCTGGTGGACGTGGGCCTAATGATAGGCACCGATTACAACGAGGGCTATCAGGGCATTGGTCCGAAGAAGGCCTTATCTCTGATAAGGCAGTACGGAAATCTCGAGGGGGTTGTAAAGGCCAAGGGTCTCGATCCCTCCCCACTATCGCTGAGGGAGCTGTTCCTTTCACCCAAGGTTAACCCAGTTCAAGATCCAAAATGGGGAGAGGTTGATGTCGAGAAGGTGGTGTCGTTCTTGTGCGACCAGCATGACTTTTCCAGGGAGAGGGTGCTCGAAAACCTGGCGCGCTTGAAGAAGAGGCCCCAAGCGACCGGCACCCAGACGTCCCTGACGTCTTTCTTCGGATGAGTTGCTCTAAACGTAGTTTTCATCAAGAGTACGGCCTTTCCCCCAACCTTTTTCAGAGAACCACAATCAATTGACCGGATCGGTACGAACTTAGGTATAAGTGAGGTATAAGTAGGACGGAGTGGGCGTGGGCATGGACATGGGCATCAGCACGGGCACGAATATTACAATCCATGACGTCGACTCGGCCCGCGCTGTGCTCCCCTTCGTCTTTTCCACCAGAGACCCCGTCCGTGAGGACGGGGTAATTTACTGCTTGGATGGCTTTGTGGCATGCCGGCGAAAACGTAAGTGTGCCTTTCTCATCGTCAAGCCGAACTAAGCCGGGTTTCTGGTTTCATCTATCCCCCGAAGAGTTCATGAGGCCTCTTACCCGGGTAGTCGTCGACGTGCCCGTCTTAGTGGGCTTACCCACGTGTGAATGCCAACACCGCCTCATCGCGGGAGAAGCGTGGCGGGAAAAAGAAAAACACAAAAGGGATAGCGGGATGTCACGATGAGGCGAAATCGGCGTGCTGGCTCGCGCCCTTGCCCCTGCTAAGGTGACGCTATTCGGAGAGCACGCCGTAGTCTACGGCTACCCAGCTTTGGTCATGTCCATTGACCTCTTCACAGAGGTGATCGTTGATCATCCCCTAAAAGATGCCGTGATTATAGAGTCGGAGTTTCCAGGCGGTAGGATCACGGCCGAGCTCGGCCTGAATGGCGGAGGCGAAACCGCGCTGCCATACGTTTCTACATCGGTCAAGAAGGTCTGGGCGTTGATGGGAAGCGCGCTGCCGGTTAGGATCGGCATAAAAAGCCATATCCCGTTCGGATCTGGGCTGGGGAGTAGCGCATCGGTAGCCGTTGGCACCTTGGCGGCCTATTCTGCTGCCTATGGAAAGCTTTTAGGAATCGCGGATTTGGCTGCCTTGGGCAGGGAGGTCGAGGTTTCTGTTCAGGGAAGGGCGAGTCCCATGGATACCCTGGCAGTTTCGGTAGGCGGAGTCCTCGAGGTTAACGCGTCCTTCGAAGGTGGGTTTTCCTCGATCGGACGTTTGGACGGCCCCCGTTTTCTGCTCGCGTATACTAAAAAGGAGATGGAGACGGGCGCAGCGGTGGAGTTCGTCAGGAGGCGCAGGGAGCAAATGGGGAGACGCTTTGATGACTTGATGGAGGCAATAGGCTCCTTGGCGGATGAGGCGGTTCGCGCGATCAGGAAAGGGGACTGGGTTTCCCTCGGCTCCCTTATGAGTGAAAACGAGGCTTATCTGGAGCAGCTCGGAGTGGTGAATGAGCGCTCAAGGGCCCTGATCAGGACTGCGCTTGAGCATGGGGCATTGGGCGCCAAAATAAGCGGTGGAGGTTTCGGCGGGAGCGTCGTAGTGCTTTGCGGGGAAAAAATGGACGCGCTTTCCAACTCCTTGAAGGAAGTGGCCGAGTCGGTTTACTCAGTCAGGGGAGCGGGAGGCGTTTCCGTAAGCCGTCCAGGTGACCAGCCCGCTTGAACTTGACGGGGAAACCGAAAGTAGAAAGATCGTACCGGAACGGCCGTGTTCTCCGTCGTAGCCTAAACGCTGAGGAACTTACCGAACCAAGTATCCCGCTTGTTGGAATGCGGATGAGGTGCGCGCGTGCGCGTTGTTGTGCGTGCGCGTTAGTCGCCTATACGCCCCGTATCGCGTGCTGCGTTTTGTTGCGGCGTTGGCCGTAAGGCATAAAGCATCTAATGAGATAACCTGATGTCAAAAGCCCTATCCTTTGGGTACGCGGACTTGCCCACCCTAGTAAGGGCGCTTCAGGCGCCCGCCAGGTTATCCATAATTAAGTGTTTGAGCCAGGGACCGAAGCCCAGCAGCGCGGTTTACACGGAGTTGAGGAATGGAGGCTTCTCCAGCATGGAGAGAAGCACCTTCTACTACCACGTCTTCGTCCTGAAGGAAGCAGGCCTGATTTACGAGCAGGGCCAGATAATGGGCGCGGGGAAGCCGGAAAAGGTCTGGGCCTTATCGTCCGATACGGTAATAATAGACCTGAGGTCCCAAAGCGTTGAAGGGCTCGGCCGAGCGATTTACCTGATGAGGATGGTTTGCTTGGGGTTCCCGCGTCGAACATCTTGTGAATACGGAAATGCGATTTCTCTCTTGGGCCAAAGCTTATTAGAACCCGCACCAAATTATTGGAGATAAAAACGCCCAGGTACGAGTACACCGTCCAGTTGGAAGACCCGTCCAAGGAGGTGTTAGTGAGCGCTAGGAACGCCCGCGCCTCCTATAAGAAAACGGTGGAGCTGATGGACGCAATACGCGGAAAGCGGGTTAAAGAGGCGCAGGCCATACTCGACGGCGTGATAAATATGGAGCAGCCCATACACTACGTTAGCCACCGCAAGCATGTCCCTCATCACTCTCCCCTGAAGGGGGTAAGGGGAGCTGAAGGTGGCTACCCGGTGAGGGCGGCAAAGCAATTGCAGGCACTGCTCAATAACGCCCTTGCGGCCGCCGACTCAAAGGGACTCGACGAGGATAAGTTGGTGATTTTTCACGCGGCTGCTCTCCTGGGCACTAAGGTGAGGAGGTTTTTCGCTAGGGCCAGGGGCCAGCACGACCTCAAGGTAAGGCAACTGATCCATATGGAGCTCGGGCTTAGAGAGGTGTCGTGATTTTGTTAGTAAAGCATTACTTTGTTGAGAAAGGGTTCAAATATTCCATGGTGAAGGATCAACTTTTCCACGAGCTAAGGTCGGCAGGTCTATCCAGGGTTGAGATAGCCCAGGCCCCCTTGGGGACTAGGATAATATTGTACGCCCAAAGGCCGGGCATGGTGATAGGCCAAAGGGGAGGTAATATACAGGCTCTGACCAGCGAACTGGAGAAAAAGTACAACATAGATAATCCTCACGTGCTGGTATATGGTCTGGACAAGCCGAATCTGGAACCGCAAGCCGTCGCCTTCAACATGGCGGAGCAGCTGGAGAGGGGAATGTACTACAGGAAGATAGCTAACACGGCCGTGAACGAGATCATGCAGAGCGGTGCCCGCGGGGTCGAGATAATAATCAGGGGTAGGCTGTCGGTGGCTAAGTCCAGGATGGCTAGGTTTACCAGTGGGGTGATCTACAAGAGCGGCATGGTGCTCGGGGCGCAGACCGAGTTGGGCAAGGCTCCTGCCCTGCTTAAGGAGGGGCTGGTTGGCGTTAAGGTTAGAATAACCAAGCCAGGGGCCCCCGTAGACGCTGTGTTCTTGAAGGAGGGGGCGCAGCAAGGAGAAAAGACGGGTGAGCAGGTTGTCGCTTAAGGCGAAAGAGCTTAGGAAGATGAAGAAGGAGGAGTTGTTAAAGCTCCTTTCTGATCAGAGGTTGCAGCTGCTTAAACTGAGCGCTGAGAAGGCGTCCAAGGGAACCCTTGATAAGCCCGGGACGCTGAGGGTCGTGAAGAAGAACATCGCTAGGATATTGACGCTATTGGGTGAAAACGCGTGAGATTATTAGACCTAGTGTTTGACGGTAAACGGTTGGAGTTCGAGTTCAACGGCGCCCTCGTTAGGGGGATATGCGAATTCGAGACAGCCCGCACCCTTGTGGTATCGGGCAAGGTTTACCCCAAGGCGTCGATTAAAGATCTCCGCGTTGAAGGGAAGAGAATACCTCCCTTCGAGTACAGGCGGGCCCTTGAAGAAAGGCTAAAAAGGGCAGTTGGTAATTGAAGTGAGAGCTTTTGCCAGCTGAAACCCTATTCGGTATGCGTGCGCCGGAAAGCGCTTGTAGCGATAAGAATTGCCCGTTTCACGGCGATTTAACTATTAGGGGTGCGGTCTTCGAGGGAAGGATTGAATCCAACAGGATGACCAGGGCCGCCGTGGTGGTGAGGGAGACTGCCAAGTGGGTGCCAAAGTATGAGAGGTACGAAAGGGAAAGGACGCGTCTTCACGTGCACGTCCCACCTTGCATAAAGGTGAAGGAAGGGGATGAAGTCATAGTGGGTGAGTGCAGGCCCATATCGAAGACCATTTCCTTTGTGGTTATAGGGGTGAAGTCTCATGGTTAAGAGGGGAGGTAGAGAAGCGGTAGAGGTCAGAAGGCCTCATTTATCGCGGGGGATAACGGCGGGGACTCAGCTCACCTGCGCTGACAACAGCGGGGCGAAGGTGGTGAGCATGATCTCTGTCGAGGGATACAGGGGGAGAATAAGGCGTTATCCTCGTGCTACGGTGGGAAATATAATTACGGCATCGGTTAAGGTCGGTAACCCGGAGATGAGGAGGCAGGTCGTCAAGGCAATCGTTGTCAGGCAAAGGATGCCGTTGAGGAGACCAGATGGCACAAGGTTGGTGTTTGAGGATAATGCCGCTGTTATACTGACCCCTGATGGAGATCCAAAGGGGACTGACGTTCACGGTCCGGTGGCTAAGGAGGCCGCTGAAAGGGTTGTTAAGCTGGCCGGACTGGCCACAATGGTGGTTTGATCCGGGGTGTTTGTTTTGAGCAAAAAACCAACTGTTCAAAGACTTAGGTTGTCTGTGGCCAAGGGTAATCCCTTCGGCCGCAGGCGGTTAGTAAACGCCCATTTGTCCGCTTCTCTTCGGTCGAGGCTGGGGATAAGATCGATGCCCGTCAGAGAGGGTGATACGGTTAGGGTGGTTAAGGGAGAATATGCCGGGAAGCGCGGTAGGGTTAGGAGGGTGCTGAGAAATAGGGGTAGGGTGGAAATCGTGGGCATCACCGAAAAAAGCGGTAAAGGTGATACCATTTATCCAAAGATTTCTATATCCTATTTGGAGATAACTCGGTTGAACATGGGAGATAAGTGGAGGAGAAAAATAATAAGCAGGAAGACGGGCAAGGAGATAACGGCCGAGGTCGAGAGAGAGATAGCTGCCCCCGAAAAGGAGGAGGGCGAGGCCCAGGAGGAGGCCGAGTTACCCGCTTCGTCTCAGGCCCAAGCCGTTGCGCAGCCCAAATCCCAGCCCAAATCAGGAGATCAGGGCGAGGCCAAAGAAGAGCGTTCTGGCGAAGCCGGGTCATCGCGCGAGGTAAAGGAGGAAGGAGAAGGAGAAAGAGAAGGAGAAACAGAGGAAAAAACAGGGAGTGATTCGAATGGCCAATAAGGGCGGAAGCAGACACATGAAGGTAAGTCAGATCCCGGCTTCTTGGCCGCGCGGCGGAAAGAGCGTTAGGTTCTTGGCCAAGCCTAGGCCAGGGCCGCACTCGCAGGAGTACTCCGTACCCTTGGTGAAGCTAGTAAGGGATATATTCGGCCTGGCTGGCAGCGCCAGGGAGGCCAGAGTCGCGATACAAGCTGGAAAGGTCAAGATAAACGGTAGGGTTAGAAAGGACGAAAAGTTTCCGGTTGGGGCCTTTGACTTGATTTCTGTTGAGGATCACGGTGATTTTTGCCTGCTACCAAAGAAGGGGGTTGGCCTTTTCCCCATACCCTATCAGGGTCCGAGGTTCCTCAGGGTGGAGGGGAAGAAGCTGTATTCCGGAAAGTATCAGTTCAGTTTCCACGATGGCAGCACGTTCCTTATGGCCAAGGAAGATCCCCTTGCGTCTGCGAGGGTCGGTTCATCGATGGTTTTTGAGTTAAAGGGTGAAAAATGGGTGCCGACGGTCGAGGTCCCGGTTAAGGAGGGGGCACAGGTGGTCATAGTTGGTGGTAAGAACGAGGGAGTGCTGGGGGTGATTTCCTCCATCGCCGAGGACCTGGTCAACGTGAACACGCCTGATGGGCGCGCGTTCCAGACGTCTAAGGACCACGTTTACGCCATAGATGACCGTATCTTTTCGGCGCTTTCGGGGGCGCCGTCGGTTTCGGCCTCGACCGATAAGGGTGCAACTGGAGGTGAACCTGCTTGAATAACATGGATGAAGTAAGGCTCGAAAAGGTAACGGTGAATTTGTCTTTTGCGGGTAGGCAGGAAAGGCAGAACGCCGCCATTACGGTATTGCAGTCGCTCACTGACCAGAAACCCCTGCTTGTGAGGGCAAAACGCACCATAAGGGAGTTTGGTATACACAAGGGAGAGCCCATGGCCGCAGTGACCACCCTTAGGGGCGAGTCCGCAGAGGAATTCCTTCGCAGGGCGCTCACCGCGGTTAATGGCAGGATAAAGGCGAGCAGTTACGACGGTAAGTCGACGTATAACTTCGGTATATCAGAGCACATAACCATTCCTGGGACTAAGTACGTGCCTGAACTGGGTATCTTTGGCATGAACATAGCGATCACCCTCTGTAAGCCGGGTAGAAGGGTTGCCCTAAGGAGGGATTTTCCCTCGTCTCTGCCACCGAAGAAATACGTGACTCAGAGCGAGGCGGAGGGCTTCATGAAGGATAAATTTAAGGTTACGTTTGAGTAGGTGAAATCACTTGGGAAAATATAAACCGCCTAAGGTTAGGAAGTACGGTAGGGGCGCTCAGGTTTGCGCTCGCTGCGGCAGTCATGACGCGCCCATAAGAGCGTACGGCCTTCACCTTTGCAGGCAATGCTTCAGGGAGCTAGCCCAGGACATGGGCTTCAGGAAGTACAGATGAGGTGGTGAAGACGTCTTTTGCTTTGTCTTACGTTTTGGATGGTATAGCCAAGGCTGAAGAGAGGGGGAAGAGGGAGGTCTTGGTTTATCCGGCCAGTAAGCTGGCGGCCTCCACTTTGGCTAAACTCCACGAGTTGGGATACATAGGTGACTTCGAGTACGTCGATGACGGGAGAAACGGGAAGTTCAGGGTGGAACTTCTGGGAAGGATCAACAAGTGCGGCGCTATCCGCCCTCCCCTGTTCCTCAACAGGGATGATTTGATCAGCGGCGACGTCCGTTTCCTGCCCGGAAAAGGCGTGGGTACGCTCCTCGTTTCGACCCCTTACGGGGTGCTCACGAGTTCTGAGGCCAGGGACAAGAAAATAGGAGGGGTCCTGGTGGCCTACGTTTACCGAGGGCCCGCTTGTTCTAGGACGTCACCCCTAAATACTCCTATCCTCTTTCTTCGAGATGCCGAAATCGCTGACTTTGACCGAGTTGGTGGTCCCCCCGCAGGGCGTAAAGCTCGACCTACAAGGGGAGAACGTAGTCTTCGCAGAGGGTCCAAAGGGTAAACTGACGCTTAAGTTACCAAAGGGGAATTATTCGCTGGAGAAGAAGGAAGAAGGAATAGCGGTCACCGGCAGCGGCATGAAAAAGGAAGACAGGGCCATGTTTGGGACCGTGGTGGCGCTCATAAAGAACGCTGCCAACGGCGTGTTGCAGGGGTACGAGAAGACGCTGGTCGTGGCTTACTCCCACTTCCCCATGAACGTTCACGTAGAGGGCGACAAAGTCGTAATAGAGAACTTCATCGGTGAGAGGGGCAAGAGGTATGCCCAGATCGTTGGGGATACCAAGGTCGAAGTCCGCGGCGAGGAGATAAAGGTAAGCGGGCCGGACAAATACGCGGTCGGGCAGACGGCCGCCAACATCGTTTCGGCCTGCAAACTATCGGGTTACGATAGAAGGGTATTTCAGGATGGGATATTTATAAAAGGGTGAGCTCAGTAATTGTCCACTTCTGGTTTTGAGAAACGCGATAGGGAGAAGCTGAGGGATAAAATAATCAAAAAGAGATCCAAGGCCATCGCCTTTAGGAGGACCAATTGGTTTAAGTTCAAGAGGGTTGGCGAGTTTTGGCGTAAGCCGAGGGGAGATGACAGCAAAATAAAGAGGAAGGTGGCTGGCCATCCGCCGATGCCATCTCCGGGATATAGGTCACCGGCCGACGTGCGTGGCCTTCATCCATCTGGGTTTCCGACGGTAGTGGTTCACAACGTGGCCGAGCTCCTTTCGGCTCCCTCAGGTCACGCGATTTACATCTCCTCCACGGTGGGCAGGAGGAAAAGGGAGGAGATAATAGCGAAGGCGGAAGAGCTAAAGCTTAAGCTGTTGAACGCGGGAAAGTGATGCGATATGGACTTGAGTTTTCAGAAAAGACTGGCGGCCTCCATAATGGGCGTCGGGGAGAGCAGGGTGTGGATAGACCCCGAACGGGAGGAGGACGTTGCAGAAGCTATAACGAAAGACGACATAAGGGGGTTGATCCGGAGCGGCGCGATCAAGAAGCGCCCTAAGGCGACGCCTTCTAGGGGAAGGGCTAGGGAGCTCATGATGAAGAAGAGCAGGGGGCAGCGCGCTGGAATGGGGAGCAGGAAGGGCAAGGCCAGTGCCAGGAGGCGCACAGAAAGGCTATGGGCTTACAAGGTCAGGAAGATGAGGGCTTACCTTAAGTTGCTCAGGGCGCGTAACGAGATAGATAGGGTGACTTACCGCTCGCTTTACCTGAAGGTTAAGGGCAACGCCTTCACGAGCCTGTCTAGCCTCAAGAGGTTCCTGAGCAAGGCTAGGTGAAGTTAAGATGAAAACTAGGAAAGTTTATCTATCTAGGTATAGGAGGAAGAGGGAAAAGAAGACAGACTACAGGCGTAGGCTTAAACTCCTCAAGTCGGGTAGCCCTAGGCTTGTGGTCAGGCCTTCGACCCACATCATATCCGTTCAGGTCATCGCTTACGACCAAAACGGGGACAGGACTCTGGCCGAAGCCTCTTCAAAGGAGCTTTCTAAGTTTGGCTGGAAGGGAGATGAAGATAACGTGGCGGCTTCCTTCTTGACCGGGCTTCTGTTAGCGAGAAAGGTGGGAGAAAAGGGCCTGAAGTTTGAGAAGTTGATACCGGACTTGGGCATGCACGCCCCTCACAAGGGTGGTAAGGTTTTCGCCTTGCTCATGGGTGCCGCCGAGGGTGGCCTGCCCGTGAGCATGAGCGAAGACGTAGAATTGGATGAATCCGCGCTGAGGATGGAACCCCTGGCCGAGTACGCCAGAGAACTCAAGGAGAAGGACCCGCAGGGGTACTCCAGGCGGTTCTCAAGGTATCTGGCCCGTGGACTCGAGCCTTACGATCTTCCGGCGCATTTCGACGAGGTTAGAAAGCAATTGGGTGGTGCAGTTGTCTGAGTGGAAACCTAAGACGAAGCTCGGTGCGATGGTGGCCGCTGGGGAGATTAGGGATATATCCCAGGTTTTTTCCCTAAACCTTCCCATAAGGGAGGTTCAGGTCGTTGACGCACTGCTGTCCGATCTCAAGGTTGAGCGGATAAGCCTTGAAAACGTCCAGAAGAAGACAGACGCCGGTGCCGTGAGGAGGATGAGGGTAACCGTTGCCGTGGGAAACGGGGACGGTATAGTGGGGATAGGGTCGGGAAAGGCCGCGCAAGTGCTCGACGCTGAAAACAAGGCCATAGAGGCGGCCAAGCTGAACCTTATATACGTCCACAGGGCTTGCGGTAGCTGGGAGTGCGGCTGCGGCGAGCCCCACAGCATACCTTTGGCCACGGTGGGAAAGAGTGGATCGGTAAGGGTGATGCTTTGGCCCGCGCCCAGAGGAACGGGCCTTGTGGCCAGCGATACCATCAAGAAGATACTTTACTTAGCCGGTATAAGCGACGCGTGGAGCAGAACCCTGGGAGAGACCAGGACGACCCCGAACCAAGCGCTGGCGGCGTTCGACGCGTTAAAAAACATGGAGAAGACGAGGAGGCAAGAGGATTGGTCGAGGCTACGAATTCGAAGATATTGGTGATAAGGTTTGCCGGAGAGGCCGGGCTCTCTCCCAAGAAGCTGGCCACGCTGGAGTTTCTCGGGCTAAAGCGCAAGCACTCCGCCGCGGTGGTCGACGCTACGCCGTCTTACTTGGGCATGCTGGGCTCCGTGGAAAAGGAGGTCGTCTGGGGGCCGCTGGACGCTGAAGCGGCGGCGGCTTTGGCTCGTTGGGCGAAGCTGCCAGAGGATCAAGTAAAGAGGGTGGAGAGCGGAGATTTTTCCCCTTTGCCAAGGGTCTTCCGGCTGCATCCCCCGAGAAAGGGTTATGGCGAATTCGCCAAGCGCAGGGGTGAAATAGGGGAGGAAATCAAACCCCTGTTGATGCGCATGACGCGACGCCATGGCCTTAGTTTGCTTTTTCACGCGTTTTCTCCGACCTCGCTTCCCTCTTTTGATTCTTTTTTCCTGCTCGTCTTACTTTTTCTCTTAGCTTTTTGCCATTTTTCCGTCGTTTTCCCGCGTCTGCTTGGCTCGTTTTCTCGGCCACCTACGACTTGGCCCCTGTTTTGAGGGCAGGTCGCTTCGGAACGCTTAAAGGCCTGGAATAGACGTAACTGAAACTTCATGCCGTCTCCGGGAAAGATAAGGAAAAAGACGCACAAGTACAGGGGAAAGAGGAGCATGGGTTACGGACGCGTGGGCAAGCACAGAGGAAAAGGTGCCAGAGGGGGTACAGGAAAGAGTGGATATCACAAGGGTAAGTGGTCGCTTACCATCAAGCTGGCCAAAGAGGGTGTGAGGGTTTACGGCAGGCATGGTTTCCACTCGGTATCTCCGACGCGCCTCAGGACCATCAACCTCTACGAGCTCGATGAGATTAGCAAGGGAAAAGAAGAGATCGACCTGGGAGCGCTGGGATACCAGAAGTTACTTGGTAAGGGTGAGTTGACTCACCCCGTGAGGGTCAAGGTCGAAAAGGCCAGCGCGAGGGCAGTTGAGCTAGTGAAGCAAGCGGGAGGAGTTGTAATAACCGAGGCGGGGAACGCTTAAATCCAGAAAAGGGTATGAGATGACATGCGCGCCATAGATGTGCTGGCGCCTCCTGGCAACGCCATACCGGGACCGCGCAAGCCCGCCAAGAAGACTTCTCTGACGGAGAAGTTGATATGGACGGGTGTCGTGCTGGTCGTTTACCTGATCATGTCCGACATACCGCTTTACGGCGTTTCACCCTCGATTTCGTCTGCCTTCACTCAGCTAAACGCTTTCAGGATAATTTTCGCCTCTACAAACGGGACTCTCATGCAGCTGGGCATAGGTCCCATAGTTACGGCTGGCCTCGTGATGCAGATATTGGCCGGATCGAAGCTCATAGACATCGACCTATCAAACGAGGATGACAGGGCCAAATTCACCGCTTCGCAGAGGTTTCTCACCATAATTTTTGCGCTTTACGAGAGCTTGGCCTTCATCTACGGTGGCGCGTTTGGTTCCCTGAGCGTATACCTCAAGTTGCTGGTATTGGGGCAGTTGCTCTTCGCAAGCTACATAGTGATGCTCATGGACGAGCTACTGCAAAAGGGCTGGGGTATAGGCAGCGGTGTTTCCCTATTCATATTGGCGGGGGTGGCTGAATCCATAGTGCTGGATTCTGTATCCCCGATCGCGATCCAAGGGGGGCCGTTGGGTGCTATCCCTTACTTGATCTACGCGATCGAGAAGAAGCTACCGATTTGGACCGCCTTCATAAGGCCAAACGGATCCCCCGATATGACCGGTTTTATTTCCATGATAGCGGTCACGCTTCTTCTCATATGGCTTCAGGGCATGAGCGTGGAAATCCCCGTTGCGTACGAAAAGGCCAGGGGGCTCCGCTCCAAAGTGCCACTGCAGTTCCTTTACGTGAGTAACGTGCCGATTTTGCTAGCCCTTATACTGTTTGCCCAGCTCTTGTTCTTCGGGGAGAGGGTGATGACGATTTGGAATCCAAATAACAGCAATCCAATACTCAACGTCATAGGTACTTTCAACATGACGAATCCTTCCAATCCCGTCCCCACCGGTGGCATACTCTACTATTTCCAGGCCCCAACCGGTCTTGCCATGACCGCGGCTCATCCTCTGGAGGCCATAGGCAATTTCGCGTTGCTGGTGCTCTTCTCCGTGCTTTTTGCATACCTATGGGTTGAGGTGTCGGGCATGGGAGCCAGGGAACAGGCCGAACAGATGGTCGAGTCCGGGCTGCAGATACCGGGCTTCAGGCGGGAGGCGGCCGTCATAGAGAGCAGGCTTAAAGGCCCGATAAACGCCCTGACGCTGGTGAGCGGCCTCGTGGTAGGCGTGATAGCCGGCGTCGCGGATATGCTGGGCGCGCTGGGCACGGGCATGGGGATATTGCTGGCAGTGGGCATAGTGTTCCAGATATACCAGCAGCTAGTCCAAGAAGAGTTCTTGGAGATATACCCAGGTTTGGAGCGCGTCCTCGGGAAATGACGGGGCTTCGGGGTGGAGTCTTCGGGTGGGCTTTTCCGCATCGCGTCCCGGCGACTAGCCCTTAAAAACGACGACCGTTTTACCCCATGGCTGAATACGTAGTTAAGCTGGGTGAGGTGCACGTAGCAGAAGGGGTCGAGCTCGGCGACTTCGTGAAGCTCTGGGGGCCGTTATCGGTTGGTCCTGGGACGAAGATAGGTGACTTCTCCTTGATAGGGTACCCGGCCTTGGGACAAGAGGGGAGTGGTAAGGCCTTGACGCGCATCGGGGGTATGTGCAATATCAGGCCGGGGGCCACGGTTTACTCCGGCGTCGAGATCGGTGAAAGGGTGAGTTTTGGTCATAACGTGATGATTCGGGAGGATACGCAAATAGGCGAGGGGACGTTGGTCGGTTCCTATACGGTCATCGATGGGAAGGTAAAGGTGGGCGCCAGGGTTAGGATGGAGACGGGCGTTTACATACCCCCTTACAGCGAGGTGGAAGACGACGTTTTTTTGGGGCCCTACGTGATCATGACTAACGACAAACACCTCCTAACCCCTCCTGAGAGGCTGATAGGCCCAAAGGTATTGAAGGGGGCAAAGATCGGGGCTGGGGCCATTTTGCTTCCCGGGGTTGTCATAGGGGAAAACGCGAAGGTCGGCGCCGGCGCGGTGGTGACCAAGGACGTTAAACCGGGAGAGGTCGTGGTTGGCGTGCCCGCTAGGCCT